>CAZPSE010000004.1:0-75809 GCA_964589575.1 uncultured Gammaproteobacteria bacterium | reverse complement strand
AAGAGTTTCATTATTAAAACTTTTAAATTTAACATCCAACACTAATCAAATTGGAGATTTAGTATGACTGTAAAAAATGCATTTTATGCGCAATCAGGTGGCGTTACAGCAGTAATTAACGCATCAGCTTGTGGTGTAATTGAAACCGCTCGTAAACACAAAGATAAAATTGGTACCGTATACGCAGGTCGTAACGGCATCATCGGCGCGTTAACGGAAGACTTAATCGACACCGATTTAGAATCTGCAGAAGATATTGCAGCGTTACGTTTCACGCCATCTGGTGGTTTTGGTTCTTGTCGCTTTAAACTTAAAAGTTTAGAAGGCAACAAAGCAGAATACGAGCGTTTAATTGACGTATTTAAAGCTCACAACATTGGCTACTTTTTTTACAACGGTGGCGGCGACAGTGCAGACACCTGTTACAAAATATCTCAGTTATCAGAAAAGATGGGTTACCCAATACAAGCAATCCACGTACCTAAAACAGTAGATAACGATTTACCAATTACCGACAACTGCCCAGGTTTTGGCTCTGTCGCTAAATACATTGCGGTTTCTGCTTTAGAAGCGTCTTTCGACGTACGTTCAATGGCTAAAACCTCTACCAAAATCTTCGTACTAGAAGTGATGGGCCGTCACGCAGGTTGGATTGCAGCCGCCGGTGGTTTAATTGAAGACCATAATATTCCTGTTGTTATCTTGTTCCCAGAAATTGAGTTTAACCAAGAAAAATTCTTAGCTAAAGTTGATGCTAAAGTTAAAGAGTACGGCTTTTGTACTATTATTGTATCTGAAGGTGTTCATTACCCAGACGGTAAATTCTTAGCAGAGCAAGGCACACGCGACTCTTTTGGTCACGCTCAACTAGGTGGCGCAGCCCCTGTTGTTGCCAACATTATTAAAGACGCTTTAGGCCATAAATTTCATTGGGCCGTTGCCGATTATTTACAACGTGCTGCACGTCATATATCGTCTAAAAGTGATGTTGAGCAAGCCTATGCACTTGGTCAAAAAGGTGTTGAGTACGCTATTGCTGGCGAAAACGCCATTATGCCAACAGTAGTGCGTGTATCTAACAATCCATACAAATGGGAAATTGGTAAAGCACCGTTGTCTGAAGTGGCAAACGTAGAAAAGTTTATGCCTTTAGACTATATTACCGAAGACGGTTTTGGAATAACCGAAGCTTGTAAAGAGTATCTTTACCCATTAATAGAAGGTGAAGATTACCCAGAATACGAAAAAGGCTTACCGAAGTATGTAACCATGAAAGGTATTTCTGTTGCGAAAAAATTACCAGAATTTGAAATTTAATTTCAAAAACTAGTAATTGTTGTACCCCCCCAAGGGGTCGACAAAAACAGGCATTTTTGCCTATTTTTGTCGACCCCTTTTGCGTTTTTAAAAAGCCTTAATTAACTGCGCATTGTCTGCACGCATCTGTTCGTCCAACTAAAACGATCTTTCGTTTTTAAAAAATAATAAAACCATTCTATATCCCTATCGAAACTCAAATTAGATTGGCCTTTTTATTTATGGCAGAATCAAATGCACTAAACATCAACGGAGAACCCATGAGAATTATTTTATTAGGTGGCCCAGGTGCGGGCAAAGGCACACAAGCCAATTTTATTAAACAAAAGTTCAACATACCTCAAATATCTACAGGCGACATGTTACGTGCGCATGTTAAGTCGGGCTCTGAGTTAGGCGTGGCTGCTAAAAAAATTATGGACGAAGGCGGTTTAGTATCGGACGAAATTATTTTAGGCATGGTTAAAGACCGCATTACACATAGCGATTGCGCAAACGGTTTTTTGTTTGACGGTTTCCCCCGCACCATTCCACAAGCAGAAGCATTGGTAAGCGCAGGTGTAAATATTGATGCTTTGGTTGAAATAGACGTAGACGACAGCGAAATTATAAAACGCATGAGCGGCCGTCGGGTGCATTTAAACTCTGGGCGTACCTACCACGTTACCTTTAACCCACCTAAAGTTACAGGCAAAGACGACGAAACAGGCGATGACTTAATCCAACGCGATGACGACCAAGAAGACACCGTTAAAGCCCGTTTAGATATATTCCATGAACAAACCGAACCTTTAGCCAAATTTTATTTAGCCATGTCACAATCTGGTACAGATAATGCCCCTAAATATGTAAAAGTAAATGGCATTGGTGCTGTAAATAACATCAAACAAGCCATCTTTGACGGCTTAGCGTAAAATAATTTCAAGCCCCAAAAAAGCAAGGTAATGCCCCACCCTTGTTTTTTAAAAAAATGCTATTTAACCTATACCTGTAATTTAAGTGTATGATATTTTGACACTATAATAAAAAAAACAGGAGAAACCCATGCACGACGGTATCTTAATCGCCATTGCTTGTAGCCTTGTAGCCATTTTTTACGGCATTTTTTCAACCATTAAAATTATGCTAATGCACCAAGGTGACAGCAAAATGGTCGAAATTGCTAACGCCATCCAAGAAGGCGCAGAAGCCTATTTAAAACGTCAATACACAGCAATCAGCGTTGTAGGCGGTGTTTTATTTGTGCTTATTTTTATTTTTTTAGATGCCATAACCGCATTTGGTTTCGCTATTGGCGCTATTTTATCCGGTGCAACGGGTTACATTGGTATGAACGTATCGGTACGTACCAACTCTCGTACTGCAGCCGCCGCTAAGCACGGCATTAACCCCGCATTAAAAGTTGCTTTTAGAGGCGGTGCAATTACCGGCATGTTGGTAGTTGGTTTAGCATTAATGGGCGTTACAGGTTTTTATGCACTACTAGGGCAACTTAATGGTGGTTTAGAAGGTGTCAATTTATCACCCTTAATAGGGCTTGCTTTTGGTGGGTCATTAATCTCAATTTTTGCACGTTTAGGTGGCGGAATATTTACCAAAGGTGCCGATGTTGGCGCAGATTTAGTCGGTAAAATAGAAATAGGCATACCCGAAGACGACCCACGCAACCCTGCCACCATTGCCGACAATGTTGGTGATAACGTGGGCGATTGTGCAGGAATGGCGGCCGATTTATTTGAAACGTACGCCGTAACCATTATCGCCACCATGATATTGGGTTTAAGCATGTTAAATTCTGTAGAGGCGGTTATTTACCCTTTAGTTTTAGGTGCAGTATCCATTATTGGCTCTATAGTTGGTTCGTACTTTGTAACCGTTAAAGAAGGCGGAAAAATAATGAATGCTTTATACAAAGCATTATTAGTTGCAGCCTTTATCTCTGTCGCCGCATTTTACCCTGTCACCTATTGGTTAATGGCAGACAACGGTGCTTATGCCGTGATGAATTTATACCTAACCACCATAGTCGGTTTAGTCGTAACGGGTTTACTGGTCGTTATTACCGACTATTACACCGCAACCGAATTTAGCCCAGTTAAAAATTTAGCCAAAGCGTCTACCACCGGTCACGGTACTAACGTTATCGCAGGTTTAGCCTTGTCAATGCGCTCTACCGCCGCCCCTGTTTTGGTTATTTGTGCCGGTATTTATTCAGCTTACGCTTTAGCCGGGTTATACGGCATTGCCATTGCCGCCACCTCTATGTTATCTATGACGGGCATTATCGTCGCTTTAGATGCCTACGGGCCAATAACCGATAACGCAGGTGGCATTGCAGAAATGGCAGCTTTAGATGAAAAAGTTCGTAAAAATACAGACGAACTGGATGCCGTTGGCAACACCACCAAAGCGGTCACTAAAGGTTACGCAATCGGCTCGGCAGGTTTAGCAGCTTTAGTACTATTTGCCGACTTTACCCGCGAATTTACCACCCATAATGACGGTCAAATTTTAACTTTTGACTTATCTAACCACATGGTTATTATTGGTTTATTTATTGGTGGCCTGATCCCTTATTTATTTAGTGCAATGGCAATGGAGGCCGTAGGTCGCGCAGCCAGCTCTGTAGTGGAAGAAGTACGCCGACAATTTAAAGAACGCCCTGGCATTATGGACTATTCAGAAAAGCCAGACTATTCAAAAGCGGTAGATATGTTAACCACCTCTGCCATTAAAGAAATGATTATACCGTCATTATTACCCGTAGTAGTTCCCGTAGTAGTGGGCTTAACCTTAGGCGCGCAAGCATTAGGCGGTTTATTAATTGGCTCTATCATCACCGGTATTTTTCTTGCCATATCTATGACTACAGGTGGTGGCGCTTGGGATAATGCAAAAAAGTATATTGAAGATGATAACTATGGTGGTAAAGGCTCAGAC
Source organism: uncultured Gammaproteobacteria bacterium (assembly GCA_964589575.1). Lineage (GTDB taxonomy): Bacteria > Pseudomonadota > Gammaproteobacteria > QNFE01 > CAZPSE01 > CAZPSE01. Next base: position 71,552 of record CAZPSE010000004.1, on the reverse strand, counting down.
GCACACCACGCCGCAATAACCGGCGATACCGTAGGCGACCCTTATAAAGACACTGCAGGCCCTGCCATTAACCCGCTAATTAAGATTATGAACATTGTGGCTTTAATGATAGTGCCATTGCTTTAAAATTAAACCCTAATCCTTATATAGTAAGGTGAAAAGGGTGTAATCATTTGATGTGCATAGGGAAACTAAAAACGTCGTTGTCACCTTGTTGGTGATGATGAAACGGTTTTTAGTTTTACTAGGTGCATTATTGAGCGCGCCCTACTAGGGCGCATTCAAATAATAAATCAACATGCGTTTGTTGGAAGAAACTCATACCATTGACGTTTTAGCTTCCTTTCTACATTCTATTTCACCCCTTCTTTTTTAATTTATTTACAAAACGTCCAAACATGCAATTTATTGTGGTAAATGGTAAAATTTCGCCACAATTTTAATAGCCCAATTTCAGAGTCAGCGTTTGCATAATTAAAACGCTGGCTTTACACTTTTTAAAAATATAATTTTGGAGAAAATTAATGATTAAACCTCATGGTTCCGATGAGCTAAACCCTCTAATCGTCAGCGATGCAGCTGATCTTGCAAAACTACAAGAAGAAGCCAAAGGCTTACCTTCTATTATGATTAGCTCTGCCGCGGCTGGTAATGCAGTTCAGTTAGCGTCTGGTTACTTTAACCCTTTAACCGGTTATATGAATATTGCAGACACCATGAGTGTTGCTGATAACATGACCACTACCTCTGGTTTGTTTTGGCCCACCCCAGTTTTAAACGCCGTTAAAGATGCGTCTAGCATTAATGGTGCTAAGCGCATTGCTTTATTAGACCCTAACGTTGAAGGCAACCCTGTAATTGCTATACAAAACGTTGAAGCTGTTGAAACCTTAACAGATGAGCAAGTACAAACTATTGCTCAAAAAGTTTATGGCACTACCGATAGCGAGCATCCTGGTGTGATTGCATTTTTAGATGCCGGTAAAACATTAATTTCAGGCCCCATCCAAGTTTTAAACTACAGCTACTTCTCTACTGATTTTGAAGGTACCTTCAAAACCGCTACAGAAATTCGTGATGATATTGAAGCTAAAGGCTGGAAGAAAGTTGTCGCTTTCCAAACACGTAACCCTATGCACTTGGCACACGAAGAGTTATGTCACATTGCTATGGATCGCTTAGATTGTGACGGTTTAGTCATACACATGTTATTGGGCAAACTAAAAGCGGGCGATATTCCTGCTGATGTTCGCGATCATGCTATCCGTAAAATGGTAGAGCTTTACTTCCCAGCTAATAGCGCAGAAGTAACAGGCTACGGTTTTGATATGTTATATGCAGGCCCACGTGAGGCGGTATTACATGCCGTGTTTCGTCAAAACATGGGTGCTACGCACTTTATTATTGGTCGCGACCATGCAGGTGTTGGTGATTACTACGGTGATTTTGAAGCGCAAGAAATATTTGATACCATACCTGAAGGCACGTTAGACATTGAGATATTTAAAGCGGACCATACAGCTTACTCTAAAAAGTTAAACAAAGTAGTGATGATGCGTGAAGCACCAGACCATGTTAAAGACGATTTTGTATTGTTGTCGGGAACTAAAGTACGTGAAATGTTAGGTAAAGGTATTGCACCGCCTAAAGAGTTTTCTCGCCCTGAAGTTGCACAAATTTTAATGGATTATTACGAATCTATTAAATAATATTTAGTTTCTGCTAAGTATTAAAGGAAGCCCTAATCAAGCGTCCTTAAAAGGCTCTACTTCGCTAATTATTTAGTGGCAGAGCTTTTTTTTTGCCTGTATGTTTAATATCACTTGCAAAATTCTCACGTTTCTTTAATCTATTAAAAAAACTAAGATAACAATCATGCGACTTTCTTTATTAATACTACTGTTCAGCTTTAACCAACTTTCATTTTCTGCAAGTGTTTACCGCTGGGTAGACGATCAGGGCAATACGCATTTTACTCAAAAAAAGCCTTATCAATATCAAACTAAAGAAATCAACATTCCACAATCTAAAATTGATTCTGAAGCTGCAAAAGTACGCTTAAACAAACAACTAGATAGCTTCAAAACCCGACGAGATGACTCTAAATTACGAAAAGAAAAAGGTAGCCAAGCTATAACCAATAAAAATAAAATGCAAGCTTATTGCAAAGGCATTACCTCTAGCCTATCTGTTTTAAAATCTAGCGGCCCAATAAAAGCTGAAGGTGCAAAAAGTAATATGACAAATGAGCAAAGAAAACAATCTTTAGCCAGTTATCAGTTAAAATTTACAGCAAATTGCAAATGACTTTAACAACTTCCCTAATCCTCATATAGAAAATATAAAAATGCCACAATCCTTTAATACACCTAGTAAAACTAAAAATCGTCTCATCACCAATAAGGTGACCACGACGTTTTTAATTTCCCTATGCACATCAAATGATTGCACCCGTTTCACATTTCTATATGAGGATTAGGGAACTTAAACTATTAAAACCTTAAAATAATAATTAGCTATACTGTCTTTTAATTCATCAAAAGTTAATTAAGTCTTCCCTAATAATATTAACTTTTCACAATATTTAAACCTTAATTCAATATATGAAACTTTCTCAACTTCAATTAAATACGTTAAAAGAAACCCCTGCAGATGCCGAAATTGTTAGCCACCAGTTAATGATAAGAGCAGGCCTAATAAAACGAATAGGCAGTGGTTTGTACACTTGGTCACCAATAGGTTTAAGAGTATTAAGAAAAGTTGAACACATTATTAGGCAAGAAATGGAAAATGTTGGCGCGGCAGAACTACTAATGCCATGCACACAACCGTCAGAATTATGGCAAGAGTCTGGCAGATGGGAAAAATACGGTGCAGAATTATTACGCTTTAATGACCGCCACAACCACGCCTATTGTTTTGGCCCAACCCACGAAGAAATAATCACCGATTATGCGCGTAGAGAGCTAAAATCTTACAAACAACTACCTGTTAGTTATTTTCAAATTCAAACAAAATTTAGAGACGAAATAAGACCCCGTTTTGGTGTAATGCGCGCACGAGAGTTTACGATGAAAGATGCCTATTCTTTTCATATTGATCAACAGTCATTACAAGATACTTACGACAAAATGCACACCGCCTATTGCAATATTTTTAATAAATTAGGCCTAACTTTTAGACCCGTAGAAGCAGATACGGGCTCTATAGGTGGCAAAGGCTCACATGAGTTTCATGTTATTGCTAAAAGTGGCGAAGATGCTTTGGCGGTTTCTAATGAAAGTAATTACGCCGCCAATGTTGAACTTGCCCCAACGTTCCCTGCCGATTTTTTAGCTAAAGGCACTTTACATAAAAAAGAAATACACACACCTAATATAAAAAGCATAACAGAGGTTGTAGCGTTTTTTAACGTGACGGCTCTACAAACAGTAAAAACACTTATTGTTAAAGGTGATGATGACAACCCATTAATTGCCCTTGTATTACGTGGCGACCACGAAGTAAATAATATTAAAGTAGAAAAACTTCCCATGGTGCAAACACCATTTGAGCTTGCTGATGAAAAAATCATTAACAAAACGCTTAATTGTTTGCCTGGTTCTATTGGCCCTATAGGTTTAAACATTCCCACTTATGTAGATCACGCCGCTTTAGCGTGTGCTGACTTTATTTGCGGTGCCAATAAAAATGATTACCACTTGCAAGGAGTTAATTGGTCAAATGACTGCCCTCAAGATAGCTCTGTCGATATTAGAAACATTGTTGAAGGCGATGTTAGCCCAGATGGAAAAGGTACCATTAACATTGTACGTGGCATTGAAGTGGGGCATATTTTTCAACTGGGTACAACCTACAGTAAAAAAATGAAAGCCACCGTTTTAGATAACAACGGCAAACCAAAAGTGATGACCATGGGTTGTTACGGTATAGGTGTTAGCAGAATTGTCGCCGCCGCTATAGAGCAAAACAACGATGATAATGGCATTATTTGGAGTGAAGCTCTCGCCCCTTTCGAACTTGCCATTGCCCCTATAAATGCGGCAAAGTCTGAACAAGTCAACCAATGGTCAAATAAATTATATGCAATTGCTAAAAAGAACAATTACAATGTTGTAATTGACGATAGAAATTTACGCCCTGGTGTGATGTTTTCTGATTTAGAATTAATTGGTATTCCACATCGAATTATTATTGGTGATCGAACTCTAAAAGACAATTGTTTTGAATACAAAAATAGACAAGGCGAAAGTAAACAAATAAAATTAGATGACATTGAACAATTTTTAAAAACTACATTAAATAAAACAAGTGCCTAATAATTACTTGTAAGGTAAAAAATGATCGACTTTAGCAAACTTCCTTCAATCAGTCTTCAGCTTTTTATGAAGTTGCTTCAGACCTTTGATGTAGAAAATTTGCGTAAAATACCCGTAGAAAAATTACCAGATTCCATTCCAGAACATTTTGCAGAACACCTACCAGAAGACAAAAAGCGATTTTTAGACGATTACAATATGGCAAAACAAATGGCCAGATTGAAAGACTACAACGCCAATATAGACCTGATGGGTAAGGATGTTGCAGATATTGTAGAACAAATTAAGTCAAACCGTTTAGTTAACCAAACCACCTATTTTGTAGAAAAAGTAGCCTTACTTGAAAAAGTAGCAAATGATCATAAACTACAAAAGTGCCAAACAATTCCGCCAATTAAATTATTAAAACTGTCTGATACGTTACATAATATGTTGACAGAAATAAGAGATGAATACGTTGTTGCCATTAAATATGTACCCGTAATAAAAAAGAATTACAGCCATGGAGGCGGAGTTGGCGATAAATTAAAAAAAGTAATGGCTCAATTAAAAAAACAGCTTATACCCGTTCACAAAACCATAATCAGTTATTACAAAATTCGTTTAGCAATAAACTTATGCGAAATGCGCCATCTAAAACTTAAAATATTACAAACCGAAGGTGAAATTACCAACATAGATGAACAAATACGCGACTTGGCTATCCAAATGGAAAAGTTTAAAAGTTTATGGTCTAAGGTCGCTCACAAAAGTGAAGAAGTAGTCACTATGCAAGACCAAATGAATGATCTTTTCCAAATGCGTAAACAGTTAGAAGTGCCTATAGATGAACACAGATTAACGCGCTGGCTTGATTCTGTTGTAGATGTTTTTGTAGGCCCTGGAACAGAAGAGCTAGCAAAATCTAAATATGCAGAACATGCAAAAAAAATGATATTCTTTTTATTAGTAAAATATTGTGAGCAACAAGAAGCAGCAGCGCGTGATGTAGCTGAAAACCCCTTTATAGTGGTTAATGCCGAAAAAGCCATCGACTTTTTATTGTCATCTGAACAGTTTATTTTGCATTACTTTGAACGTAAACGTAAAGAAATGGCCGCTTGGTTAGGCAATGTCGTTACCGACAAACAATCCGCATTAGAAGACATTAAAAAGACGCTGCTTGTTGAAATGAAGAAGAACATTAAATACGTTCGTTAGACCAAGAATCATCTTCCCAAACAGGGCTAACGGCCACAGGTAAAGCTTTGTGCATGCCAAGTTCTAACCAATGCATTTTAGGATCGTGAAAATCAGACCCGCATGAGGCAAGCAATTCAAACTTTAAAGCAAGTTCTGTAAACTTTTTAACTTCATCTTTGTTTGCAGTGCTATAGGCAACCTCGATAGCTTGACCACCCCATTGTTTAAAATCTTCTATCAACTTTATTAACCATGAGCGAGTCATTTTATATCGCCCTGGGTGAGCAATAACGGCAATCCCACCAGCCTCTCTAATCCATCCGAGTGCCGTTTCCATTTCTACCCATTGCATTTTTACAAAACCGGGTTTGCCCGATACCATGTACTTTTTAAAAACATCGTTCATGGTTTTGGCATAACCGCAATCTACCAACAGCCTAGCAAAGTGTGTGCGTGTAATAGCAGCTTCGCCAGCATATTGCGTCACCTTTTCGAGTACGTTTTTTATACCAAGCTTTTCTAATTTAACCGCCATCTTTTCTGCTCGTACGCGACGAAGGTTACGATTATATTGAAGCCCTTCAAGTAACTGTTTATTGCTTGCATCTATATTCAACGCAACTATATGAATTAATTTACCTTGCCAGCTTACAGAAATTTCTACACCAGATATTAATTTAAGGTTACTTTTAATTGCCTGAGCTTGAGCCTCTTTTAAACCCGTAACCGTATCGTGATCTGTAAGGGCTAAAACGTCGACCCCTTGCTTTTTAGCTCGTTTTATAAGCTCTTCAGGAGTCAAAACACCATCTGAAAAAGTGGAATGACAATGTAAATCATAAACGCTCATACTTTAATTCTCTACTTTTTTGTCACTGCATTCAAAACGCTGCTAATTACCTTTGACACGTTTTAACTTTCGTATTTTTCTGATAAGTGAAGTTACTGGCCCAGAAGCGGCATACAGTACAAAAATAAGCAATAAAAATTTAGATGGATCGATGGTTGTTAAAACAAAAAATAGAACCAAAATAATCATCGCCACAAAGGGGACTTTTTTATTTGAGCCAAAATCTTTAAAACTGTAATAAGAAAAGTTACTAACCATTAATAAACCCGCCACAATGGTGACCCCTAAAGCCAAAAGAGACAGGCTTTTACCTGCATAACCTAAATCGTCACCTACCCAAATAAACACCACCATAATGGCAGCTGCTGCCGGGCTTGCAAGCCCTTGAAAAAAACGTTTGTCTGCGGTGCCAACCGATACATTAAAACGGGCTAAACGCAGTGCTGCACAGGCAGTATATAAAAATGCAGCAACCCAACCCAAACGACCGTAAGCTGTGCCATAAGTAGACATTTGCGATAATGACCACTCATACATTATTAATGCTGGCGCTAGACCAAAAGAAACCATGTCTGACAGGCTGTCGTATTCTGCACCAAATTGACTTTGTGTATTGGTCATTCTTGCCACGCGACCATCTAACCCATCAAAAATCATAGCAACCAAAATAGAAATTGCGGCAGTTTCAAAACGCCCTTCCATTGCCGAAATTATGGCAAAAAAACCGGCAAATAAAGCCGTTGTGGTTAATAAGTTAGGCAATAAAAAAATGCCTTTTTTAACTTTTGATTGGGGTGTGTTTTTATTCATAGGCTTTCTATTTTTTAGAGGTCTTATTAATTTTCATGTATCAATTCTGCCAATACTTCTTCTGCTGCTAAAACTTTTTTAGAGTGACTTTCTATAATGGCATTTTCAGGGATAAATACATCTACATGATGACAAAATACACAAAAACCAATTTTTCGTCCTTGCCCAATCCGTTGTCCAGGTTGAACAAAAAATCGCGTATAACCAATACCAGTACGTTCTAACTGTATAATAATGGATTCAGACTCATCTGTTTCAATTAATATACTGTATTTTCCATCACCCATTTCTGAATGTGGAAACCACACCTCTTTAACGGTTCCTTCAACAGGTGAATAAACCATCTGTTCGCTATAAAAAGGTTTTTTAATTCTAGAGTGAATGCCTGGAATATTTAAAAAAGGCACTTTTTCAGCTTGTGTAAACAACAGTTCACCATCTACCGGGCTAAGAACCGCTAAAGGGTGTGACGGCACATTACGAGATTTTGATTTAAATAACCCTAAAAATATGAACCACGTTAACCAGCTTATTATTACCCAGACACTAAGCGAGTAAAAACTATAAAAAAACAATAACAAAAAAGAAATAAAAAACGACGTTCTAAGTTCTTTGATTGGTGTAATCATTAAATTTTACTTTTACGGTTTATATATTTTATATTAGACAAAAAAATAGCCATTGTTTAGATGGCTATTTTAAACTTAGCAACGAACAACTAATTAGTTTTTAGTTTTATCAACAATTTTAGAATCAGAAATCCATGACATCATGCCACGTAATTTTGCACCAACCACTTCAATTTGGTGCTCACGGCCTATACGACGTTTAGCTTTAAGTGTTGCAGCCCCTGTCATATTTTCCATAATAAACTCACGAGCAAATTCACCGTTTTGAATTTCAGTTAAAATACGTTTCATCTCTTTTTTAGTTTCGCTAGTTACAATACGAGGGCCACGAGTTAAATCGCCATATTCTGCAGTATTAGAAATTGAATAACGCATGTTGGCTATTCCACCTTCGTACATTAAATCTACAATTAATTTAAGCTCATGTAAACACTCAAAGTAAGCCATTTCTGGTGCATAACCGGCTTCTGTTAGGGTTTCGAAACCTGCTTGTACTAATGCTGTTGCTCCACCACATAAAACGGCTTGCTCACCAAATAAATCGGTTTCTGTTTCTTCTTGAAAAGAAGTTTCGATAACGCCTGCACGACCACCGCCATTTGCAGATGCATAAGATAATGCAATTTCTTTAGCATTACCAGATGCGTCTTGCGCAACCGCGATAAGTGAAGGAACACCGCCACCTTGAGTATAGGTAGAACGCACTAAATGACCAGGGCCTTTAGGTGCAATCATAATTACGTCTAAATCTGCACGAGGGTCAATCTGCTCGTAGTGAATATTAAAACCATGAGCAAATGCTAAAGCGGCACCTTGCTTAATATTGGGTTCAATAACATCACGGTATAAAGTTGCTTGATGCTCATCAGGTGCAAGAATCATCACTACGTCTGCTTGGGCAACCGCTGCTGCAATTTCTTTAACTTCTAAACCAGAATTGGTGGCTTTAATGGCAGACGAAGAACCGGCACGTAAACCAACAGTCACGTCAACGCCAGACTCTTTAAGGTTTAAAGAATGGGCATGACCTTGAGAACCGTAACCAACGACGGTTACTTTTTTGCCTTTGATAATTGATAGGTCTGCATCTTTGTCGTAATAAATGTTCATAAATTCCTCTTAATTTATAGTGTAAAGAGATGTCTCTTTAATAATTTTAATCTTAATTTTTTAGGGCGCGTTCGCCACGTGAAATGCCAGAAACACCGGTTCTAACTACTTCTACAATGTTTTCGTCACCGATAGCATTAACAAATGCATCTAATTTTGTTGATTCGCCAGTCAGTTCTATAATATAGCTGTTACTGGTTACGTCGATTATTTTTGCTCTAAAAATGTCGCTTAATCGTTTTACTTCTTCACGACACGGCCCAATGGCACTAACTTTAATCATCATCATTTCACGTTCTATGTGTTGCAAACGCGTTAGTTCGACTAAGTGAATAACATCTACCAATTTATTTAGCTGTTTGGTAATTTGCTCGATAACCGCTTCTGAACCTTTGGTCACAATTGTCATGCGTGACAAACTGCTATCGTTAGTTGGTGCAACCGTTAAAGATTCGATGTTGTAACCACGTGCAGAAAACAAACCGGCAACCCAAGATAAAGCACCTGATTCATTCTCGATTAAAATAGAAATAATGTGGCGCATATTATTTGCTCCCTCGCTTTCTCAAGTGCATTTCATGATGCCCTTGACCGGCTTTTATCATCGGGTATACATTTTCTTCTGGGTCGGTAATAAAGTCGATAAAGACGACTTTATCTTTTATTGTCATGGCTTTTTTAAGCGCGCCTTCCACTTCTGACGTTTTAGTAACTTTCATACCGGTATGGCCATAAGCTTCGGCTAAACCGACAAAATCGGGCAGGGCATCAAAGTAAGAATGAGAATAACGTTTGTCATAAAACATTTCTTGCCACTGGCGTACCATGCCCATAAAACCATTATTTAGGTTGATAATAATTACGGGCAAATCATACTGCAAACAAGTAGACAGTTCTTGCAAACACATTTGTATGCTGGCTTCACCCGTTACACAAAAAACGGTTTCATCTGGGTGCGCTAATTTAACGCCCATTGCCGCGGGCAAACCAAAACCCATTGTTCCTAAACCACCCGAATTAATCCAATGGTTTGGCTCATTAAATTTTACAAATTGGGCCGCAAACATTTGGTGCTGACCAACGTCTGACGTTAAGTACAAATCACCTTTTGTTAATTTTGATAACGTTTCTAAAACAAACTGAGGTTTAATGGTTTCACTTTCACGGTTGTATTGAAGGCTGTCTTCTTTACGCCATTCATTAATTTGTGCCCACCATTTTTCTAATTCTTGCTGGTCTGGTTTTACGGTTAATTCTTTTAACGCGTCAATCATGCTAATTAAAACTTGTTTAGCATCACCCACTATTGGCAAATCTACACGAACCGTTTTAGATATTGATGCAGGGTCAATATCTACATGAATTATGGTTGCATCTGGACAAAACTTTTTAACATCGCCCGTTATTCGATCGTCAAAACGTGCACCGAGTGAAATTAAAACATCGCACTCATGCATTGCCATATTGGCCTCATAAGTACCATGCATACCTAACATACCAATGTTTTTTTCTGCAGTACCAGGGTAGGAACCTAATGCCATTAGTGTTTCGGTAACCGGATAGCCTAAATAGTCTACAAAGTCTCTTAACTGTTGATGTGCTTTAGCAAGTATTACACCGCCACCCGCATAAATTACAGGTCTTTTAGCAGCTAATAATAATTGCGCTGCTTTTTTAATTTGCCCAATATGCCCTTCTACTACCGGATTGTATGAACGCATGCTCACACCAGTTGGATAGTTAAACGGTATTTTAATTGAAGGGTCTGTCAAGTTTTTAGGAATATCAATAACCACAGGCCCAGGCCTGCCAGACTGTGCAACATAAAAAGCTTTTTTAATGGTTTCGGCAAGTGTTTCTAAACTTTTTACTAAAAAATTGTGTTTAACACATGGGCGAGTAATACCCACCATGTCTACTTCTTGAAAAGCATCCGTGCCAATTAACGCCGCAGGCACTTGGCCGGTAACAATCACCATTGGGATAGAGTCCATATAGGCTGTGGCAATACCGGTAACGGCGTTAGTAGCCCCAGGGCCAGACGTTACTAATACCACACCTGCTTTACCTGTAGAACGTGCATATCCATCTGCTGCGTGGGTTGCACCTTGTTCATGCCTAACCAATATATGCTCGATACCTTCACTGCGATACAATGCATCATAAATATGCAATACTGCACCACCGGGGTAACCAAATATATGTTTCACGCCTTCTTGTTTTAAAGATTCTATAAGAATCTCACCACCAGATAAATCCACTTTCGCTCCAAAAGCCATTATGTCGTCATTAACGAAATATTAATAAGAGGCGAATTTTACCTTTTTCTACTCTTAAATGCACGGTTTAAAAGGGGAAAGTAGCGATCAAAAATACAGGTTTATGCTTCGAACATTAACTATTAAGAAAGACCTAATCCACTAAACTTATGTAGCACTGCCTATAAAGCTGATGCCAAATATAGAGCAAAAGAACATGCATATTAGCATTAAAGGCTGACCTAACCCCAACACGATAAACAAACAAAAAGGCATGCTACTTATGCCTTTTAAGTAATAAGTGCCTCTATTTATTACTTGTGCCCGTTTATAAGCTGCTATGGCGTATTGCTTAGCTGTTGATTAACGGTTTTCAAACCACTCTGTAAAGCATTTATACATTGTTGTTTAAGTTTGGCTTGCTTAAAATCATTTAACGTTTGTACTGCATTTAAACGCCTAGTAAGTGCCTCTACGGCCAAAAACTTTGACATTAATCGCCATTCGTAAACACCTTCTACAGAGCATAAGTTGCTAATTGGTACGTATTTGCTAACCTGTGTTAGCACACGTTTAGGTTGCCATTGGAGCGCTTCACCTAAAGACATTACCAGCATTTTTTGGGTTCTTGCATTGTTGCTTTTTTTTAGCATTATCAATGCTAAGTCCAACCAATCTTGCTGTCCAGAATCTATGGCTAACAGCACCATATTGGCAGCTGTTTGGTCATTAAAAATGTCGTTTAAAACCACTGCCCATGTGTTTTCATTGGCTTGTTTTATAATACTATTTGGTTCAATAACGTAATTAATTGCAAACGTTTTACCGCTTAGTATTAAACATAAAATTAAGCTTAATTTTTTTATCACGAAAATATTTTACTCCACCAGCGTCGTCTACCATTAGGAGGTGGCATCATAACATGCAAATCATCGGGTTTTGTTTTAGACAAAATCCAACCAGGAAACACTTGCATACCACAGCTACCGCAAGATGCGCCTAAGTTGTTTGGGTCAAACACTTTAATTATAGATGGATTATTTACATCATCGGCATACACCACACCGCAATAATCTTCGCCATGGTCATTTTTAAGCAAGCCCGTTAGCTTGTCTAAAAAATCATGCAGTTTTTCGGCGCTAGACTGTTGTGTTGGCGGTGTTTCGCCTACCGCGTAAATATACCAATTATCATCAGATTTGCTTTTTACCACTTGCCACAAATCGTCTAATTGCGGCCAGCGCATTACCCCTTTAAAGTTGCCTTTATATTGGGCTTCAAATTGACTGGCTTCACTCATAAATTTGTCCTGTTTTGTTTTAGCAATAATACTCGGACTGCCGTCCTAATAACAAGTTCTATTCTTCAATTTTAAAAACCATAATAACATCCATAACATTACAACCCGTTGCCCCTGTATGTATGCCAAGCCCCAGTTTATTTACCAGCGCAAAACTGTTGGCTTTTTTTAAAGCGTCTTTAATTTTGGCAGTGTATGGCACAACCCGTTTATCTACCCACGCGCCGGCTAAAGGCGTGTCTCCATCTGTACCGTCGGTACCTATAGATACAAACACGTACTCCCCTTTTACGGGTAAATGTTCTGCAAAACTTAATGCCAAATGTTGGTTTCGCCCACCCTTTTCTGCATTTTTTGGTAAAGCAATGGTGGCTTCACTTCCAAAAATATATACATCAAACTCGGGTTGCTTTGTTATTACTTCGCTAACTATTTCTTGTGTGTGTTGCACGGTTTTAAACAATAATGTTTTATGACGGTAGACCTTTTTATTGCTTAATATCTTACTTGCCAGTTTTAATGCGCGCTCTAAATCAAAAACAATATGATGGTTAACTTTGTTTGTAAGCATCGTTTTACGCTTAAAATTAGGCAAGGCAATATTAAACTGTTTGGGCAAAACCACCGTTTTTGTATAGTCGCTTTTTGCCAACAAACCAGAACCAATAATACTAATATCATTGCCAGCCACGTCAGACAAATACAAAGCGTCTACGTTGTTACTGTTGATATACGACAGCAATCGCCCGTCTTTAATTAATGAAAAACGCTTTCTTACTTGGTTAATTTCATTAATTGCCAAGCCCGATGCCAACAAGTATTGGTTGAGTGTTTTTAAAAAGTCTAACGTTATGCCCATCGGCAACTTTTCTACCAAGGCGGATGACCCACCCGAAATTAAAAACAATAACGGAATGTTTTTATCTAACGATTCTAAAAAAGTAATTAAGCTATCACCTGCATGCAAACTGCTTTGCTCTATTACTGGGTGTGCAGCTTCTAGGTAATGCCATTCGGGGTGATTTTTTAACTTCGCTTGCAGTTCATCATTTAAATGATTGGTTTTGCTAATGCACAATAATTGCTTGGGCGGTTTGTTTAAATAGCCTAACAAACCCACCGTCATCGCTACGCTGGCTTTGCCAATAGCCACCACGTTGTAAAGTGTGTTTGGCTTAAAATGTTTTAAACAATATTGGTAGGTTTGATTTTTGCCCGATATTTGTGGCAACCATTGATTTAAAAAATCATTAACAACCGCATGTGGTGTGTAACTATCAGACAAAAACTTTTAACCTTGGCGGTCAAAAAAACGGTAACTTAACGCTTCGCTAATATGGGTGGCGTTAATGTTGTCGCAATTGTCCATGTCTGCAATAGTGCGCGATACTTTTAATAAGCGATGGTATACACGGGTAGACAAGGCAAACTTTTCCATCGCGATGAATAACATTTTTTCTGCCATTTCATCAATAGCACAATATTGTTCGACTTCTTTAGGCGTTAAGTCGGTATTTAATTTATTTTGCCTTGCCAACTGTTTAGCTTGCGTTATTTTTACCCGTTGTTTAATTTTTTTAGATGCGTCAGATGGTGTCGCATTTTTTAATTCTTCTGTTGGTACTCGCGGTACTTCTATTTGCACGTCTATGCGGTCTAAAAAAGGGCCAGACAGTTTTGCGCGGTACCTATCCACTTGTTGCGGCGTACATTTACAGGCTTTTTTAGCGTCGCCTAAAAATCCGCAGGGGCAAGGGTTCATAGCGGCAATAAGCTGAAACTTGGCAGGAAACTCTGCCTTTTGGCTGGCGCGTGACACGGTAACTTTTTTACTTTCTAACGGCTCGCGCAATACTTCCAATACTTTTCTGTCAAACTCGGGCAACTCATCTAAAAACAAAACGCCATTATGGGCAAGCGATATTTCCCCAGGGGTTGGGATAGAACTGCCACCCACCAAAGCGGCAGACGAAATGGTGTGATGCGGGCTTCTAAAAGGACGGGTTTTTATGCCTAAAACGTCGACCCCTTGGTCATTACTTTGTTTACTTGCGCCACCAACCACGTCACTTATTGAATAAACAGCGGCCGTTTCTATCGCCTCTTTAGACGTAAGCGGTTGTAAAATAGACGGTAACCGACTCGCCAACATAGATTTGCCGCTACCGGGCGCACCCACCATAAGGCAATGATGCCCGCCCGACGCTACCACCTCTAAGGCGCGTTTTACTCGGCTTTGCCCTTTTACATCGGCAAAGTCTAAATGGCAAGTTTCTGCCTCACCATGCAAAAAAGGCTCTGCACTGGCCAATTTACCATCACCATTTAAAAATGCACAAACACCCAATAATGATTGCGCCAATAAGGTTTCGCTATCGTCCATTAACGCCGCTTCTTGCTCATTACTTTTTGGCACAATAGCAGTTTTTTTATTATCACTGGCCGCCATAATGGCAGATATAACCCCCGGTACAAAACGGCAATCGCCCGTTAAAGACAGCTCGCCCAATAGTTCGTACTGCTCTATTTTGTCGCCCTGTAACTGACCGCTGGCAATTAATATACCTATTGCTATGGGCAAATCGTACCGTCCGCCTTGTTTGGGTAAATCTGCAGGGGCTAAATTAATGGTGATTCTGGCGGCTGGGAACTCGAAATGAGAATTTAAAATGGCCGCACGTACACGGTCTTTGCTTTCTTTTACAGCAGCCTCTGGCAAACCAACAATAGACAAACCCGGTAAACCGCCCGATATATGTACCTCCACCTCTACCTGTGGTGCGTCCATCGCTTTTATAGCACGGGTAAAAACCTTGGCGTAAGGCATTTACTTTAGTTGGGTTTGTATTTGTTTAACTTGTTCTTCTAGGGTTTCTAGCTTTTTGCGGGTTTTTAGTAAAACGGCTGTTTGTATATCAAACTCTTCACGGGTGACTAAATCCATTTTTTCTAAAAGTGCCATCATTTCTACCCGTATAACAGTTTCAATGTCGGCTTTAATAACGCCTAAATCTGCAGGGATTACTTTTTGAATATTGGCCGATACTTGCTCGAAAAATTGATTGCTAAACATGATTATTCATTTCATAAATAAAGAGTTTTAAGTGTACCTTAATGTTTTTTGTAATTCATAAAAACGATAAAAATACTACACGTTTGCCTCATTATTTATATACCTCTTTGCGGTGCCTAACTTTAATAATGGTAACAATCAGTTCATTTTTTAAAATTTGGTAAATAACACGATAATTAGCAACGCTTAACCGATAGAAAGAAGATAAATCACCCACTAATTTTTTCCCTGAATAGGGATTTAAAACCAGCTTTTGTTTAATGACATTTAGTATTTTTATTTGCCACTGTTTATCTATTTTTTTAAAGTCTTTAATAACCTTGTCATCAAAAACTAATTTATATGCCAAGTGCTTTTTCCAGTTCACTTAACGAAATTAAGTTGCGCTTATCATCATCTGTTCTTAATTTTGCATCGTAATAATCTTGCATATCGTCCATATAATTTTTTAATGCTTCTTTAACAAAAAAACTTTTAGACCGCTGAGTTTCACTCGCAATGTTCTCTAAAAATTGCTCTGTTTTTGCATCTAGCCTTACTGAAAGCATAACCACCTCTTTGTCTTACTTGTCATACATTTATATTAGCAATATCGCCACCAAAAGCAACCGCTTTAATTAAAACCCAACAATCGTTACGAGCAAGGCTCGTGTCGAAACATGTTAATAATACTATCAGTCGCTATTCCCTCTCCTATCTGGAGAGCGATAGGGTAAGGTAGAACAATCATGTAACAATATTAAAGGGAACCATTTCTATTAATAAAAAACATCAATTTTTCTGAATCTAGTCACACCTATTTATTTTAACAAAAATAGCGAGTTTTTAACTTTCTTGAAACAAAAAACACTTAAATAAATAAGATATATTATGTAGAAAACTACAATAATGCTATTATATTGATTATATGTTCAGCCCAAAAATGAAATTAAAATTATGAATTACCCATTAAGATACCCTGCATCATTATTGTTATCGCGTTTAGGCGCAACCATAACAATGAAAATAGACGTTATTCACGATAAAGAAGCCAACGTATACGTTGCTACAAGCCAAGACATTACAGGGCTGGTTTTAGAAGCTAAAACATTTGATGAAATAATCAAAGAGTCCGAAGATGCAATACCTGCCTTATTAGAACTAAACTACCCAGAATTTTTAATAAAAAAACCATCTGCTGACGTTATCTTTACAGACCATTTAGCGGTTGCATGAATGGCTTTGAAAAAGCAGTAAAAAAACTATTAAAAAATGATGGCTGGAAAAACATTAGATCAGGCAAAGGCTCACATCAAGTTTGGTTTAAAACAGGTAAAAATGCAATTACGGTACCTAAAAACTGTAAATCACGCCACACCGCAAACGCAGTGTTAAAACAAGCTGGTTTAAGCGACAAACGTCTATAACAAAGACAAACCCTTCCCCACAAATAATTCGGTAATCTCCTATTCTATATAGCCATAATTCACTTAAGTTGGCTTTTAGTTGTTTTCCAATTTGGTAAGGTTTTCCATGTTCAACTACATGTTTTTTTAAATACTTAACTATTTTAATTGAGGCCGTTTTATCTATTTTTTCAGTTGTTTTAAAGCCGTTTCTGCAAAATTAATTATCCAGTTCAAGAGTTTGCTCCACTTCACTCAAGCTATAAACGCTTTCTTTTCTTGCTCTAATTTTTTCTAATACTCGTTCAGACAAATAAACACCTTCTAGCGCTTCAATACCATTTTCTACCAGTTTATTTATGTAGAATGATTTTGTTCTACCCGTCGCTTTTGCTAAAGTTTGTAGATGCTTTTTCCCTTCTTTACGTAATCTTATTCAAAATAATCTTTAGTCAATCCATACCATTGTTGCTATGCGCCCCGTTACACTATTTTGCCTAAATGAAAAAAACTGTTCGTCGCTATAGGTGCAATAGTCACCACCGTATATTGCGGTTACACCTACCGCTTGCAGTTGCATTTTGGTGGCGGCGACCATGTCGAAGTGCCATTTGTCTTTTTTGACAAAGGCGTTTTTAAAATGGGCATCTTGCTTTATAAAGTCATTATAAAAGTCGTCGCTTACTTCCATGCTGTTTTGTTTTATGCAGGGGCCTATCCATGCCATTAGCTCGTGGGTGTTTGGGTAGATGTCTTTTATTTTTTTAGTTATGCCGTTAAACACGCCTTGCCAACCTGCATGTACGGCAGCTACAAAGCCCCCCTGTTTATTACAAAACAGTATGGGTACGCAGTCTGCAGTTAATACACTGCATGGGGTTTGGCTTTGCTGGGTGTAGCTGGCATCGGCATTATTTTTTTTGGTGTCTGGCATGGCTTGCCATTTGTTGCTGTGCGTTTGGTTTAACCAACTGGTGTTTAGTGATAGGTTGAGTTGTTTTTCTAGTATCGTTCTGTTTTTGGCTACGTGTGCGGGGTTATCTTTTACGTGGTCTGCTAGGTTTAACGTTGCGTAGTTGCCTTGGCTTTTGCCACCGTAAATGGTGGTGCTTATGGCTTTTATATTTTTAGGCGCTGGCCAGTTGGGGGTTATTAACGCTAATTCATTCTTCTTCAAAGTCATACAGGGTTATTACCTCGTAGTAGCCATCTTCTGGCGGGGTGTAGTCGTCGTCATAGCCGTCATCTTCTTTAAAAAATTCTGCGGCTAGTTGTCCGCGTTGTAGGTAGTCGGTGTCTAGCAGGTTTAGTATTTCTAACATGTCGTGTGCTAATGGCGCTTTCCATGTCATTAATTTATTTTTAGTGGGGTGAATAAACGATAACTTATAGGCGTGCAACATTTGCCTGTCACATTTTTGTATGGCTTCTTTTAACCCGTCTTCGCAACCGGGTGGTATTTTTTTGCGTGCGCCGTAGGTGGTGTCGCCAATGACTGGGTAGCCTATGTGGCTTAAATGTACACGTATTTGGTGGGTGCGCCCTGTTTCTAGTTTTATGTCTAGCAGGCTGTGTTGGCGGTATTTTTCTTTTACTTTAAAGTGGGTGATGGCATATTTACCGTTTACCACTACGCCCATTTTTTTTCGGTTTCTTGGGTCACGCGCTATGGGTGCATCTATGGTTTTACCGGCTATGGGTACGCCGTCTACTATGGTCATGTAGTGTCGGTTTACGTCGCGGTTGGATAATATTTTTACCATGTATTGATGTGATTTTGAATTACGCGCCACTACCATTAGTCCGCTGGTGTCTTTGTCTAACCGATGCACGATGCCTGAGCGCGGCACGTTGTTTAACTCTGGGTAGCGGTATAAAAGCCCATTTTGTAGTGTGCCGTCCCAATTGCCTGCGGCTGGGTGTACTACCATATTTACTGGTTTGTTTATGATAATGATGTCGTCATCTTCGTATAGCACATTTATCGGTATGTTTTGCGGTATGACTTCTTGTTCTTCTACCAAGGGGTCGACGCTACAGACCACTTTTTCGCCACCGATGGGTTTAAATTTTGCCCCAACCGTTTTGTCGTCTACCCATACCTTTTGGTTTTTTATCATCGCTTGTAGTCGGCTGCGCGAATATTCTGGCCACATTTCGTGCAAAACTTTATCAATCCTTATACCTGCTAGTGCATCGGGTACATTTTTTTCTATCTGGATGGAATTTTCTGACAATTGCCTTCTCTGAACAGTAATGATTTTTTTATTATAGCGCAAAGCTGTAAAGGTTATAATGTTGCAACTTTTTTATCAGCACATTAAATGAAGCATTTACTATTAATTTTTGGCTTACTTAGCTTGCTTGCTTGCGGTACAACTGTAGAAAAAGACCCCACCGAGGGCTGGTCTGACCAAAAGCTTTATGAGCATGCTAAACAAGCGTTGCAAATTGGCGAGTTTCAGTCTGCTACTAATTATTTTGAAACATTAGAAGCCCGTTACCCTTTTGGTAAGTATGCCATCCAAACCCAATTAGAAATTGCTTATGCTTATTATAAAAATGATGAGCCTATTTCTGCCATTGCTGCTTTAGACCGATTTATTCGCTTTAACCCTAAAAATAAACACTTGGCTTACGCTTATTATTTAAAAGGTTTAACGCTTTACAAAAAAGGCCGTGGTTTTTTAGATCCTTACATGCCACGAGACTTTAGTGATATTGACCAAATGCATTCGGTAAATGCTTTTTTGGCGTTTAAACAATTAATCAATTTATTTCCTAAAAGCCAATTTAGTAATGATGCCCGTTTAAGAATGGTTTATTTACGAAACAAATTGGCCGAGTCTGAATATAAAATCGCGCGTTATTACACTACCCGCAGTGCGCATATATCGTCTATTAATCGTTTAACCTTTTTACTAAATAATTACCCCAGTAGCCCATTTATTAATGAGGCATTAGTGCTTTTAAAAGAAAACTTTTCTCAAATTAAAGACGTTGAAAAAGCAAAAATGATAGAAAAACTTAACGCAGAATATCAAGCTACTATCATCCATTGGCGCAAGTCTTAATAAGTTGTTTAATGTTTAACACCACAAAACAGCCTTTAATTTTTATGCTTTGTATTTTAAATAGCTTTTTATAGCAACCAGCTTGAGTTTGATATGTGGTTCCTCGGTTTTTTTAAAAGACTACCTTTTCGAAAATGGCTTGGTTAATTCGACCCAATGGTTACGTAAAAATCACCAATAAAAACACGCCCAGTAAAACCCTATAAATAACAAATGCCGTCATGCCCATGCGTGATATATAAGCCAAAAACAACCAAATACAAATAAACGCACTTACTGCAGATAAACCAAAACCAAGCGTCATTGCATACCAATCTATTGCCTCCGGCGATTCGTACAAGTCTTTACTAACTAACAACCCCGACAAGACAATTACCGGTATAGACAGTAAGAATGAGAACCTTGCGGCCGCTTCTTTGGTCATGCCTAACAACATTGCGGCGGTCATGGTTGCACCTGAGCGCGAGGTGCCGGGGATTAATGCCACCGCCTGAAAACTACCAATAATCAAACAGTCTTTTAACGTCATACTTTTTTCTGTTCTAACGGGTTTGGGCACTTTGTCTGCATAAAGTAATAACAAACCAAAACCAATACTTGTAGATGCGATGATTATAGGGGAGCGTAAATATAACTCTATGTAATCTTTAAACGCTAAACCCACCACCCCTACAGGTATGGTTCCAATTATAACAAACCATGCTAAACGGGCCTCTGGCGTGGACCCCTTGCCTGTTAAAGAGGCAAACCAATCAATTATCATTACGGATATTTCTTTTCTAAAGTAACTGATTACCGCGGTTAATGTGCCTAAATGTACCGCCACATCAAAAGCTAAACCTTGGTCTGGCCATTTTAGTAACTCGGGTACAATTATTAAGTGCGCAGAACTTGATACTGGTAAAAACTCGGTTATGCCTTGTACTATCGCTAAAACAAATATTTGTATGGTTTCCATTTATTCTTTTGTTTTCCTATAAAAGGTGGCTTTGATCATTGCGCTCAAAACCTTTAATTTCTGGTTGGTAATTTTTAGAAAAACCCATTACTTTAAAACGCTCGCCCATTTCACCCGGCAGGGTTAATTGTTTCAGTTGTTTGGCGTACTCGTAATTAGTTATTTCATCTAAATTTTTCATTTTTAATTTTAAAATGTCGGTAATTCCGTTCGCTAATAAAAAATCACTTTGCGAGACAAACCCTTCAAAATCAAAACCTGCGTCGGTGGCCGATTCTACCACCGAGGTAAAGTCGACAAAGGCGGTAATGTCTTGCAAACCGGGGTTTAGCAATGCGTCGTCGTGTGCATGATGGCGATAAAAGCACATTAATGTACCTTGCTGTCGTTCTGCAAGGTAATACTCTTTGCGTGGGTAGCCATAGTCTATAAACAATAATACCCCTGTGTTTATTGCATTATGCAAACTACTAAACCAAGCTTGGTAATTTTTACTTAACTCCGACATATAGGGTTGTTGATTGTGCTCTAATTTATTTTTTACTTGCTGGCTATACTCATCATCTGCGTTTTTGTAAACCAATTTTAATTCATTATTTTCTACAGAAACATATTGACGCGATATTTTATCTTGATGGTGTAAAAATCGCTCTACCGGCATCGCATCTAAAACTTCATTGGCTATTACCACCGCATTTATATTTTCAGGCCACTCACTAAGCCAAGTTACCCTTTCAATTAGTTTTGGTAGTTGTTTAGCAATTTGTTGTTTTTGGCGTTGCTGCATTTCTGCACTAACATCTAAAATAATATAGTTGCTGGGTAAGGCATTTAAAGCAGATAGTTCCGTTAGTATATCTACGGCCAGTTTGCCTGTTCCTGCACCCAGTTCAAATACCTTATCTATTGTCGAGTTTGAAAATATTTCGGCTATTTGTCTGGCGAGTGTTTGTCCATACAAGCTACTAATTTCTGGCGAGGTTACAAAATCACCTTGCTCACCAAATTTTCTTAACCCCGATACGTAATAGCCTAAGCCGTTTTCATATAATGCCATTTGCATATATTGTGAAAAAGCTATGTCACCTTCGGCTTTTATCTTATCAATAATTTTATTTTTTAATCGTAAACTAAATTCACGATCAACTAGAGAGGGAATAGGTAAATTTAATGCTTTAGCGGTAGAATGAGGCATTTATTGATTATTAATTTTCGACTATGAATTTTACCGTATCTAAGCCAAACGAATCCAACAAAACTGTATTAATAACGGGAGCCGCTCGTCGAATAGGTGCTTATTTTACTGAAACATTGCATGCACTTGGTTACAACGTTGTTGTCCACTATCGAGGTTCTAAAAAAAGTGCCGATACTTTAGTTACCAAGCTAAATAAAAATCGTAGTAATAGTGCTATCGCCGTTCAAGCAAACTTGTCAGAATTTTCTAGCTATCAAACGTTAATAGAACAAACCATTAATCACTTCGGTCGTTTAGATGTGTTGGTCAACAATGCGTCTAGCTTTTATCCTACTGCAGTTGGTGAAATAACGGATGAACAATGGCATGACTTAATGGCATCTAATTTAAAAGCCCCGCTTTTTTTAGCCCAAGCGTCGACCCCTTGGTTAAAAATAACCAAGGGGTGTATAGTCAACATGGTAGATATACACTCTTTAAACCCGTTAAAAGGTTACCCTTTATACAGTTCTGCCAAGTCTGGGCTTTATGCGTTAACGCGTTCTTTAGCAAAAGAATTGGGGCCAGAAATACGTGTAAATGGCATTTCGCCAGGCTCTATTTTATGGCCAGAAGGTGATGCCGAAAACAGCCAAGAAGAAAAACATAAAATATTAAACGATATTGTAATGAAAAGACAAGGCGAGCCAAAAGACTTAGCTAATGCCCTAACTTTTTTAATTAATGAAAACAGCAGTTACATAACAGGGCAAATATTGGCAGTAGACGGGGGGCGTTCATTAGCTTAATAATTTACAGTCCGCTTTGTAAAGCTTGCAAGTTCACGGTAGAGCGGTGAACTTGCAAGCTTTAGCGCTACAAAATATACACGCTTCTTTTAGTCTAAGCGTTATTTTGAAAAATCATTTTTCTATTTTTATACAGTATTCTAACGGCAATAACAAACAACGTAAATGCCATTGCAAACCACTGTACGGCATAACCCATATGTTTATCTACGCTGCCGTAAAAAGGTTGCCATTGACGAAAAAAACCGTCGTCGGCTTCTTCATCTAATAAGGCCAACATCGGCACAATTTTGTAGCCTGTTAATGCATTTAATTTTTCAAGATTTAATGATTGAATCAAAAACGGAAAATCACCTTTAATTTTTTGCTCTTTTAATAATTTTCGTTGTACATGTTTGGTCAGTTTTACTTTGATAATTTGATTAGATGACTTAACATCAATGTTAACCAGTTTATCTCTTTGTCCTCTCCAAGGTACAAAACCTCTATTTACTAAAATAACATCGTTGCTTTTTTCAATTATAAACGGGGTTAATACATAATAACCTGCTGTACTACGCACAATCTGATTGTCATAAATAAATTGTTTGTTGTTATCAAACTGCCCTTCTAATAAAACCGGATAATGCTCTTTAACCATTACCTGCTTTTTAAAAAACACCATTTGTGCGGGGTTCACTTGCGCTTCAACTATAGCCAATTCTAGTTGGCGTTTTTCTTCTGCACGGTTGAGTTGCCATTGCCCTAAAGATATTAACATCCAAAATGTTAATGAAATAAGTACCGCAGGAATGACTACTTTTTTCAGCATTACTTTTTTACATCTACCTGCGCATCAGAAGAGACATTGGCAGAGGGAGCGGGTTGCACATGGAAATTTGTCGGATTGGGTTTAATCCACCCCATATAACCAGAAAACATTAACAATACAAATAACAGTACCGACAAACCCACACGGGTAGCGAGTGATTTAAACATTCTGTCAGAGCCCTTTTTTCCACCGATATTCAAACCGATAAAGGAAGAAAATAAAGCAATTAAGATAGCAATAATTAAAATAATGACAACAATTTTCATAAAAACCTCAGAAAATGATTTTGGTAATTGAATGGCGTTATTTTATCAAATACCGACAATTCTTTTCGTTTCTTATAAGCAAAAAAAGCCCCTGTTACTTTACAGTAACAGGGGCTTTTAAGTATTGTTTAAACGGGCTTTCACATAACAGATTATATGAAAGTAACTAATCAGCTCACCTTTGGAGCTGATTAGTTACGGCCTAGAGCCAGTATACAAACACAAACAATCCTAACCATACTACGTCTACAAAGTGCCAATACCACGCAACACCTTCAAAACCAAAATGGTTATCTTTATCAAAATGACCAAGTTGGATTCTAAATAAAATAACCGTTAACATCACAACACCAAGCGTAACGTGAAAACCATGAAAACCAGTTAATAAGTAGAAAGTAGAACCGTAAATACCAGACGTAAGTTTTAAACCATCTTCGTAAGCATGGGCATATTCAAGTATTTGAAAACCCAAAAAAGCAACACCAAAACCAATAGTTGCGATTAACCAAAAAATAAGTTTATTTCTTTCACCAGAACGAAGCGCATGATGTGCAAAAGTTAAAGTCACACCAGAAATCAATAATAACGCCGTATTAAGTGCAGGTAATCCCCAAGGGTTAACCACCATGCCTGGTGTTGCAGTAGCTAGTGTTTCACCAGCAGGTATTGCAGGAAAGTGCATTACAGTACCAGACTGTAACACCGTACCTGGTGCTGCAAACGTCATAGACTGCCATGATGAACTAAACGCATTCCATAAATCTGGGGTAAATACATTATTACCTTCTCCACCTAACCAAGGCACACTTAAAACACGCGCATAAAATAAAGCACCAAAAAATGCGGCAAAGAACATCACTTCAGAGAAAATAAACCAACTCATTCCCCATCGAAAAGAGCGATCGACTTGTGCGTTATACATTTTGCCAACACTTTCACTGGCCACTTGACCCATCCAGCCAAATACCATAAAAATAGTAATAGCCAAGCCCAACACCATTACAGACCCACCCCAGCTAGCGCCATGCATTTGGTTAGCAAAACCAACAAACAATGTTGTTATGCCTATCGAACCAATAATGGGCCAATATGTTCCTTGAGGGACGTAATATGCTTGTTCACTCATTGTTCTTTCCTCTTTAAAATTATTGTTTAAGTTTAAAAAAATTATAAGATAAGCTTACATCTTTAATGTGTTCGCTTATATCAGGTTCAATCACAAACCGAAGTGACATTTCTACTTCTTCATGTGGTTGGAATGTTTGGTTGGTAAAACAAAAACATTCTAATTTTTTAAAATGTATGGCAGCATCCGAAGGCGCAACACTGGGTATTGCCTGCCCCACAATTACTTGATCAGTATTGTTTTTGGCAATGTAACTGGTGGTATAAAACTTACCAGGCACTACCTCCATCGATGCGACCTTCGATCCAAATTGAACAGGAAAACCGGCCATAGTTGATGCAAAAAAACTAACCTTAACCAGCCTTTTTTCATCTACCACATAATGCTTTTCAGTTTCTACTACACCCGTTTTACCGTTAAACCCAGTAATTTCACATAAAACTTCGTAGATAGGCACTAAAGCATAAGCAAAGAAAAACATTAAAATTGGAGCAGATATTAACTTGATCCAAAATTTTCTTGATATTTTTTTTCTTTGCATTTTATCCGTTCAAATAAATAGTTAATGCATATAAAGCAATAACGATGACAAAAACAATGGTCGCCGTTATTACTACACCTGTATTTTTTTTAGCCATTAAGAGTTTTGAGACTCTTGCTCAATTAATGCTCTTGAAGGCTCTTTATTAAAGCTATGGTATTGCGCTTTAGGTTCTAATGTCCACTCTAAACCTTTAGCACCTTCCCAAGGGCGTGCAGTAGCTGGTTTTCCGTTACGAATACAATCTACAATAATATAAGTAAATAATATAAATGACGCACCAAATGCAAACGCACCTAAAGACGATATTAAGTTAAAGTCAGCAAACTGTAGCGAGTAGTCAGGAATACGACGAGGCATACCTGCTAAGCCTAAGAAATGTTGAGGGAAAAACAATACATTGACAGAAATAGCAGCCCACCAGAAGTGGATTTTACCTAACTTTTCATTGTACATTTTACCTGTCCATTTAGGTAACCAGTAAAAAGTAGCTGCAATAATTGACCAAAGCGCACCTGTAACCAGTACATAGTGGAAGTGAGCAACAACAAAATACGTATCATGATACTGAATATCAGCAGGTGCAATACCTAACATCAAACCAGAGAAGCCACCGATAGAGAATAAAAACACAAATGAGATTGCCCACAACATTGGCGTTTCAAAGGTCATTGAACCTCTCCACATAGTGGATACCCAGTTAAATACTTTTACACCCGTTGGCACGGCAATAAGCATTGTGGCATACATAAAGTACAGCTCTGCGGCCACTGGCATACCCGTTAAAAACATGTGGTGCGCCCATACGATGTATGACAAAAATGCAATTGAGGCGGTTGCATATACCATTGATGTATACCCAAACAACGGTTTTCGAGCAAAAGTAGGAATAATGTGAGAAACCACACCAAACGCAGGCAGAATCATAATATAAACTTCTGGGTGACCAAAGAACCAGAAGATATGCTGGAACAATACGGGGTCACCACCACCAGCGGCATCGAAGAACGATGTGCCAAAGTTACGATCGGTTAACATCATGGTTACAGCACCCGCTAATACGGGCATAGCACCAATAAGTAAGAACGACGTAATTAACCAAGTCCAAACAAATAATGGCATATCCATTAATTTCATGGTTGATGCTCTCATATTAAGCACTGTGGCAATAATATTAATTGCTCCCATAATTGAGGAGAAACCTAATAAATGCACTGCAAAAATAAAATAATCGGTGCTATCTGGTGCAAATGTTGTCGAAAGTGGAGCATAGAATGTCCAACCAAATGCAGGTGCGCCACCTTCCATAAAGAAGGTGCTTAGTAAAAGACCACCAGCAAAGGGCAGTATCCAAAAAGACCAGTTATTCATTCTTGGCAACGCCATATCTGGCGCACCAATCATCATAGGGATTAACCAGTTACCTAAACCAACAAAGGCCGGCATAATTGCACCAAACACCATAATTAAACCGTGCATAGTGGTTAACTGATTAAAGAATTGCGGTTCCATAAGTTGCAAACCGGGCTGTAACAGTTCAGCACGGATACCCATTGCGAAAGCACCACCAATTAATAACATGGTAAATGCAAACCAAAGGTATAACGTACCAATATCTTTATGGTTGGTTGTTTTTACCCATCTCATTAAACCTTTTTCAGGTCCATGAGCGTGATCGTCGTGTGTAGCTGTAGACATTATTTATCTCCTCTAATTATCGTGCAGACTTAACATCTGAAGGTTGAACAACACTGCCAGTATTTTCATAAGCTTTACGCTGATAAGTAAGAACTGCAGCAAGATCAACATCGTTTAATACTTTAAATCCTGGCATTGCAGCTTTACCGTGTAAAACAAGGCTTATGTGATTAGCAGCAGGACCATTTGCGATTGAAGAGCCTTTAATTGCAGGGAACACCGGCGGCAAACCTAAACCCGATTTTTGGTGGCAAGCTGCACAGTTGGTGTTATATACAATTTCACCCTTGGCCATTAACTCATCTTCAGACCAAGTTTTGGTGGCGCTTTCAGCAATAGCCAGCTTAGCATTTTGTTCTTTAATAACCCATTTTGCGTAATCTTCTTTAGATACTACATCAACAACAATCGGCATAAAACCGTGGTCTTTACCACAAAGCTCTGCACACTGACCACGGTAGGTACCTATTTTATCAATTTTAGCCCATGCATCATTTATAAACCCTGGGTTTGCATCTTGCTTTACACCAAACTCTGGTACCCACCAGTTATGAATAACATCATTAGCGGTAATTAAAAAACGCACACTGGTATCAACAGGAAGCACCATACGCTTATCAACATCTAATAGGTAATCTTCACCTTTATCATCTAATGCCTGACGGGCTTCTTTAGAACCGCCATCAAAGTCACGACTCGCATCACGAGATGAGGTCGACATGTTTGATATAAAGCTAATACCTTCTTCAGGGTAGTCGTATTGCCATTTCCACTGATGACCGGTTATTTTTACAGTCATTTCAGCAGAATCTGTATTTTCTAAATCAATTAGTGTTTTAGTTGCAGGTATAGCCATTGCGATTAATACTATTACTGGAATACCCGTCCATAAAAATTCTGCTTTAGTAGATTCATGAAAAGTTGCAGCTTTATGACCCTTTGATTTTCTGTGTGCGTAAACAGAATAAAACATTACACCAAAAACAATAACGGCGATAACGACACAAACCCAAAAAACCATCATGTGTAAATCGTAAATGTCACGACTTATCGAAGTCACACCTTTTGTCATGTTTAAGCCATACTCTGCGAAAGCACTGGTAGACGCTAACGCCACCAAAACTCCAAAAAGAGCTACTAATCTTTTCATAAATCCTCCAAAGAAATTGAATACCAATAAGTTATAAGCACAAGAGCACTAAAAACCAAGCCCGCATTGTACCCTTGATTTAAATCAAATGAAAATAGTTTATCAATTGATTTACATCAAATATAAGAAATGCCAAATTTGACTTAAAATAGTGCATCTGTTGTAATCGGAGCATAATAATATGCACTAGCATCTTTAAATCACCTAAAGCCTATAGAAGCCAATAACATGCCAGAAAACGCTAAAATCCAAATATCTATTAATAAAGTTTCACTTTTTGCACCTTTTACTTGGTTAAAAAAAGGGTTTAGTGATTTTATGCAGTGCCCTGTACTTGCCATGTTTTATGGAACGTTATTCGCATTTTTCACTTATATCTATTGGGACTACTTAACCAACTCTCCCAGTTTAAGGGATGTTTCTGCACCACTAATTGCATTAGTCATTATAGTTTTTGGTCCCATTTCAGCAATCAGCATGTACGATGTCTCTCGTAGATTACAAAAAGGCGAAAAGCTAAATATCAAATCTGTAGAAAAAGTCATTAAATCGGGAATTAAACCAGATGGTTCATGCCCTTCTTTATATCTTTCGCTTATCTTAATTTTTATCGCCATTGTTTTTATGGTGATGACACCGTTGCTTTATGCCGTTATCAACACTGAAACGTTTGTCAATCACAACCAGCCCATTGTAGAAGCCATTTTGGAGGATATTTTAAGCCTTAATAATCCCATTTTTATTGTTGTGTACTTTATCTTTGCCGCCACAATCGGCTGGATAGCATTTATGATTAGTTGGTTTTCATTCCCTTTGGTTTTAGATACTGACATTGACCCCCTTTCGGCAGCTTCTGCCAGTTTAAAAGCATCTATGGCTAACTATTTTGTTATGTACGTTTGGATACCTATTGTTGGCATAATAGTTGTTGCTAGTTTATTTACACCTTACTTTATTGGTTTAGTTGTTGCTGTTCCTGTATTAGCCCATGCTACTTGGCATGCTTATAAAGACATGATTCATACCAGCTAAGATTTAACCCCCTTAAACTATTACTTATGAGCAAAGCGAACTGCTTTGCTTTAAAACCGTTTACCGTTAAAATACCCCCAAATTTAGATTATTGAGACGGCGCATGTTCAAAAAACTTCTACACACATCCATTATCCTAGTGTTAATTGTGGTTATTTTAGGTGCTTATACGCGCTTAAGCGATGCAGGCTTAGGTTGCCCCGACTGGCCAGGATGTTACGGAAAACTAATCGTTCCCGATGTAGCATCAGACGCATACAGCCGCCCACTAGAGCATGGTAAAGCATGGAAAGAAATGATTCACCGCTATGCAGCATCCATACTGGGTTTGGTCATTTTAGCTTTGTTTTTTCTTGCCTACAAAAAAAAGCCCCTTCGACCACAAACCATAGCCTTACCTGCATTTTTAGTGTTTATGGTCTCTTTTCAAGGGGCTTTAGGCATGTGGACCGTAACCAAACTTGTTCACCCAGGCATCGTGTCTATGCACCTAATTGGCGGTTTTATTACTGCCGCTTTATTGGCATGGTTATTATTTAACCAAGTACTCACCTATAAACCTCAAAAAAAGATAGATCACAAACATACAAAGTTATTATATTTTTCACTTATAGTCCTTAGTGTACAAATTTTTTTAGGTGGCTGGACAAGCACCAATTATGCTGCCCTTTCTTGCGGGTCAGATTTTCCTACCTGCTTGGGGCAGTGGTGGCCAACCACGGATTTTAACAACGCCTTTTATTGGGGAGAAATAGGTATTGACTATGAGTTTGGCGTATTAGAAAACACCGCAAGAACCACCATACAAATGACTCATCGTGTAGGCGCTTTAGTCATAACCGGCTTATTAATCGCTTTACTTTTTGCATTTAAACAATACCAATATTTATCCGTAAATTTAAAAATTATCGCAGCATTACTACTGCTACAAGTATCGTTAGGCATATTAAACGTTGTACTGTCATTACCTATTACCATCGCCGTCCTTCATAACGCTGTTGCATTACTGCTACTGATAAGCCTTTTAGCACTAATTCATAGAACAGTTAAAACCCCGAACCACTAAAAACATTAAGAGAACATTATGTTAAGCACAAGCAATACAAAAACTATTTTAATTATTCTTTCTGCCACTATTACTTTAGCAATTGCCTTTTACTTTATAAGCAATGCAAAAATGAGTTTTAGTCAATTAAAAGATCAAGTAAAACCTACCGCATCACTTTACCCAAACACTAAAAGTTTAGAAAACAAACTTATTTTTATCAATGACAACAAAGAATCGGTTAACCTTTCAGACAATAACGATAAATGGACACTGTTGTATTTTGGTTACACGTCTTGTCCAGACGTTTGCCCTGTTGATTTAGCCATACTTAGCCAAACAGTCAACCTGATGAAACACCCAGAAAAATTGCAAGTCGTTTTTGTTTCTGTAGACCCTAAACGCGACATTGGGAAACTAAATGACTTTGTTACTAAGTTTAACCCCACCTTTATGGGCTTAACAGCTTATGAAAAAGAACTTTCCGTTATCACACGATCACTTGGTGTCTATCATGAAATCGCAAAAGTTGTAGGTAATGCCTCTATGGATCACAGTAAAATGGATCACAGCCAAATGAATCATGGCGACGATTATTTAGTGAACCACACCGCCAGCTTTTTATTACTAAACCCAAACTCTGAACTATCTGCATTATTAACCAACCCCCACTACGCCGATAAACTTGCAGAGGCATTAGACTTAATTATAGAAAACTTATAGTTTTATAACAGGCAAAAAAAAGGGTCGAACCGTCGACCCCTTGGTATGCACTGTTTACTTAAAATAGGTATTAAGACAAGGCAAACTTTACCGCTAAAAGCACCAAACCAATAAACCCTAAAGTGTATATAAACCCCACAATAATGTAAGGCCACGCGCCGCTTTTTTCTGCCTTAGCAAAGTCTTTTTTCAAATCCTCACGTTTTCCAACCCCTATCATAGCTGCATTAACACCTTTAATCACTTGCCATAAATCGCTCATATTAAAAACCTCCTAAAGGCAATAATAAATAGTGGTCAATAATTAATGCCAAAAACAACAACATTAAATAGTTAATTGAAAACAAAAATGTTGCAAATGCAATGGTAGGATTATCAGGTTCTTTTAAAATTTTAATCGCATAAGCTAAAAATATACCGCCTAAAATTAAAGCTGAAATAAGGTAAATTGCCCCAGACATCCCCGTCAAATAAGGCAAAATGGTGACAATTATCAACAATATGGTGTATAAAAATATTTGCACACGCGTGTAAGGGATGCCATGTGTAACGGGCAACATTGGCACATCAACTTTTTTATATTCTTCATACCGATGAATTGCTAATGCCCAAAAATGTGGCGGTGTCCAAATAAATACAATTAAAAACAACAAAAACGCGTATTCAATACCGTTTGTGCCAGCAATAGATGTCCAACCCAATACAGGAGGGGCAGCCCCTGCCGCACCACCAATAACAATATTTTGTGGTGTGGCGCGTTTTAAGTACATGGTATATACAACGGCATAACCAATTAACGATATAAAAGTAAGCACTGCCGTTATGGTGTTCACTTTCCAATACAGTAATCCTAAACCTATAACACCTAAAAACACACCCCAAACCAAGGCTTGATTACGACTCACTTTACCTTGCGGCAAAGGTCTTTGATCAGTTCGAGACATTATACTGTCAATTTTTTCATCAACAACGTGATTAAAAACAGCGGCCGATGCCGCCGCCATGCTAATACCAATAGAGGCATACAGCATTAACCAAACGTCTGGAAAGTATGGAACAGACAACAACATGCCAACAAAAGCGGTTAGCCACAACAAAGCTACAACTTTA
Source organism: uncultured Gammaproteobacteria bacterium (assembly GCA_964589575.1). Lineage (GTDB taxonomy): Bacteria > Pseudomonadota > Gammaproteobacteria > QNFE01 > CAZPSE01 > CAZPSE01. The sequence goes on along the minus strand of CAZPSE010000004.1, from coordinate 39,116 downwards.
AGTTTACATAAACCCAATAAATCTTTTAATGAAGGCATTACAGTTAACCAATTCTTGAATATTTAAACAAACGATTCAGGTCTTTTAAAACACGTTTTATCACGATGTCTTTAGGCACATAAGAAAGCATGATATTTCCTAAAGGATCAATTAAAAATAACGTACCTTTAGGAAAAGAAGACAGCTTTTGAGTTAAAACAGCACTGGGTTTGGCAACCAGCAAACCAAACTCTTTTATACCCACGTCACCATCAATCAAAATCATTCGTTGAATTCGTCTCATTTTATCATTTGTGAGCGTACGAATGGTTTTCATATCCTTAATCGCCTGATAACAAGTTTCACCACACGTATCATTATAATAGGCAAGCGTCCATATACCTTGTAAAGTGGCCTCCTCTACAAACTTAACATCGTCTGTTTCTGTAGTAATAATGGGGCTAACAAAAACACCGTAATTGACCGTGTTTTTTGTAAAATAACCAGGATTACCAAAGAAAAAAGCCGTTCCTAAAGCAATTGGCAATACGAATGATGCTAAAAGCAACCAAAACTCTCTCCTAATGTGCATACAACTTCTTCCACTAAAAAACGGAGAATAATACGCATTTAACAAACAAAAATCAATATTAGCCTAGCCTAATATAGAAAAACCTTATACACAAAACTTTATTTCTTTCATATTTTGACTCGTATCATCAAAATTTTGCCACAAAACCGAGTAGGTGACTTTATAAACAGGGTGTATTTCATTCGGTGCAATATCCATTAGCGGTTTTAAAACAAAGGCATATTTGGTTATTTCATCTCGCGGTAAAGAATAGTTTTGGGTTTCTAGCAACCGGTCATCATAGGTCAACATATCAATATCTAAACTTCTAGAAGAAAACTTTGGCTGGTTTCGGTCTCGCCCATGTTCAATTTCAATTTGTCTAAACCATTGATAAATATATTGCGGTGTTTTGTCACTGTCAATTTTAGCTACGCAATTTAAAAAATCATCACCCTCAAAACCTACTGCAGACGTTTGATACATAGGTGAAATGCTCATGTTTGGGTATTGCGATTTAATAATGGCTAAAGCCGATCGAATATTAATTTCTGCATTAATATTACTGCCCAAACTAATGTAAATAATCATTTTGTAGATCGTTCAATAATAATGCCCACATCGGTAGCACCGCGCAATGCACCGGGTTTATGCAAAACGACCTTCACCCAAGATACACCAAACTTATTGTTTACAATATTGGCAATTTCTTCTGCCAAGGTTTCTACTAAGTTATAACTGCTTTTACCGACAAAATCGATTAAGTGCTTAGAGATAGCCTTGTAATTAATAGTATCTTCAATATCATCAGATGCTGCAGCCTTTTTAATGTCCGTGGCCATTTCCAAATCTATACTAACTATTTGCTTTGTTTCACGCTCCCAGTCATATATGCCTATAATTGCTTCAATTTTTAAATCACTGATGAAAATTTTATCCATTTGGCGCTCATATTTTTACATAAAGAAATGGGATATTACCTATTGATGCTTTTTTTTCAAGCTTTCTGCTAATTAAATGGTTTTTAACTTGCCAGACTCCAGCTATTACTATAAAATCCGCTTTTTTAGAACACCTGAGTTTGGAGCCCCCCGATGTCAAGAGTATGTCAAGTAACTGGAAAACGTCCAGTAGCGGGTAACAATGTGTCACACGCACATAATAGAACACGTCGTCGTTTTTTACCTAACCTACATACACATCGTTTTTGGTTAGAAGATGAGAAACGTTACATTAAATTAAGAGTTTCTGCCAAAGGCATGAGAATTATCGACAAGAAAGGCATCTCTGATGTACTTTTAGAAATGCGCGCTCGTGGCGAAAAGGTTTAGGAGAAGATAATGAGAGAAAAAATCAAATTAGTATCATCTGCTAAAACAGGTCACTACTACACCACCACAAAAAACAAACGTACAATGGTGGGTAAATTGGAATTAATGAAATACGATCCAACCATTCGTAAACACGTAATGTATAAAGAAGCTAAAATTAAATAAACTTTTTTTAATTTTAGCTTTCTAAAAGCCGACCAAGTGTCGGCTTTTTTATGCCTAAAACGTCGACCCCTTGCCTATTAAGAACACTTAAATTCATTGACAAAAAACCTTAAATGGCTATAATTCGCACCTTGTTTTAGTCGCGTAGCTCAGTTGGTTAGAGCACTACCTTGACATGGTAGGGGTCGGTGATTCGAGTTCACTCGTGACTACCAATTTTTATAAGCCAGTCCACTCAATAAACAATGGACTGGCTTTTTTATTTTTACACAAATGTGACTTTATGTGCCCTGTCGTATGGGACACCACTAATTAGGAGTATTAAATGCCAGCAATTACCCTTCCAGACGGTTCTGTTCGTAATTTCGACAACGCCATTACCATTGCAGAACTGGCACAAGATATAGGCCCAGGCTTATTTAAAGCATCCATTGCAGGCACTATAGATGGCGACTTAGTCGATTTATCTACCCTTATCGAAAATGACGCTAATGTTGGCATAATTACCACAAAAAACGATGAAGCATTTGAAATTATCCGTCATTCTACCGCGCACTTATTAGCCCAAGCGGTTAAGCAGTTGTTTCCTAGCGCACAAGTTACTATTGGCCCTGTTATTGATGACGGTTTTTTTTACGACTTTGCCTTTGAACGTTCTTTTACACCAGAAGACTTAGAACTAATAGAAAAGAAAATGGCAGAGTTGGTAAAACAAGCCATTCCCTTAGAAAGGTACACTCTCACTAGAGACGAAGCAGTCAATTATTTTAAAGGCATTGGTGAGAACTACAAAGCAGAAATTATTAACAGTATTCCTCAAGATGAAGTTTTGTCTTTATACAAACAAGACGACTTTACCGACTTATGCCGTGGCCCACACGTACCCAACACCCGCTTTTTAAAAGCCTTTAAATTAACTAAAATTGCCGGTGCATATTGGCGTGGTGATTCTAACAATGCCATGTTGTCACGAATATATGGCACAGCATGGCCAGATAAAAAACAATTAAAAGCCTACTTAAACCGCATTGAAGAAGCTAAAAAACGTGATCACCGTAAAATTGCCAAAACAATGGACTTATTTCATACCCAAGAAGAAGCCCCAGGTATGGTTTTTTGGCACAACAACGGCTGGACAATTAACGTATTAATTCAAGACTATATTCGTAATTTACTGGCGCAAAACGGATACAGCGAAGTAAACACACCGCAGTTAGTAGACCGTACCTTGTGGGAAAAATCCGGCCATTGGGAAAAGTTTCAAGAGCAAATGTTTACCACCAGCTCTGAAAACAGAGAATACGCAGTTAAACCAATGAACTGCCCTTGTCACATACAAATATACAACCAAGGTTTAAAAAGCTACCGCGACTTACCACTACGTATGGCAGAGTTTGGCTCGTGCCACCGTAACGAGCCATCTGGCACATTACACGGTTTAATGCGCGTACGTAACTTTGTACAAGACGATGCCCATATTTTTTGTAGCGAAGCACAAATACAAGACGAAGTATCGACCTTTATCGACTTAGTTTATAAGGTTTATCATGACTTTGGTTTTGAGAACATCCAAATTGCCTTATCCACCCGACCTGAAAAACGCGTGGGTGCTGACGAGTTATGGGATAAAGCAGAAGAAGCTTTAAAAGTGGCATTAGAATCTAAAAATATAGATTACGTACTGCAACCTGGCGAAGGTGCGTTTTATGGCCCTAAAATTGAATTTTCTTTAAAAGATTGTTTAGAGCGTGTTTGGCAATGTGGCACAATGCAGGTCGATTTTTCTATGCCAGGCAGATTAGATGCCCAATACGTAGGCGAAGATGGCGAACGCCATGTACCGGTTATGTTACACCGAGCAATTTTAGGTTCAATTGAACGATTTATTGGCATTTTAATAGAGCATTACGAAGGCAAGTTTCCTGTTTGGTTAGCCCCCATTCAAGTCGCAATTATCGCAATTACCGACCGACAAGCAAAATATGGACGTAAAATAGCCGAAAACTTGAAAATAAATGGCTTTAGAGCACATTTAGACTTGAGAAATGAGAAGATGGGCTTTAAAATTCGCGAACATACTTTAGCGCGCACACCCTACATGATAATTGTTGGTGATCGCGAAGAAGAAAACAATGAAATTTCTATCAGAACTCAAAGCGGTGAAAACCTCGGCAATATGAGTTTTGACGATTTAAATGGTTTTCTTGAAGAAAAGTGTAAACATTAAAAATTAAATAACCGTTTGGAGTTAAGTCATCGCAGCAGCTAAAAAAACAAGAGTAAATGAAAAAATTGATTCACCCGAAGTACGTTTAGTAGACGAAAATGGTGAGCAAGTTGGTGTCATCAGCATCCGCGAAGGAATGCAAATGGCATCTGATAGAAACCTCGACATTGTTGAGATTTCGCCTAACGCAAAACCTCCTGTTTGTAAGTTGATGGATTACGGTCGCTATAAATTTGACCAAAAGAAAAAACTGCACCAATCTAAATCAAAACAAACTAAAGTCCAAATTAAAGAAATTAAATTTAGACCCGGTACAGACATTGGTGATTACAACGTTAAATTACGTAATTTAACCAAGTTTTTAGAACATGGTGACAAAACTAAAATCACCATTCGTTTTAGAGGGCGTGAAATGGCTCATCGTGAATTAGGTTTAGACCTTTTAAAACGAGTAGAAGATGACTTGAGTGCCATTGCTGGTGTAGAATCGCACCCCAAGTTAGAAGGTCGCCAAATGACTATGGTTATGGCACCTTTAAAGAAAGGTGAAAAGAAGAAATAAATTGTTTTTTGTCTAGTCTATTTTTTAGGCGACAAGAAACTGTTTTCAACCCTACGCTAGAGTGTCTCCGACTCAGCTAGGATTTTTTTAAATGGGTGAATTTACCCCCATTTAAGTTATTAAACTGGGAGTATTGAAAAATGCCAAAGCTTAAAACCAACCGAGGTGCCGCAAAGCGCTTCAAAAAAACCGGAAAAGGCGGATACAAGTGCAAACAATCGCACTTGAGACATATCCTTACTAAAAAAAGCAGTAAGCGTAAGCGTCAATTGGGGGCAACACAGCAAGTAGATGCTGTTGATGTACCAATGGTTCGCAGAATGTTACCGTATAGTTAAGGGGATATAATATGCCAAGAGTAAAAAGAGGCGTTACCGCCAAAGCAAGACACAAGAAAATTTTAAAAGAAGCCAAAGGTTATTATGGCGCACGCAGTAAAGTTATACGCGTTGCCAAACAGGCTGTTACCAAAGCGGGTCAATATGCATACCGTGACCGTAAACAAAGAAAACGTCAGTTTAGAGCACTTTGGATTGCGCGTATTAATGCTGGTGCACGTGAGTGTGGCCTGTCATATAGTCGCTTTATCAATGGTTTAACTAATGCAAACATTGAAGTCGATCGTAAAGTTTTAGCAGATTTAGCTGTAAATGATATGACGGCTTTTGCTGCAATAGCAGAACAAGCAAAAGCAAACGTTTCTCCTAAGTCGTAAGACTTTAGTCGTTCGTTAGTCCTAAAAAAGGAACTTAGCCTTACAGCTTAGTTCCTTTTTTTGTTTATACCTAAGCTATGCTAAATAAATACAAATAAATAGATTGAGATACACCACAAACACTAGAAGTAATCCATGTCAGAAAATATAGATAAGCTAGTCAGCACTTTTAATGCCGACTTAGCGAATATTGAAAACTTAAATCAGCTGAATGATTTAAAAGTCCAATACCTTGGTAAAAAAGGTTCTGTAACCGCGCTTTTACAATCATTAGGAAAATGCTCTAAAGAAGAACGCCCTATACTTGGTAAAGCCATTAACGTTGCCAAACAAACTATTAGCAAACAATTAAATGACAAAAAAGATTACTTCGACAATATCGAGCGAGACAACGTTTTAAAACAACAATCGGTCGATATTACTTTAGCAGGACGCAACACAGAAAATGGATCATTACACCCTGTAACCCTAACCCTAAACCGCATTAATAAAATACTGGGGCAATTAGGTTTTGAAGTAGCACAAGGGCCAGAAATAGAAGACGACTATCATAACTTTGAAGCGTTAAACATTCCAGCACACCACCCTGCCCGCGCCATGCACGATACTTTTTACCTAGAAGATGGACACGTTTTACGCACCCATACCTCACCCGTGCAAGTGCGCGTAATGGAAAACAACAAACCACCCTTTAAAATTATCGCCCCGGGTCGCGTTTACCGCTGTGATTCGGACCTTACACACACGCCCATGTTTCATCAGGTAGAAGGTTTGTATGTTGATAAGCACATCAACTTTTCACACCTAATGAAACACTTAGAAGAGTTTTTACACATCTTCTTTGAACGCGACGATTTAAAAATACGTTTCCGCCCCTCTTACTTCCCGTTTACAGAACCCTCTGCAGAGGCTGATATGGAATGTGTAATATGTGGTGGCGAAGGTTGCCGTGTTTGTAGCCACACAGGTTGGTTAGAAATTTTAGGTTGCGGCATGGTACACCCCAACGTATTTAAATCTGTCGGTATAGATAGTGAACAATATTCGGGCTACGCTTTTGGTATGGGTGTAGAACGTTTAACCATGCTTTACTACGGCGTTAACGATTTACGGCTGTTTTTTGAAAACGATTACCGTTTCTTAAAACAGTTTTCTCATTAAGGGGTAAGCGATGAAATTTAGCGTAAATTGGATAAACGAGTTTTGGCAAGAAGACATTGATGCAAAACTACTAGAAGAACAACTAACCTCACTGGGTTTAGAAGTAGAACAAGTAAACCCTGCCTGTAATAGCACCCTAAAGCATGTAGTGATTGCAGAAATATTAACCGCCGCCGCCCACCCCGATGCCGATAAACTGCAAATTTGTAGTGTAAGTGATGGCAGCGAAACTTACCAAATAGTATGCGGTGCGAAAAATGCTCGCGCTGGCATTAAAATACCCTTAGCTAAAATTGGCGCACAATTTGGCGATTTTAAAATAAAAAAAGCCAAGCTTCGTGGCGTAGAATCGTTTGGTATGTTGTGTTCAGAAACCGAAGTGGGCTTAGCCGACAAATCTGATGGTTTAATGGAGTTAGCTTCTGACGCACCATTAGGCACAGCCATATACGACTACTTGGGTTTAGATGACACCATAATCGAAATAGACATAACCCCAAACCGTGGTGACTGTTTAAGCCTACAAGGTATCGCACGCGATATTGCAGCAAAAAACAATTTCACCTTAGTTTTACCCAACTGTACAGCAATAGATGCACAAAATGATGACGCTAAAACCATCACCATTACAGAAAGTGAAGCCTGCTTACAATACGTTAGCCGTATTATTAAAGGCGTTAATGTAAAAAGTACCACGCCTTTATGGCTGGCAGAAAAGCTTCGCCGTTCTGGCATACGTACTATTTCACCAACGGTAGACATTACCAACTTTGTGATGATGGAGTTGGGGCAACCCATGCACGCTTTTGACTTAGATAAAGTAAAAGGCAACATCACAATAAGATACGCTCAAAAAGACGAAACAATCACCCTACTTGATGAAAGCGAAATAAAAATGACTGACGACACCTTAGTCATCGCAGATGAGGACGGTGCTATAGCTATAGCAGGCATTATGGGCGGTTTAAGAACGGCTGTAAACGATAACACGCAAAACATCCTGTTAGAGAGCGCGGCATTTAATCCGCTTACCTTAGCGGGTAAAATGCGTTCTTACGGCATGACGACGGACTCAGGCCAAAGGTTTGAACGTGGTGTTGACTATTTTTTACAAGAAAAAGCCATAGAAAGAGCAACGCGCTTAATAAATGATATTTGCGATGGTACACCGTGTACCACCCAAGTTGTCAATTCAAGCGTAGCCAGTAAAAAAAGCATCTTATTAAAAACGAACACGGTTGAACGTATTTTAGGCATTACCCTAAAACCGTCAATTATTATCAATATGCTTAAAAGCTTAAATATGCAAATAACAAAAACAGAGCAAGGGGTCGACGTTTTAGCCCCTTCTTACCGTTTTGATATTAATATAGAAGCGGATTTGGTAGAAGAAATAGCGCGCTTGTACGGCTACGAAAACATTCAGCGCTGCTCGCCCAAAGCCGAGCTAACCATCAAACCTGTAAAAAATAAAATCACCACCGTCAACAAAATGAAAAACGTATTGGTTGCCCGTGGTTATACAGAATCCATTACCTACAGCTTTATTGACCCTAAAAGTTTTGCACTGTTTTCAAATAACGAAGCCATTAAACTAAGCAACCCTATTTCGTCAGAACTTTCTGTAATGCGAAACAGTATATGGCCAGGCTTACTAAAAGTTTTAGACTATAATTTAAAACGCCAACAAAGCCGTGTGCGTATTTTTGAAGAAGGTTTAACGTTTAACCAACTAAACAATGGCGACATTGCTCAACAGCGTCATTTTTCTGGTTTAATTTATGGCAGTACGGCAAGCCAAAGTTGGGACAGCAATAAACAAATGGTCGACTTTTACGATGTGAAAGGCGACATAGAATCTTTATTGTTAACCCTAGGCATTAAAAAAAATACCTTACAAATAAGTAACAACCCATCACTACACCCCGGGCAATCTGCCGATATTATGGTTAATAATGAATGCATCGGCACCTTTGGCCGTGTCCACCCAGACATTGAAAAAGCCTTTGAATTAACCCAGGCCTGTTATATTTTTGAAATAAAACTTGATGCATTGCAAAATAATAAAAAAATAAAATTTCAGGCACTATCGCGCTACCCAAGCGTTAAAAGGGACTTATCCGTATTAATAAAAAACAAAATAACGGCTCAAAACATACTCGATTCAGTATTCAAAACATCATGTAACTACCTGAATGATGTAAAAATATTTGATGTTTACACTGGAAAAGGTGTAGACTTAGGCTCAAAGAGTATCGCGCTTAATATATCTTTTAAAAGTGATGAAAAAACCCTCACCGACGAAGACATCAATGCCGATATTGCGTTAATCATCAGTAATCTACAAAAAGATACTGGCGCTCAACTACGAGACTAAGCATGGCATTAACTAAGGCAGACATGGCAGAAATGCTTTTTGATGAGCTCGGGCTCAACAAAAGAGAAGCCAAAGAACTTGTTGAACTTTTTTTCGAAAAAATAGTAGAAGCACTAGAAAGTGGTGATGACGTTAAACTATCTGGCTTTGGCAATTTTTCCTTACGTGAAAAAAATTCAAGACCGGGCAGAAACCCTAAAACCGGTGAAGAAATTGCCATTAGCGCACGTCGCGTAGTGACATTTAGACCGGGTCAAAAATTAAAGGTCAGAGTCGAAGCATATGCTGGAAGCAAGTAATAATAAAGAACTAGCGGCAATACCCAATAAACGCTATTTCACCATTGGTGAAGTTAGCGAGTTATGTGATGTAAAACCGCACGTTCTTCGTTATTGGGAACAAGAATTCCCAGATTTAAAGCCTGTTAAACGCCGTGGTAACCGCCGTTATTACCAACGTAAAGACGTAATGCTAATACGTGAAATCCGCGGATTATTGTACGATCAGGGTTTTACCATTGGTGGCGCAAGGCAAAAACTGTCTGGCGAAGATACCAAAACAGACAACACCCGCTCTGCCCAAGTTATCCGTCAAATTAGAACCGAGTTAGAAGACGTTTTAAAACTGCTTAAAAACTAATTATTAGCATTAGCTTACTTTTGGCCAATTCTAAGCCTAAATTTCTATTTCCGTTACAGTCCTTTATAAAATTTTAATAGTAATCTGATATTAAAGAAACCCTACTAGTTAACTACCATTAAACCTAAGTGGCTAATAAAACGTAATAAGCTCAAATATATCAGCGGAAAAGGAAGAACCCTTTCACCCTTTTTACTTGTCCTAAATTAAATCTTTAAATGATAAAAATATGTTAATTCAGACTGCTGAGTATTTAATTCAAACCGAGGTTCTAAATCAGACTGGTTTATCATTTATGTGCGAAGGAAGCAGTTTGGAAATTATTTTAAATAAAGTAAATAAGGACGCTAAATATAATGATTTTTGTGAAAGCAAGATGTTGTATATACCCTTTGCAGATAATATCTATCCATCACCTTGTTACCAACAAGAAATTGCTAACTACGCTTTTAAAAAATTAAAAGTTAAAAAACTTAGCGATAATGTTATTGAAGGTTTACTAGTTGAACTTCCAATTGCTATCGCTCGATGTAATAGCCAATTCACGCGTTCTTATAAAGAAACAAATATACAAAAACATAACCTACGCGCTCATCCATTTAAGGCAAAGCGATAATTATGTTTATTGTATTTAATAAAACAAGCGTATTTATAAGTTTTTTACTGTTAAGTGTTGTTACAAGCGTTATTGCCGAAACAACAGAAGAATCATTTAAGATTGTCAGTGAAATATTAAAAGATAAAGAAGTAACTTATTTTGAAAGTTTATTATTAATTAATGATGTTAGAACTGATAAGCAAATATTAGAACGACAACGATTATTAATAAACAAAACGGTAATAACTAAATCAGACCGTTCAGAATCTCGAATTATTGAAATGTGTCCTTCTAGGATTCGGGTTTTATTAAATTTAATAAATGATTTCAAAATAAACAAATTAAATAATAAAGGTTACGACCCTAGATACTTAGAAAAACAAATTATGTTTTTTAAAGAGTATGGAATAAAAAGTAAATTAGTCGCAAAAAAAATAAATGATTGCCGCCAAACGATACAAATTGAAAGAATCAAAAACACTAAATTAAATGAAGGTTTTTATGAAGATTAAAATTATTTTTCAAACTATATTGGTCTTGTTATTTTAATATCATGCGCAGTTAACAAAGAAAAAGAAAGCTTTATTAAATCGCCTTGCCATGAGAAATGGTACGAGCTATAAGTTATCCTGAGCAATAAAAACAATTATTGTTAATGAGCAGATTACATCACCATTTATTAAACCCAAATTGCCTATATCTCTACCGTTATCTACATTTTAATCAACCTCTCGCGTTACATAGTTAACATCGAATATATTGTACAAGTTCGCCACCTAGGTTAGAATTTTAAAAACGTTTACGGCGCAGTGATTGCTATATTACGTAAATACTGTGTTTTAAATTTTTATTATTTCCCATAACGTCGCTCAATCCATTACTGATACCTAGTGCAGTAATTAATAATGGATTACTCAATACGCCTATATTTTCAAATAAAAAAACATAGCACGGATTACCATTGTCGGAGTCATCAAAACCAACATCTATTTTTTCTTAAACTGTATTAGCGATAGCCATTTTTACCTATATTTAGTATCATAACGCGTCTATTTTTTACATTTTCTCTCATGGATAAACTCAGAATTATTGGTGGCAGTACCATAAACGGAGAAGTTAAGGCTTCTGGTGCTAAAAACGCTGTACTCCCCATTCTTGCGGGTACCATTTTGTCTAATGAGACAGTCTCATTAGAAAACATCCCGCATTTAAATGATGTGACCACCATGATAGCGCTGTTGCGTCGTATGGGCATTGAAATCACGCTTGATGAAAAAATGAACATTTTGGTAGAACCCAATACCATTAAAGACTGTTACGCCCCCTATGATTTGGTTACCACCATGCGAGCTTCTATTTTAGTTTTAGGCCCGCTTTTAGCCAAACACGGCACCGCAGAAGTGTCGTTACCTGGCGGTTGCGCTATTGGTTCGCGGCCGGTTAATTTACACATTGACGGTTTGCGTGCCATGGGTGCCAATATTACTGTTGAAAACGGATATGTTATCGCCAAATGCAAACGTTTACAGGGTGCGCACATAGTTTTTGATATTGTTACTGTAACCGGTACAGAAAACTTACTAATGGCCGCAACCTTGGCAAAAGGTACTACTATTTTAGAAAATGCCGCTCGTGAGCCAGAAGTGGTTGACTTAGCAAACTTTTTAAACAGCATGGGGGCTAAAATTAGTGGCATTGGCACCGATACTTTAACCATTGAAGGGGTTGAAAATTTAGAAGGCACGCATCATAAAATTTTACCAGACAGAATAGAAACAGGCACTTTTTTAGTGGCTGCTGCCATTTCTGGTGGGCGAGTTAAAGTAAAGGATACCGACCCTAAAATATTGGATGCGGTATTGGCAAAACTGAAAGAAGCAGGAGCCGAAATTAAAACCGGCGAAGATTGGATAGAAATAGACATGAAAGGTCGAAGAGCCACAGCGGTGAATATCCACACCTCACCTTACCCCGGTTTCCCTACCGATATGCAAGCGCAGTTTACTGTTTTAAACAGTATTGCTAATGGCTCTAGTACCATTACCGAAACCGTATTTGATAACCGCTTTATGCATGTGCAAGAGTTGGTGCGCATGGGTGCAAACATTCAAGTCAATGGCAATACTGCGGTTATTATTGGTACAGAAGCTTTACAAGGTGCGCAAGTAATGGCAACAGATTTAAGAGCCTCGGCTTCGTTAGTTTTGGCCGGTGCAATTGCAGACGGCGACACAATGATTGATCACATTTACCACATTGACCGTGGTTATGAATGTATAGAAGAAAAAATGGCACAAATTGGTATAGCAATTGAAAGAGTACCCGCGTAAATGAACAACAACAAATTAACCATTGCCCTATCTAAAGGGCGTATATTTGAAGAAACCATGCCGTTATTAAAAGCCGCAGGTATTGAACCTTTAGAAAACCCAGAGTCCAGCCGTAAATTAATTTTAGAAACCACCAACCCCAATGTAAACTTTGTAATAATACGTGCCAGTGACGTACCTACATACGTACAGTATGGTGCGGCAGACTTAGGTGTTGCAGGAAAAGATGTTTTAATGGAACACGGTGGCGAAGGCGTTTACGAAATGGTTGATTTGCAAATAGCAAAATGCCGTTTAATGACCGCAGGCCCTGTAAACTACCAAGCCAACCCCAATAAACGGCTCAAAATCGCCACCAAGTTTACCAACTCTGCAAAGCGTTATTTTGCCAGTAAAGGCCAACAAGTTGAGGTAATAAAGCTTTACGGTTCTATGGAGTTGGCACCCATTGTTGGCTTGGCCGATTTAATTGTAGATGTGGTTGATACGGGTAATACCTTAAAAGCCAACGGTTTAAAACCAATGGATACCATTGCCGAAATCAGCTCTCGGTTGATTGTTAACAATGCCTCTTTAAAAATTAAAAACCAAGCGATTAAAGCGTTGGTTGATACCATAAAATCAGCCATTAGTTAATTGCACCTTCATTGCTATGACAAAAATACAAACAGACGATTTAAGAATTATCGAAACTAAAGAATTAATTTCGCCCCAGAAATTACATAATGATATTTTAATAACCAACAACGCGGCTAAAACCGTATTTGAAACACGCCAACAAATACACAATATTTTGTCTGGCGATGATGACCGAGTTTTAGTCATTATTGGCCCCTGCTCCATACACGATACCAAAGCGGCCAACGAATATGCAACCCGCCTGCTAGAAAAAAAACAACAGTATAAAGAAAACTTACTAATTATTATGCGTGTTTATTTTGAAAAACCACGCACCACCGTCGGTTGGAAAGGTTTAATTAACGACCCTTTTTTAGACGGCAGTTTCGCCATAAATAGAGGCTTGCATATTGCTCGCCAATTATTAGTTGATCTTGCCGACATTGGTATGCCATCTGCTACTGAATGTTTAGACTTAATTAGCCCGCAATATATTGCCGACTTAATATCGTGGGGTGCAATTGGTGCCAGAACCACAGAAAGCCAAGCACACCGTGAACTCGCTTCTGGCCTGTCTTGCCCTGTTGGTTTTAAAAACGGTACAGATGGTGGTTTACAAGTAGCGGTAGATGCTATTGGGGCTGCATCTAACGCGCACAACTTTTTATCGGTAACTAAAGAAGGCCGTTCTGCGATATTTTCTACCGCAGGCAACCCAGACTGCCATATTATTTTACGTGGTGGCAAGCAACCTAATTACGATGCCGCAAGTATTGATGATGCATCTGACTATTTACAAAAAGCCAATTTAGATTGCAAGCTAATGGTCGATTGCAGCCACGCCAATAGCCGTAAAATACATGACCGCCAAATAGAGGTTTGCAACGATGTTGCTTCGCAAATTTCTCGGGGTGAAACCCGTATTTTTGGTGTCATGTTAGAAAGCCACTTAATAGCAGGCAGACAAGATATTGTAAAGGGTGTAGAACCGACATACGGGCAAAGCATTACCGATGCATGCATTAATATTGAAGACGGTTTTGCATTACTACAGACCTTATCTAAAGCGGTACAAGAAAGAAGACAGGTAACTAAAGGTAGTACGTGAACATATTAACCTTAAATACTCAAAACAATGACTTTTGGTCATTATTAGACAAACGTTTAGCCTTTGAAAGTGAATTTGACGATAAAATATTCACTATTGTTCAACAAATTTTACGCGATGTAAAAACAGATGGCGACCAAGCAGTATTAGCATGTACCGCTAAATTTGATAATTTAACTGTACAAAACATGGATGAATTAATAGTAAGCCCTGCACGGTTAAAGCAAGCTTACGATGGGCTACAAAAACACGAACGCCAAGCTTTAGAGTTAGCGGCAGAGCGCATTAAACAATATGCAAAACACCAAAAAATAGAATCTTGGCAATATACCGAAAGCGATGGAACATTACTTGGTCAACAAGTCACCGCTTTAGATAGCGTTGGTTTATATGTACCCGGTGGCAAAGCCGCCTACCCATCATCTGTATTAATGAACGCCATACCCGCCAAAGTAGCCGGTGTAGCAAAACTTATTATGGTAGTGCCTGCACCAAATGGCGTATTAAACGAGTTTGTATTGGCTGCCGCACACATAAGTAATGTAGACATGGTAATTACCATTGGTGGCGCACAAGCCGTTGCTGCACTAGCTTATGGCACAAAAACCATACCAGCGGTCGATAAAATCGTCGGCCCGGGTAATATATTTGTCGCCACAGCAAAACGCTTAGTTTTTGGCACAGTTGGTATCGACATGATTGCAGGGCCATCTGAAATATTGGTGGTTTGCGACGGTAAAACGGATCCCGATTGGATTGCAATGGATTTGTTCTCTCAAGCGGAACATGACGAAGATGCGCAATCTATCCTTATTTGCCAAAGCCAAAAATATTTAGATGAGGTAAACAAAAGCATAGATAAACTGATTAAAGACATGCCTCGCAAAAACATTATCAAAACATCATTAGTCAATCGTGGTTGTTTTATTAAAGTAAACAACTTAGATGAAGCTATTGATGTGGCCAATCATATTGCGCCAGAACATTTAGAACTATCCATCGACGATGCTGAAAGTGTCGCTAAAAAAATAAAACACGCAGGTGCTATTTTTATGGGTCGTTATACCCCAGAAGCACTAGGCGATTATTGCGCCGGCCCAAATCATGTTTTACCTACCTCAAGAACCGCACGCTTCTCGTCGCCACTTGGCGTGTATGATTTTCAAAAACGCTCTAGCTTAATTAATTGTTCGCAACAAGGCGCATCTAAACTTGCAAAAACAGCCTCTATTTTAGCGCGTGGCGAAGGTTTAATTGCACACGCTTGTTCTGCAGAATATCGAATCAATAAAAAGTAATTACTCTGCTATTGGCCGTTGCTGAACCAGCATTTCTGTCGTAAATATTTTACCGTTTCTTTGCCCTTGTATAACCACAAGAGAACCAGGCATAAACTTTTCTGTCGCTTTTAAAATAGTATGAACATCTTTAACCACAATGTTATTTGCACGCATTAAAATATCGCCAGACTTTATCCCAGCTTTATAGGCAGGGCCACCTTCGTACACACCTGTTACATACACGCCAGCATTATTAGGCAACTTAAACTGCTGTTTTCCTTCTGCTGTAATATCTTTACCCTCTATACCCAACCAACCTCTTGTCACATAACCTTTATCTACAATTTGTAGCAAAATATTTTTTACGATAGATACAGGTATGGCAAAGCCAATGCCTTGTGAACCGCCAGAGCGAGAAAATATTGCACTATTAATACCAACCATCTCTCCATTTTGATTCACCAATGCACCGCCAGAATTGCCAGGGTTAATTGCCGCATCAGTTTGGATAAAGTTTTCGTAGGTATTTAAACCAATGCGATCCTTTCCTGTGGCGCTGATAATACCCATAGATACCGACTGTCCCTGACCAAACGGATTACCAATGGCCAGCACAATATCACCCACTTCCACTTGCTCAGACTCTGCAAATACAATCGGTATTAGGTTTTCTTCATCAATTTTTAAAACCGTTAAATCTGTTTCAGAATCACTGCCTATAACTTGAGCGGGGTAAGCGCGACCATCGCTCAAGGTAATAATAATTTCTTCAGCTTTATCTATAACATGGTGGTTGGTTACAATATAACCATTATCACTAACGATTACTCCCGAACCTGCTTCTGCAACTAATTGGGTATCTTTTGCGTGTTGATTAAATAATTGTGTATTTTGGGGCTTTTGAGCGTTGTTATTAGCCACCCTTTTAGAAGAAAACAAATTAACTACAGAAGGTCTTGACTGTTTAACTGCTCCAGAAAAACTCAGCTTTACATCTGACATACTGCTTAATGTTTGCTGATTGGTTTCATTTATTTTTAAATTGCTTTTGTTTTTTAATATAAAGTTTAAGCTAAACGATAAGACCAAGCCCAACAAAATATAAAGCCAATACTTTTTTAAACTAGCCAAAAATGCCTCCTAGCGTCGACCCCTTGGTCTTATTTTTTTTAAAAGGTAAATTAAAAAGAAACAACAAAATGTGCATTTAAAAATTCGAAAGCTGAGAAAGCACAACAATTAATACTACTGATAACCAAACAACCAGTGTTCGTAAAATAATGGCACGTGCATTTTCTACTAAAAATTGAGTATTATTATTTCCATCTAAATACTCTGCTACAGATGTATTTAAGCTCAATGCCGCACAACCGCTTGCTACCGTTAATTGACGGCATTTTGATAATAAATCATTGGAATACTCGTTCATGTTTTTCAGTTTATTTATCGTTTCTTCAAATGAACCCACCAAAGCAAAACTAAACGATACTAAATGTGCCGGGATAAAAATAACATAAGCCAAAACTAATTTAGCCAATGAGCTTTCGCGGTTGTTTAAATAGTTTTGCAAAATAACCCTATAAAACAAAGCTGCAATGGGCCCTAATAAAATAAACCAAAATATAACCGCAAAAAAATGTTCAACTGAACAATATAAAAGTGAACGGGTTACTTGTACTTCTTCGGTTTCATTTAAAGCAGGGTTGTCGTTAAAAATTAAACGTTCGGCATAGTGTTTAGACAGCTCATCATCATTTTTTGATTTTGCTTGAATATAATCATCTACTGAATTTTCAAAATCTAACGGGCCAATGGTAATAAGCAATATACCTATAGATACCAATGTAGTAACAATAAAGTTAAAACCAAAAATAAAGCCGATAATTAAATCAAAACCCCATAGTGGCAGTGCTAAAGAAACAAGCGTAAATATCCAACTTTTTTCCGTATCTACAAACCACTTATTAGCCAGCCAATTTTGCCAAACAGTAAACCAATTAAAGGTTCTATAGCTTTTATGATAATCAAAAAACCTATTAAAAATTAGTGCTGCCATTAAAACAATAAAGGTCATATAAATTCCACGTTACCACGTTTAAAAATGCACGTTAAAATTGACTAAAAAAGTTTTTCCCATTTAAAAAATGGGCCAGGGTCAGTCTTTCTACCTGGTGCAATTTCACTGTGTCCTGCTATGTTTTTCACATTCAACTTGGGGTAATTATCACACAAACTTTGTATAACGTCTTTTAAAACCTGATATTGTTTGTCTTCAAAATTTTCATAATCAGAACCCTGCAATTCAATTCCAATAGAAAACTCATTACAATTCTCTTTCCCTTTATAAATAGACTGACCAGCATGCCACGCTTTTTTATTAAACGCGACAAATTGAACTATTTCGCCATCTCTTTTAATTAACAAATGCGATGAGACTTTTAAATCTTTAATGGTTTCAAAATAAGGGTCGGCTTTAGTATCTAAATTGTTACAAAAAAAATCTTCTATATAAGCACCTTTATACTTATTGGGCGGCAAAGAAATATTATGAATGACAATTAATTCAATGTCGTTTTGTTTTTTTCGATCATCGAAATTAACTGTTTTTTTAATAACGGCGCTATTTAACCAATGATTATTTATTTTATATGCCATATATTTCTGTAACCAAAATTAAGGAAGACCTGATTAACTAATGTTTTCAAACTATTAACGTTAAGCATTGCTCTTTTTTGTGCTTTTTCAAAACTAGCAAGGCTTAGCGCTATTAGTATAATGCCAATGCTTATACAGTGACCGAAATTAAACTTTTAACCATGCTCTACCCAGTTATTCTTTAAAGAAGCTAGCAACCAGTCTAATAAATATTATAAAATGGCGCACCCATAAATTACCCAAACTAAAAGTCATATAATAAGTGCATCAATTAAATTCTAAACAACAAGCAGCTGTCGAACACACAGAAACACCACTTTTAGTTTTAGCGGGTGCAGGCAGTGGTAAAACACGTGTTATAACACAAAAAATTGCCAACCTAATACAACGCGGTTACGCATCTAAAAACATTGTCGCTTTAACTTTTACCAATAAAGCCGCTAAAGAAATGAAAGCCCGTGTAACCTCTATAATTGATAAAAAAGATGCTCGTCAATTAACCATTTGCACTTTTCATACACTTGGTTTAAAAATTTTACGTCAAGATTATCAACATTTTGGCTTTAGACGTTCACCCACTATTTTCGATTTTAGTGACTGTTTAACCGTCATGAAAGAAATCATCAAAAACCAAGATAATTTAAAAGAATCTGAGATAATTTTACATCAAATTTCTACATGGAAAAACAACCTTATTGATGAAAATACAGCACCAAGCCATATAGTAGACGAACAAACTACCCTTGCCGCTGCTTGTTTTAAAGAATACAGCAAAATGATGCGAGCCTATAATGCAGTCGATTTTGATGATTTAATTTTATTGCCCAGCAAACTATTTATCGAAAAACCCGATGTTTTGGATAAATGGCAAAATAAAATTCAATATTTATTAGTAGACGAATACCAAGATACCAATGACGCGCAATATCAGTTAATTAAACAAATATGCCGTTTTAGAAAAGCCTTTACTGTTGTTGGCGATGACGACCAATCTATTTATGCATGGCGTGGTGCCCAACCAGAAAACTTGCAAAAATTACAAGATGATTTTGACACCCTTAAAGTCATTAAACTGGAGCAAAACTACCGCTCTACTAAAAACATATTAAATGCAGCCAACCAGCTTATTGCCAACAACCCACATATGTTTAAAAAAAACTTATGGAGTAACTTAGCAGAAGGAGAAAAGCTGGATGTACTGCCTTGTATTAACCCCGAAGATGAAGCGGATAGAATCACATCTGATATTATTAGCAATAAGTTTCAAAACAAGTGCCGCTATGGCGATGTGGCTATTTTATACCGCAGCAATCATCAGTCTCGTGCTTTAGAAAAATCGTTAAGAACACACAACATCCCTTATTTAATCAGTGGCGGGCAATCTTTTTTTGAACGTAAAGAGGTAAAAGATATTACCGCCTACTTGCGTTTATTAATCAACCCAGACGATGATGCCGCATTTTTAAGAATTATCAATGTGCCACGCCGAGAGATTGGTGCAAAATTACTAGAAAAAATTGCACATTACGCAGGTTCAAGGCAAACATGTTTAATTTCAGCATCATGCGAGTTAGGTTTGCAGTCGCAATTATCAGAACGTCAGCAAAAAAAGCTGTCGCAATTTACCAATTGGTTTCAAGCTAAACAACGCGCATTAGAAACAGTAGACCCTGTTTTTTTGATTAATGAGATATTAGACGACTTAGACTATCAGAGTTGGATAAGTGAAACCAGTGGCAATCAAAAAGCGGCAGAAAAATGCTGGAAAAACGTAATGGATTTGGTCGGCTGGATAGAACGCATTCATAAAAAGAATGAAGATGACATTGAAAACGATACACAAGACAAAGAATCTAATTTAAAAGACATTGTATCAAAAATGCTCATTTTAGACATTATTTCTAAAAATACTGAAGAAAAAGACACAGAATCCGTTCAGCTAAGCACCATGCACGCAGCCAAAGGTTTAGAGTTTCCATACGTATATATTGTGGGAATGGAAGAAGACGTTTTACCACATTCAAACAGTACAGAACCAGAACAAATACAAGAAGAACGGCGAATAGCTTACGTTGCTATTACACGCGCCAAGAAAAAATTAACCTTGAGCTACACAAAAAGAAAGCAAACTTATCAAGAGTCTGTAAAGGTTGAGCCCAGCAGATTTTTAAGTGAACTACCCAGAGAATTACTGAATTGGGATGACGGTACTATAAAAACAAAAACGCCCGAAACTGGCAAAAAACATATTGACAGTATTCGGGCGCTTTTAGATGATATTTAAACAATAAACATTACCGTCCGGGTATTACTGTAGTTAAACCCAGTACTTGCCAAGCCTGCATACCGCCTCTATAATATTTTATTTTAGAGATTGGAAAACCGTGTTTTACCAATGCTCTAATTGCTCGTGGCGATTGACCACACCAAGAACCGTTACACCAAAGTAAAATAATTTTAGCACTTGAAAAATCCCATTCATTGGTTTTCATGTCGCCGTCCATTAAACCATAACTTTCTAAAGTTTGCTTAAACGCGCCTACTTCACCACGTTGAATTGCACCTAACCTTTCAAATGCCTCAATCAATTCTAAGTCTTCTGCATCCTTTTCAAAGGTTTGAAAAGGAATATTAATTGAACCAGGAATAGTGCCACGTTTATACCAAGACGTAACACGTGCATCTATAATTACGCCTTCACCCAGTGTTAGTTCATTTTCCATAAAATCAAAAATTTCATACTCACCTACCGTGCTGATACCGTCTATAGGTGAAACAGGCTCAATACAAAATGGTGGGCATTTACGAGACGTTTTACTAAAACCACCTGTTAATGTATTTGTTTGATCTTGAACACGTTGAACACGTACTATTTTACCTTCATGTAAAACTTCAACATAATCTCTATCGGCTGTTAGTTTTACATCTAAAGCGCTGGCCGATGTAAATACAAAAATAGAAGCTAAACCTATCAATATTTTTTTAATCATTAGTTATCCTTTTAAAAAGATTTTTTATATTCGTCTGTTATTAATGAACGTAATTTTTCAATTCCCATTCCTTCTTCATAAGCTTTAAAAACAAAGTCAGACTGTTTTGGCTTAAGTTTGGAGTAAAAAATAAAGGAACCGTAAAAAAGTTCTTTCAAAGTTGATTCAAATTGTTTTTTAGGTAACTTAGGTGGTAGCTCATCTAATAAACTTTGGGCAGAAAATGACCAATTGTTTTGTGCTTTAACTGCCGCTTTGTTTTTCTCGTTGGTTCTAGTTTCTACGACCATTCCACTTGCTTCTGCATCCAGCGCATCAGAGTATTCATCTGCGTTAGAAACCAAACTCCATGAAAGTAATAATATTAATATAAACTTCTGCTTCATTCTTATCCATATAATAACTTATTGACAAGCTAAGTATTGCATAAATGAATAGAGATATGTACTTTTAAATACACCTTTTGGGGTATAAGCAAGTGTAGCAATTTAGAAGAACATCGAAGATTTTCGAAATTTACTAGCCAAAAATGAAGGGAATAGAAGGCAGAATGAATTCCACCTTCGGATAAAACGATTAACGTTTTGAGTACTGCGTAGCTTTACGTGCTTTACGTAAACCCACTTTCTTACGTTCAACTTTACGCGCATCACGCGTTAAGAAACCATGCGGTTTCATAGTTGCACGTAACTCTTCATCATACTGAACTAATGCTCTAGCGATACCATGACGAATTGCACCCGCTTGACCGGTGTTACCACCACCCTTTACAGTTACGTATAAATCAAATTTTTCTAGCATTTCGGCTGTTTCTAATGGCTGTCTAACTACCATACGTGAAGTTGGACGTGCAAAATACTCATCTAAAGGTTTATTGTTAACTACGATGTTGCCAGAGCCTGCACGTAAAAATACACGAGCTGTTGAGCTTTTTCTACGACCGGTTCCATAATATTGTTCGTTTGCCATGATTATTCTCCTATAGCTCTAATGCGATTGGTTGTTGAGCTAAGTGCGTATGTTCTGCACCTGCAAATATTTTCAACTTTCTTAACATGTCTCTTCCTAAAGGTCCTCGTGGCATCATGCCTTTTACTGCTAAGCGAATAATCTCTTCTGGCTTTTCTGCCTGAAGTTTTTCAAAGTTAGTAGATTTTAAGTTACCAATGTAACCTGTGTAGCGATAATACATTTTATCTTTAAATTTATTACCCGTAACCGTCACTTTGTCGGCGTTGATAAGAACGATATAATCGCCAGTATCAACATGGGGTGTATAAATTGTTTTATGCTTGCCTCTTAAACGACGTGCAATCTCGGTAGAAAGTCTACCTAGGGTTTTATCCGTTGCATCTACAACGAACCAGTCACGTTTTACTTCGGCCGGTTTTGCTACAAAAGTTTTCATTGGTACCTACTTCTGATTCATTATCGTCAGAATGTGAATATGGAAAAAGACGCGATTATAGGGGTTTTTGGCTTAAATTTCTAGCTTTGTTTGCGTTTAATGGGTTAATTGTTACTTTATATCTCTAAAGTGATAATAAAGCTTGAAAATAAGACGTAGAATTGTTAAAAAGGACGCGGTAAATGTTACTGCGCCAAAACCACCAAAGGAAGATGGAGGAGAAAACATCAAAAAGAATGTTAAGTCAATTCAATATATAAGCATATTCTAATATACTGAATTGAAAAGTCAAGCATTTACTTGCTATTATTTTTTACTTTTAGCAACTAATAACAATAATAAATTTATAAGGAAGGTTTTCTTCCTTATTTTTCACTGTCAATAATTTTCACTTCATAACTCATCTTTGCGGTTTTTTCTAACATCGCAGAAACTGAACAATATTTTTCTACCGATAATTTCACTGCTCTATTTACTTGTTTTTCTGATAGGTTTTTGCCAATAATTTCATATATTGCATGTATTTTACTAAATACCTTTGGTATTTCGTCAGACCTTTCTGCGGTTAAATGAACTTGCACGTCTTGGATGTTTTGTTTTGATTTTTTTAAAATTAATACAACGTCAAAAGCCGCACAACCACCTAAACCACTAAGTACCATTTCCATTGGCCTGATACCTAAATTTCGTCCACCGGCTTCGGGTGCGCCATCCATCACAACTGAATGTCCGCTGTCACTTTCTGCAACAAAGCTCATATTATCTATCCATTTAACTCGTGTTTTCATAAACTCACTCCATCAAAAAAAATTCATTACATCACAGTCAATGCTTCATTTTCAATAGCTCTTGGCATTAAACTTTATTTCGTTTATTTGTGCGCGCTAAAGAATACATATCTATTAATTGCATGCTATCATCATAATGGATAACAATTAAAAAAAAGACCATGGCCTTAATACAAAAACAAGATTCAGTAGCTTGGACAACAGAACTCTTACGTAACAGCCATAAAAAGCATTATTCTGCCAAAAGCACCATTATTCACGAAGGCGACAATTCAGAATCGCTTTATTACATCATTAACGGCTCTGTTAGTGTTGTTTTAGAAGACGAAGAGGGCCATGAAATGATATTAACCTACCTAAACAAAGGTGAGTTTTTTGGTGAGATGGGATTGTTTGATGAAGATACCCAACGAAGCGCCTGGGTTGTTGCTAAAACAGAATGTGAACTGGCAGAAATCACTTACAATCAATTTAAAAAAGTCGCAGAATCAAATTTAGAGGTCATTTTTGCACTGGCCTCTCAATTAGCTTCTCGCCTAAGAAAAACCAATGACAAAGTTAGAGACCTAGCCTTTTTAGATGTTACCGGTCGAGTAGCCCATACATTGCTTGAGTTATGCAAAGAGCCCGATGCAATGACTCACCCTGACGGCATGCAAATTAAGGTAACTCGCCAAGAAATTGCCCGTATTGTTGGTTGTTCGCGTGAGATGGTGGGTAGAGTTTTAAAAGAGTTAGTGCAGCAAAAATTAATTACTGCACATGGTAAAACCATGGTTATTTTTGGTACTCGTTAAATTTAAGCGCTACTTTAGTTACTTTATTAACCACTAATTTATTAGCAAGGGGTCGACAATTTAGCCCCTTTTTAGGCATATTGTTTAGCTAAAAAATAACTGCTTCAACTGTTCGCCGGGTTCTTCTGCTCTCATAAACGCTTCACCTACTAAAAAAATATCTAATTGATTTTTTTTCATCAATGCAACATCTTCACTGGTATGTATACCGCTTTCAGTTACCAACAATCTATTTTCGTCCTTAACCATTTCTTTTAAACCGATAGACGTTTGTAAAGACGTTTTAAATGTGCGTAAATTTCTATTATTAATGCCTAATAATTTTGCGGGGGTGTTTAAAGCGCGCTCCATCTCTTGCTCGTCATGCACTTCTAGCAATACGTCCATATTAAACTCATGCGCTAATGCTATTAGTTCATTCATTTTATCGTCTGTTAAACATGCGGCAATTAATAATATGCAATCGGCGTTAATGGCTCTGGCTTCATAAACTTGGTACGGTTCGATGATAAAGTCTTTACGGATAACCGGCAAACTGCAAGCCGAGCGTGCTTCTTGAAGGTAGGTTTCTGAACCTTGAAAAAAATCTTTATCCGTTAAGATAGATAAACAGGCAGCACCACCTTGCTGATAACTTTTAGCAATGTCGGCAGGATGAAAGTTTTCTCTCATTACGCCTTTACTGGGTGAGGCTTTTTTAATTTCTGCAATGACTGCGGATAAATTATTAGCCAATTTATTTTCTATCGATTGTATAAACCCACGAACAGGGTCGGCTTTGTGCGCCATGGATTTTAGTATATTTATTGGGCTTAATTCAGAACGTTCTTCAATTTCTTGGTATTTACGTGCTACTATTTTTTTTAAAATATCTGGGGTAGGCATTATTAAGCTTTCATAGAGTTGGTTAATGCAACAAGACCATGCCATGTGGCTTTAGCCTGACCATTGGCAATAACTTCTATCGCTTTATCTATGCCTTGTTGATAGTTTTCAACCAAACCAGATACATATATGGCGGCCCCTGCATTTAAAGCGACTATATCTTTAGCTGCGCCATCCACATTATTTAAAACCTGATTAATTATCGCTAAACTGGCTTCAGAATCTTTTGCTTTTAAACCCGCTAAAGACGATTTTTCAAAACCGTAATCTTTTGGGTTGAGGGTATAGGTTGTGATGCTTCCATTTTTTAATTCGGCAACGGTGGTATTAGCCGCAATACTTATTTCATCCAATCCGTCTTCTGCATTAACCACCATTACGTGGTTGCTGCCTAATGATTTTAATACTTGTGCCATGGGTTCTACCCACTGCTTGTCAAACACACCTAATACTTGATTAGGTGCAGTTGCAGGGTTGGTAAGTGGCCCTAATAAATTAAAAATGGTTCTTACTGCCATTTCTTTACGTGGGCCTATGGCGTGTTTCATTGCGCTGTGGTGTAGCGGTGCAAACATAAAACCCACGCCCAGTTTTGCTACGCATTTTGCTACTTGTTTTGCCGACAAATTTAAATTAACACCAGAACGCTCTAAAACGTCTGCACTGCCCGATTTGCTAGAGACCGAACGATTACCATGCTTAGCTACTTGCGCGCCAGCCGCCGCCGCTACAATTGCGCTAACGGTAGATATGTTAAACGTTCCAGACGCATCACCACCCGTGCCACAGGTATCGACCAAATAATCGCCCTTTACATCTACCTTGGTAGACAGCTCTCGCATCACGCTGGCGGCGGCCGTTATTTCGTCGGCCGTTTCACCTTTCATTCTTAAACCAATTAAAAAGCCACCAATTTGAGACGGTGTTGCGTCCCCTGTCATGATTATTTTCATTACGGCAAACATCTCATCTTGCGACAAGTCTTTTTTATCTAATACCGACTGAATGGCTTGTTGGATATTCATAATAATTTTCCTGGCGATTAACGATCTAAAAAGTTTTTAAGCAAATCGTGTCCGTGTTCCGTAAGGATAGATTCTGGGTGAAACTGCACCCCTTCCACGTCTAAAGTGTTATGCCTTACACCCATAATTTCTTCCATTTTTCCCTTTTCGTTTTCTGTCCAAGCGGTAATGTCTAAACAACTTGGCAAGGTGTTTTTATCTATCACTAACGAATGATAACGCGTAGCAATAAACGGATTGCTTAAACCTTTAAATACACCTGTATTTTTATGATGAATGGGCGAGGTTTTGCCGTGCATAATTTTACTGGCATGCACAATGTCGCCACCAAAAGTTTGGCCAATTGTTTGATGCCCTAAACACACGCCTAATAATGGGATTTTACCCGACAACTTTTCTACAACCGATAAGGAAATACCTGCTTGGTTTGGCGCACACGGGCCAGGCGACAAAACTATTTTTTTTGGTGCTAAAGCAATCACTTCTTCTAAAGTGATTTCATCATTTCTTTTTACCAGTACATCCGCACCCAATTCTGCCATGTACTGCACTAGGTTATAGGTAAATGAATCATAATTATCAATCATTAAAATCATGCTTTCACCCCTTTAATGTTTAAGTGCGACTGTTGTTTTAATCCGTTCGATGCTATTTCTGCCGCTTTAATAACCGCCCTCGCCTTATTCATGGTTTCGTCCCATTCACTTTGCGCTACAGAGTCGTAAACGATACCCGCACCTGCTTGTATGGTTAGCTCGTTATCTTTTATTACTGCAGTACGAATCGCAATGGCCACGTCCATATCGCCATTAAAAGACAAATAACCCACCGCGCCCGAATAAACACCACGTTTGCTAGGCTCTAGCTCATTTATTATTTCCATTGCACGTACTTTAGGTGCGCCACTTACTGTACCTGCGGGGAAGGTTGCACGTAAAACATCTATCGCACTTAGGTCTTTTTTTAAGTCACCCGTTACGTTAGACACAATATGCATAACATGAGAGTAACGCTCTACCAGCATTTTGTCGGTTAGTTTTACCGTACCGGTATTGCTTACTCTGCCGGCATCGTTTCGGCCTAAATCTATTAACATTAAATGCTCCGCCAACTCTTTCGGGTCGGCTAACAGTTCAGCCTCTAATGCTTTATCTTCTAATTCTGTTTTGCCACGAGGACGGGTTCCTGCAATGGGCCTTACCGTCACCTGATTATTTTGTAAACGAACCAAAATTTCTGGCGATGAACCCACAATATGAAACCCGTCCATATTCATAAAATACATATAAGGCGACGGGTTTAAACAGCGCAATGCGCGATACAAATCAATCGGTTCAGCATCAAACTTAACACTCAAACGCTGTGATAACACTACTTGCATCACATCGCCATCAATAATATATTGTCGCGCTTTATCAACCGCGTCTTTATAACCTTGCTCAGTAATGCCCGATACAAAATCCTTTTCACTTACGCCAGTAGCTTGTTTTGTATTTGCGTTACTAATAATTGTTGTAGCAAGCAATTGCTCAATGCGGTCTAACTCGTCCACCCCTTTTTGATAACCGTGTTCTTTATTGGTATAAGCGACGATATATAATTTACCACTAAGGTTATCAAAAACAATTACGCGGTCACTCACCATCAACATAATGTCTGGCGTATTCACGCTATCGTCTTTATCAAACTTGGCAAGCTTGGGTTCAATGTAACCAATAATATCGTAACCAAAATAACCAACCAAACCACCGGCCAGTACATCTAAGCCTTCAATTTCTGGCACAGCAAATTGTTTTTGATAATTTTCAATCCACGCTAAAGGGTCATTTTCGTCGACCCCTTGCACCTCTACACCATCTTCTTCTATCGTTATACGGTGTTTATTAACCTTAATAACGGTTTTAGAAGGCAGACCAATAATGGAATAACGCCCCCATTTTTCACCACCCTGAACAGATTCAAACAAATAACTGTTAGCAGCGTTGGCTACTTTTAAATAAGCGCTTAAAGGGGTATCTAAATCGGCAAGGACTGCGCGAACTAAAGGAATGTGCGAATAATCTTGAGCGATTAAACGATTAAACTTTTCTTCATTCATAATGATATTTCTCAACCAATCTTTTTAATAAACGTAACAATTTTGCGTGTTAGCAAACACGAGCTTTCTAAAATTGCCATCGCCAAAATTGAAAAAGAAAAACCATAAAAAAAACCAATAAAATAATGAAACGGATTATAGCCACAAAAAAGGCTATTAACCACAAAAACCTCGTACCGAGCAAGGCTCGTAACGCGTTACGAGCCTTGCTCGGTACGGCAGTTAAAATTCGAAATCTTTTTCAGAAAGACTTGTGCTTTTATTACTGGCAAAAACAATAGATGCACTTTTTGCCATTTCTTTATATTGGCTTACACCACCCACCTCATCAATAATATTGCTAATTTCTTGGCTATCACAAATAGGGTTTTCTACATTAAGCGCAATATATTCAGCCATGCTCGACTTAACTATATTCTTTTTGGGGTCAATACGATGATGCTTAAAATTTAAATTAACGTAACTAGCAACTTTTGCCAAAGCATAATCGCCATTTAAAGCCGTAGCTTTAAACTTACCCTGAAACAAACTGCCCAAACGCTGATGTTTTTTATTAAAAAAATGCACATAAGACGTACCAAGCCTTTGCATAAACTTACTAATGCCATCGTCTGTTTTTTGTTTTAACAATAAATGAAAATGATTAGGCAAAACACAATAAGCCACAATACTAACCAACTTTTCAGTATCTGCAAGGGCAAGTTCGCCCTTTAACCTATAGCGTTTACTCTTTAAAGCGTTCGAAGTATCCACGCTATTTAAATCACTCAATCGGTTTAAGAAAAAATTTAACTCATCTCTATCGGTAAAAACAACGCGTTTATCTACCCCACGGTTAAAAACATGGTAATAGCCATCATTAACAAAAGTGATTTTTCTAACAGACATGCTTTAGCATAACAAAATACCCCGTACCGAGCAAGGCTCGTAACGTTACGAGCCTTGCTCGGTACGGGGTAAAAATAAAAATTAAATCACTGTCCGCCTCTAACTAAACGCATCCAATAGTCATTGATACGATCGTCACCGCTGTCAACGCCGCGCTCAAAGTTCAGTCCCCAGGCACCGTCAGAGCCGCCAGCATCGGCGGGCGACGAACTCCAATGACGGATACTTGGCGTAT
This sequence comes from uncultured Gammaproteobacteria bacterium, assembly GCA_964589575.1. GTDB lineage: Bacteria > Pseudomonadota > Gammaproteobacteria > QNFE01 > CAZPSE01 > CAZPSE01. The sequence goes on along the minus strand of CAZPSE010000004.1, from coordinate 9,686 downwards.
TAGGGAAAAGGCTACTATTAATGGCAGGGCTATAACGATCGCGCGCTACTAGGCTTGCCAGTTCTTTAATGTTAGGTAGCCGCCAATCGCTATAAGTGGCAAAAGTGGTACTACTGGCTAACTCTAGCGCAGCCTTCCAAGTGTAGGTGGTAACTGCAGTGCCTGTACCACACGTATTGCCGGTTAAACCTTCTACACATTGTTTCCACATTAAGCCTGTTTTGGTGTCTGTTACGGTAGCGTCATTATGGTTAGTGTAACGGCTGTTTTTCCATTGGTTATCTATATAGTTTTTTATGGTTTGTGCCTGTGCTGTACTGCTTAAAACACTGCTTAGTACCATTAAAATTATTATCGTTTTACTTTGGGGCATTGTCACTCCATATGGGGTTTATTTGATGGTTGTTTATAAAGAGTTCTTTTAGTACACGTTTTTTTAACCCGCCTTTTAAATAACCCTGCTCTGTTATAAATTGATAACTTAAATTATTGTTAAGTAACTGCTGCCTTATTAAAGCCCAACTTTTTAATGGGTAAGAAAACTGCTTTTGGGTTATTTTTTTAGCTTGCCGTACAAAAATAGGGCTTATTATTTGTGCATCATTACTACTTACTACCAATAAATAGCCTTTTTGTATTAAGGTAAGTGCTGCATAGCCATTAATACTTTGGCTAAAATAATAACATTGCGCCTTAAACCCTGTAACTTGCAGGGGGGTTATGCAAGGTTTTAAACCCTTATTTTTTATGTTGATAGGGTGATATAAGTACGACAAGTAATAATATTGTTTAAATATAGCCATTGTTTGACGGTAATACTTAGCGTGAGCCACATGGCCATAATAGCTTGCCATGGTTGCCATTAGCTGTTGTGTGTTATGTAAGTTTTCTAGCACGTTTGCTTCGTACATTTGTGCTTGCGTGCCTGCACTTTTACCTTTACGGCAAGTTTGCCATGCACAATACAAACTTTTATAGCTAACACACTGCTTCACTTTCCGCCTCTAACTAAACGCATATAATTGTTATTGTTGTCATTGCCGTTGTTAAAGTTCAGTTTCCAGGCATTGTTAGAGTTGTTAGCATTGGGCGACGAACTCCAATGATGTTTAACCCCAAAACTTAAACGCTTACCCACAATTTTTACGTAGTAGGTTTGCTCACTATTACCTGCAAGCAGGTGTTTGGGGAGCACAGTGAAATCAGCACACAAAATAGGGTTGTTAAAATAGATTATTTTAACAACCCTATTTTTACGGGCTGTTGACGTTACAACTGGGCTAGCCATGGGTTGCACCTATTTTTTGCAACCAGCTTTTGCTTTGTTTGCTTAAAGCAAGGCTGTATTTGGCTAATAATTCAAACTGTTTAAAGCTTTTAAATACTTTCAGCTCTTTGGCTATTTGGCTATTTGTATTTGGCATTTAAAATCATCTATCGCAAGCATTAAATGTTGCACCCATTTTGCACGGGTATGCTTATATTGTATGGCACGGCTAACAAACTGATAAATATCCATGGCTTTTTTTCTTAATTCACTGCCCATGGTGTATTTATGATAACGAGGAAAGTCTTTTACAGTCCGTTCTACTTCAACCATCATTAGGCGTGCATCACGCAAGATAGGAATGTTTTGATAATTTGACATAATAAAAATTAAATCACTGTCCGCCTCTAACTAAACGCATATAATCGTAATTGCTACGAATGTTACCGCTGTCATGGCCTCTGTTAAAGTTCAGTCTCCAGGCATTGTGAGAGTTGTTAGCAATGGGCGACGAACTCCAATACCCATCATTTATTTTGGTATTAGGAAAATAGTTTTGATCGATCGCAGGGTTGCTTTTACCTAAATGGGCTATTGATCGTAATTCTTCACTATCTGGCACACGCCAGTCGGTAAAGCCACATAATGCACTATCTGTAGTGTTGGCATTATCGGTATCGTTTGCGTAATTTATCAGTACATTCCAATCATCATAGTATGTGCCTTCTTTACTGGCATGGTTACGGCCAATAGCCGTTAAACCACCCCAACGGTATCTAGTAGTGTTACTGCGTGTGCCTGTGGTTTGTTTTACCTCCCAAATTAGCCCTGTTATCTTGTCTTTTACACAAACGTGGTTGGTTTGGCTTTGGTCTGCTAAGGCTACTGCATTATTATCTAGCTTGGTAAAGCTAAAACCTGCCATGCCGTCGGTGTCGTCATTATTGGTGCTGTCGCGCCCTTGGTGACAGTCTTGGTTGCCGGTAATGGTTGTTGTGGTGCAGTCATTGCCAGTTTTATTACCACCAGCGTATCCCCCTGCCCAGGTTATGCCTGTGTCGTTTAACCTTGGCGCATCATCATTTTTAATAGTGGCAATGGCGCTGGTGTTAGCCAGTTGTAAATTACTGGGGTTGCTTAGGTTTAAAGTAAAGGTTTCGTCGTCTTCTACGGTGCCCTCGCCATTAACCGTAATACTAATGGTTTGTGTGGTTATACCCCCCGTAAAGGTTACGGTACCTGCTTTTGCTACATAGTCATTATTCGCAGCGATTGCGGTATTGTCTTGGGTTGCATAATCAACACTGGCGGTATTTTCAAAAGCATCTAAAGTGAGCGTAAAGGTTACTGTAGTTGTACCACTACTGCCTTCGTTTTGGCTAACATTGCTTAGGTTTACGTCTGCGATTGGGTTAATGCTTATATTTACTGTTGCGGTTGCAAAATCTACCGTACCATCATTAGCTTTAAAGGTAAAACTGTCTGCACCGTTATAATCGGCATTTGGGGTATAACTTAAATTAGGCGCTGTACCTGTTAGCGAACCATTACTTGGTTGAGTGATTACGGTATAGCTTAAGGTATTGTTATCAGAATCGGTTGCGCTTAGGGTTATTGCCCTATTGTTATCTTCGTCTACTGTTATGTTTTGGCTATTCGCAACGGGTGCTGTATTAGTAGATGATGGAGTAGAGTCGGAAGAACCGCCGCACGCGGTTAAAAAGAGAAAGCTTAACGCAAAAAAAAACTTAGCTTGGGATTGATGGGGTTTTGTGGTTTTGTGGTTTTGTGGTTTTGTGGTTTTGTGGTTTTGTGGTTTATTTTACCGATAGCCTAACTAAAATTTTTAATTATTTTAACAGGTTTTTAATGTTTTGCAACTTAAAAACCGTACCGAGCAAGGCTCGTAACGCGTTACGAGCCTTGCTCGGTACGGTTTAGGTATGTGCGTTTTATTGTACTAGAGCGTGGAACTCGGTCATGGTGTCTATTACTGCATCTGGGTTGTAATCGCGTATGTCTTCGCCGTGGTTGTAGCCATAGCTCATACATACTATTTTAAAACCGGCTGCGCGTGCGGCTTTTACGTCGCTCATAGAGTCACCTAACATTAGTGCATTTTTTGGCTTTACGCCTAATTTTTTAGCGACGTGTAATAACGGCATGGGGTCTGGCTTTTTTTTTGTTAAAGTATCGCCACAAACAATAATTTCAAAAAAGTGATGAATGCCTAAAGCTTTTAGTATTGGTATAGTAAAACGCGCATCTTTATTGGTTACGCAACCTATGCGGTAACTTGGGTCGGCTTTAAAGGCTTTTAATGTTTCTAAAACGCCTGGGTATAAATTGCTACGTTTAGAATTGTTGACTGCATATAACGCATCAAATATGGGCATTGCTTTGGCAAATAATGCTGCATCTGGCTCGCCAGTTAGCGCGTTTACTAAAGCACGTTTGGTTAATGTTTCTACGCCGTTACCTACCCATTCTCTTACCGCTTTTATGCCCCTTACTGGCATAGCTAATTGCTTTAGCATTTCATCTACGCAATAGGCTAAATCGGGAACACTGTCTACTAATGTTCCATCAACGTCGATTAAAATTAGCTCTGGTTTGGTAAGCATTAATTATTTAACTAAGGCTAATTGCTCGCGGAACTGTTTTAAAACCGTATCGTAATGGTTTTCATCTGCTTCGTTTCTGGCACTAAATATGGCCGAACCTGCTACAAACATATCTGCCCCTGCTTCTGCTATTTCTTTAATATTATCTACTTTTACGCCACCATCAATTTCTAGGCTAATGTCGTATCCGCTTGCGTCTATTAATTTGCGTGCGGCACGTAATTTAACTAATGTTTCTGGTATAAAGCTTTGACCGCCAAAACCGGGGTTTACAGACATCATTAAAATTATGTCTACCTTGTCCATTACATGTTCTAAATAGCTTAAAGGCGTTGCGGGGTTAAATACTAAGCCAGACTTACAACCGCCTTCACGAATCATTGATAAAGTACGGTCTATGTGATCTGACGCTTCTGGATGAAAAGTAATAAAGCTTGCACCGGCATCTATAAAATCGGGGATGATTCTATCTACAGGTTTAACCATTAAGTGCACATCAATATCTTTGGTTACGCCGTGTTTTCTTAAGGCTTCGCAAACTAATGGCCCTATGGTTAAGTTTGGTACGTAATGGTTGTCCATTACATCAAAATGAACAACATCGGCACCTGATGCTAAAACGTCATCAACTTCTTGACCGAGTTTTGCAAAATCTGCTGCTAAAATAGATGGGGCAATTCTAAAATTTGTCATGTGCCTATACCTTGTGATTTTTTAAAAGAGGGAACTTTACATTATTTTGCAATTTCCTGCAATTTACCTTTTACCCTAACCCTTATATAGAAATATGAAACGGGTGTAATCATTTGATGTGCATAGGGAAATTAAAAACGTCGTGATCACCTTAATTGGTGATGAGACGGTTTTTAGTTTTACTAGGTGCATTAAAGGAAGGTCTGATTAACTGGAGCTGCAAATTATTAGCGTTAAGCATTGCTCGTTTTGGTGCTTTTTCAAAACTAGCGAGGCTTACAAGCGGCAAGCGATAACGTTATCTGCTAATGCTCCAATAGCCCGCTTGATAAGCCTTGCTAGTTCACGATAAAGCTGTGAACAAGCAAGGCTTAGCGCTATTAATATAATACCTGTGCTTATATAGTGACCGAGGCTAAACTTTTAACCATGCTTTATCCAGTTAATCAAATCTTCCTTAAAGGATTGTGCCATTTTTATATTTTCTATATAAGGATTAGCGTTTTAGCGTTGGCAAAAAAAAACCGCATTCTTTTTGCAAAGATGCGGCTTTTTTGATTTACGCAATAAATTGCATAAATAAACCTAAACTTACTTAGCTAAATATGCAGCTATGTTTGCAATATCCGCATCTGACAAAGCGGCAACCATGGCTGCCATTGTAGGGTCATTACGCTTACCAGACTTATAGGCTTTTAACTGTGCAGCAGTATACGCTGCATGCTGGCCTGCTAATTTAGGGTAATTAGGAACAGCACTGTTACCACCAGCACCGTGACAACCAATACAGCCTTTAGCAGCATAGGCCGCTTTACCAGCTGCTGCGTCTGCAGCAAATACAGAACCGGCAGCCATAAAAGATACTGCAGAAACTACGGTTAATAATACTTTTTTCATAATAAACCCCTTCGGTTTTTGTAATGCCTGATAATTTGAACGGTCATTTTAATGAAAAACCACACTGTTTACTAGTAATAATTTTTAAAGGTCTTTTTTTAGTTTATTTTGGATAATTTTTAATTTGGCACATACTTGATTAACGGACTCACCTGTAACATTGATGTGTCCCATTTTTCTACCCATACTCGCTTTTTTCTTCCCGTATAGATGTAAAAAAACATTATCCATATTTAATATGTTTTTCCAGTTTGGCTCGCCTTTTTGCCAAATATCACCTAATAAATTTAGCATGGCTGCCGGTTTTAGCAGCTCTATATTGGCTAAAGGTAATAGCGCCATTGCCCTCACTTGTTGATCAAATTGAGATACCGAGCAAGCATTTATTGTGTAATGACCGCTATTGTGTGGTCTGGGAGCCATTTCATTTACCATCACTTGGTTATCTGTTGATATAAAAAACTCTATGGTTAACACGCCAACATAATTAATTGCTTTAGCAACCCCGCCCGCCATTTGTTTAATTTTTTGCTCTAAAGTTTCGTCAATATTAGCCGGTACCGTTGTTGTATCTAAAATACCGTTTTTATGTTTATTTTCTGCAATCGGGAAAAATTCTATTAAACCATCAACGCCTCTTGCCAAAATAACCGATACTTCTTTTTGTAAACTGACCATTTGCTCTAAAATACAGTGTTGATTAATGCTTATAAAAGCTTGTTTTGCTTGTGCTATGTTTTTACAAATAACCTGCCCTTTGCCGTCGTAACCAAACTGAGCCGTTTTTAGCACACAGGGAAAGACTAAAGTTATATTCTCTAAGTCAGTTAATTGTTTTACAGAAACAAAAGGTGTTGTGGCAATATTATTGTCTTTAAAAAACGTTTTTTCTTTGATTCTATTTTGCGATATGGCCACCGCATTAGCAGGCGGATAAACTTGTACTTTCGCCTCTAGATACTGCATTACTTTGCTGGGTACGTTTTCAAACTCTGTGGTAATTGAATCACAACGTTTTATCATTTCATCCAAAGCACTCTCGTCTTCATATTCTGCTTGTATGTGGTATTCACAAATATTCCCTGCGGGGCTATTTTTATCGGGGTCTAACACCGCTACCTGATAACCCATTGCATGAGCAGACATGGCAAACATTCGCCCTAGTTGCCCGCCACCTAAAATACCCAGTACTGCACCCGGTTTTACCCAACCTTTTTTCATTATTTTAGGGTTTCCAATTTCATATTTAAAACGGTTTCGTTTTGATTTTTTCTAAACTCTTTTAGTTTTTTAGATAGCGTTTCGTTGCTTAAAGACAGCATAGATATGGCAAAGAGGGCGGCATTAGCTGCACCCGCCTCACCAATGGCAAAGGTGGCAACCGGTATGCCTTTGGGCATTTGCACAATTGACAGTAAGGAGTCTTGCCCTTTTAAATATTTAGAGGCAACTGGCACACCCAAAACAGGGATGGTGGTAATGGCTGCCAACATGCCCGGTAAATGTGCCGCCCCCCCTGCCCCTGCAATTATGCATTTTAAGCCTCTTTGCTCGGCTTCTTTTGCATATTGATATAACAAGTCGGGGGTTCGATGTGCCGAGACTACTTTGCATTCGTGCGCCACACCAAACTCGTCTAAAATTTGGCTTGCACCATTCATTATTGGCCAGTCGCTATTACTGCCCATGACAATACCAACAAGTGGTTTTTTGCTATTAATTGGAGTCAATGACCTTTCCCAAAAAAAACGACCATTTTCGCGAAAAAGCACGTAACATTGCAAGCTTTTAGTGATAATTAGCTTAAATATATGCAAAAAACACAAATAAATTCATTAAAACTGCTGCATAACGGCAAAGTTAGGGATATTTTTGAATTGGATGAACAGACTATTTTAATGGTAACGTCTGACAGAATTTCTGCATTTGATGTTATTTTGCCCAATACTGTCCCTGGAAAAGGGGCACTTTTAAATCAAATTTCACTATTTTGGTTTGAAAAGTTTAGCCATATTTTGCCTAATCACCTTACACAGTTTCCGCTAGAAACGGTATTAACGGGTGAAGAAATCGACCATATTAAAGGTCGATATATGATTTGTAAAAAACTAAAAGCATTGCCAATTGAGGCCATTGTTCGTGGTTATTTAATTGGTTCTGGTTGGAGTGATTATCAACAAACTGGGCAGGTTTGTGGCATTAAATTACCTAAAGGTTTACAACTTGCCCAAAAACTCCCCCAAACACTGTTTACACCCTCTACAAAAGCGGCCGTTGGCGACCACGATGAAAACATTGCCTTTAATGAAGTAGTTAAACTTATTGGCGAAAATATGGCCAACCAAGTACAACAGGCGGCCATTAAATTATTTGAAAGTGCATCGGAATATGCCGAACAACGCGGCATTATTATCGCCGATACGAAGTTTGAATTTGGCTTAGATGAAAACGGCATTTTGCACTTAATGGACGAAGCGTTAACACCCGATTCGTCTCGGTTTTGGGAGCAAAATTTATATCAAGTGGGTAGTAGCCCTAGCAGTTTTGACAAACAAATTATTAGAGACTATTTAGATACTTTAGATTGGGACAAGCAAGACCCCGGGCCAATATTACCTAAAAACGTTGTATTAGGGACATTAGCGAAATACCAAGAAGTTATTGATCGATTACAAAAATGAAGGGAATTTTTATTACCGGTACCAATACCGGCGTAGGTAAAACATGGGTGGGCAGCCAATTAGTCAAACACCTTTATTTAAAAGGTATCAATGTTGTTCCACAAAAGCCTATTGAGTCTGGATGCACGATAAAAGACCAAAAATTGTTTGCCGAAGATGCTTATGCCTATTACCAAGCATGCAAGGGGTCGACGAAAATGGCACAAATTACGCCTTTTCGTTTCTCTCAAGTTTGCTCCCCTGCGCGGGCAAGTGTACTTAGCAATATGCCCTTAAAGCTAGTGGACGTTGTTGAGCATATAAAAAAATCAGCAAGCAAAGGCTCAACCGTTGTTGTTGAAGGTGCCGGTGGGATTTATTCGCCCTTAACCACTGATGCTCTTAATATTGATTTGGCAAAAAAAATTAACTTGCCCGTATTGTTGGTAGCAGAGGATGCGTTAGGTACCATCAACGCTATTTTATTAAGTTTGAAAGCAATTGAAAGCGCAGGGTTAAAATGTATTGCAATAGTTTTAAACGAGACAGCAGAAAGAGAGAAAGGTGATATTGATAATTACCATGAGCTTAAACAGTACACTAACCTTCCCATTATCAAAAATCACTTTAAAGATAACGATGCTATTTCAAAAATAGCGTCGTTATTATAAATTTACACTTTTTCCCTAATCCTCATATAGAAATGTGGAAAGGGTGCAATCATTTGATGTGCATAGGGAAACTAAAAACGTCGTTGTCACCTTATTGGTGATGAGACGATTTTTAGTTTTACTAGGTGCATTAAAGGATTGTGGCATTTTTATATTTTCTATATGAGGATTAGGGTTTTACTAATGTGTTTTCATCTGTGTGATCAAAAATAGCGTCGTTAATGGGTATCCAAAGCTGTGTATTTTGTTTGTATGACCAACTGCCATCGTCGTTAATGGACACATCTAAAATGTATTTCATGGTTTTATAGGTTTCATCTAAGTACTTATTAGACAATATACCGTAAGTGACCGAGCCTACTTCTGCTTCCATGTGCAAGTTTTTGCTGTCTGCCTCTGCATCGCCACCGGCGTTAATTAATACTGCCCTTGGCACCATAAACGAGCGCAATACTTGCTTATTACCTGCGTCCCATAACCAGTAGCCTGTTTCTTCATGAAATGCATTTTCTTCACCAATGCGCCATGCTGTCATAGAATAGCGTAAACCAAACAGTTGTTGCGGGCCGTTGTTTACAGGGCCTACAGGTTCAAAAGTTACTTCTTCGCGGTACGGTGTGGTGGTTTCTTTACTATGAACGCGCGAAACATCAATGCCTTTATCGCCAGCCCATTTACCAACTAATGGCGCTAATGGCCCTAAATTTTTAATTATATCTTCACTCATGGTTAACTCTCTTTTTATTATTCAATATTTGATTTTTTATTGCTTGTTTTACATCTTACTCTGCCGTGGCTGACTTTGTCATTAAGGAAGTCCTGATTAACTGGAGTTGCAAATTATTAGCGTTAAGCATTGCTCGTTTTGGTGCTT
>CAZPSE010000003.1:0-78497 GCA_964589575.1 uncultured Gammaproteobacteria bacterium | reverse complement strand
TTTTTTTATTCTTTAATGTTAGCCTGTTTTTTTAGAACCATTCGTATTAATTTTATCAACACTAAAATAATAAAAATACTGTGCATCAATAAATCTAAAATATCGATTGGTCTCGATAACATGCCTTCGGAAAGCATTCTTAGTTTTTCGATCAAATGTGGCTCGGGCACGAGTGGCGCAATGCCTAAAAAAACTGCAGGTATTAAAAGCATGTAAATGCTAATGCTATCAAACCATTTTATTAAAGGAGACATGAATAATTTTGCTCTATTGAAAAAAGCCTAATTTTACCTCAAACAGTCTTTCTACTTCTTCAATTTGTGTTTTATCGGTCATAAATAAAACTACATGGTCTCCTTTTTCTATCACTAAATCATGATGAGCAATATACACTTTGCCGTCCCTTACTAAGGCTCCAATTGATGCGCCATCTGGCAATATTAAATCGTCTATTTGTCTGCCAATCACTTTGGATGTTTTTTCATCGCCGTGTGCTACCGCTTCTATTGCTTCTGCCATTCCACGGCGTAGTGAATGCACGGCGACAATATCTGCACGGCGGATGTGTGTTAATAATGCACCAATAGTCACCGAGTGTGGTGAAATGGCGATGTCTATAATGCCATTTTCTACCAAGTCGACATAAGCCGGTCTATTAATGATGGACATTACTTTTTTTGCGCCTAACCGTTTAGCCAACATTGATGAGAGGATATTGGCCTCATCGTCATCGGTTAAGGCGACGAATGCGTCCATTTCATCTATGTTTTCTTCTATTAATAGTTCTTCATCTGCGCCGTCACCGTGTAATACGATGGTTCGGTCTAAGCTTTCTGCCAAAATTTTAACTTGTTTTTTATTGCGCTCTATTAGTTTTACCGAATAATGGTTTTCTAAACTTTTTGCCACACTTTTACCAATGTTTCCGCCGCCCATTAACATCACCCTTTTTATGGGTTTGTCTACTCGTCGTAACTCACTCATCATTGCGCGTATGTCTTTACGGGCGGCAATAAAAAACACTTCGTCATCGGGTTCTATTATGGTGTCACCAGACGGTTGTATGGCTTTATTATTACGGTAAATTGCGGCAACACGTGTGTCTACATCGGGTATGTGGTTTCTAAATTCTTTTAATTTTTTACCCACTAAGGGGCCACCGTAATATGCTTTTACTGCCACTAATCGTACTAAGCCGTCGGCAAAATCTAAAACCTGTAATGCACCTGGGGTTTGTATTAACCTAACAATGTAATCTTTTACTAGTTTTTCTGGGCTGATGATTACATCTACGGGTAAGGCTTCTTGATGGAACAGTTTGTCTTCGCGCATGTAGGCGGGGGAGCGTACCCTTGCGATTTTAGTGGGCGTGTGAAATACAGAAAACGCGACCTGACACGCTATCATATTAACTTCGTCACTATTGGTGACAGCCAATATCATATCGGCATTTTCGGCTCCCGCCTCTCGCAATACTTCGGGGTGTGAACCAACACCCTTTACGGTTCTAATGTCTAGGCGGTCGCGCAGTTCGCGAAGCACATCCGCTTTGGTATCTACAACCGTAACATCGTTAGATTCGTTTGCTAGGTTGTGCGCAACGGACGAGCCTACTTGACCGGCACCTAAAATAATTATTTTCATATTGATTAATATTTTTTATCGTATAAAAAGGGGTCATTTCGTCGACCCCTTGCTTTAGGAAGCCCTGATTAACTGGACTTATTTTGCACTGGCTAAAAGTGCCGATATTTTCCTCGAAGTTCGTTGCAATAGAGCGACTATTACGCCTTACTTCGTGAAAAATAGCGACACTTTTTTCTCAGCGCAATTCTAACCCAGTTAATCAGGTCTTCCTTTGGCTAACTTGTCCAAATAGTCTTATTTAGGCTTGTTATTAGACCCTATACCAAGGGTTTTTAGCTTTCTGTATAAATGGGTTCGTTCCATGCCACTTATTTTGGCAAGTTTCGTTACGCTGCCATCCACTCGGTTTAATACCGTTTCTAGGTAGTATTTTTCAAATGATTCGCGGGCTTCACGTAGCGTTACGTCGGTAGATATATTAAAACCAGCGTTATTATGTTGTGCGTTTTGGGTGCTTTCTTCTATTAATTGTTGTACTTCTTGCAGGCTAACTTCTTTGTCTTTGCCAAATAACAATACTTGTTGTATAACATTTCTTAGTTCGTTTACGTTACCTGGCCAGCTGTAATTGCGCAAATAATTTTGCACATCAACAGGGAAGTGGCGGTATTTTAAGCCGTCTTGGGTGATAAAAAGATCGACGAAGTATTCTATAAATTCGGGTATGTCTTCTATTCTTTCTTTTAAGCTAGGAATGCTTAAACTGACCACAGATATGCTGTACAACAAATCACTTCTAAAACCTTGTAAGGCTTCACTTTTTTGTATGTTTTCGTTGCTTGAAAATACAATACGGCAATTTATTTTGTATTCTTTTTTACTGCCAGACGGGCTATAAACCCCGGTTTCTAAAAGTTTTAATAGGGTTTTTCTAAACAGTGCAGGCAGTTGAATAACGTCATCTATATACAGTGTGCCATTTTCTGCTTGTAATATTAAACCACTAACTAAACTGCCGTGTTTGTGGCAGCCCAGCAACAGTTCTAACGCATTGCTTTCTACTAGGGCATCGGTACCAATTTCTATAAATGGGTATTCATCGCCAGAGCCTACTTTGTGGATTAATTTCGCTAAACGTCTTTTACCGCTGCCTGTTTGCCCTAATAGTAATATATGTTTTTGCTGTATTGCTGCAATGGTGGCCTTGTCTCGTAAAACATCTATATTCGCTCCAGAGCCTATAAATTCATTTTTACTAAAGGTTTTTAATTGTTTGGATTGTGCTGTAGAGTTTTTGCCGGTTTTTTCTAATGCTTTGGTTACGGTTGTTAATAACCGCGCCATGGTGATGGGTTTTTCTAAAAAGTCTTCTGCACCAAAACGGGTAGCTTGTACGGCAGTTTCTACGGTGCCGTGTCCCGACATCATAATTACCGGCACTTTGGTTAAAAAGCTTTTTTTCCATTCTTTTAGCAGGGTTACGCCATCTTCGCCTGGCATCCATATATCTAATAAAACTAAATCTATCGCGCCACTTTTTACTATTGGCCTTGCAGTTTTTGCATTGTTTGCTGTAACCACTTGGTAATGTTCGTCTTCTAAAATCTCTTTTAAAAGTTCACAAATATCCGGTTCGTCATCAACAATTAATATCTTTACGGTCATGTAGGGTGCTCGAAAAAGAAGAGAGTAATTTTATACTTTAACAATTAGTTTTATCAACCAGTTTGATGACATTCTAATCTTATAGTTTGTGTTTTGCAGGCTATTTTTAAGCATTAATTAAACGCTAAAGTTACCAGGCAATTTAATTTTAAAAATGGTTCCCTTGGGTGCTACGGCCTCTACACTTATAATACCTCCGCTTTCTTCTATAATGTTTTTTACTATGGCCAAACCTAAACCGGTGCCTTCGGGTTTGTTGGTGTTGTAGGGTTCAAACATCCTTTCGCTTATTGCGGGGTCTATGCCTTCTCCTCTGTCCTCTATGCTTACGTTAATAAACGCATTTTTATCTGTTTGTGTCCACTGTGTGGTAATGCCTATCCAGGGTTGGTCATTGTCTTGCTGTGCTTCTATCGCATTTTTTATAATATTAGCCAATACTTGGCGTATTCGTGTTTCATCTAAGGTGGTTTTTTTTATGTTGCTATCTAGGTTTAATTGCCACTGTATGTTTTCATTTAAAGACTGATACAAGGTTACCACTTCTTGAATCACTTGGTTTATGTTGACTAATGCCGTTACTTGTTTGGGCATATTGGCATATTCTGCAAAGGATTGAACCATCGTTTGCATGGCTTGCACCTGTTTAATAATGGTCAATGTGCATTTGTCCATTAGGCTTGAGTCGTCAATTTTTTGTTGCGTGATGTATTTTTTTCTTATGCGCTCTGTGGCTAGTTGGATAGGTGTTAATGGGTTTTTAATTTCATGTGCCAAGCGTCTGGCAACTTCACTCCATGCGGCTTGTTTTTGTGCGTCTAAAAGTTCGGTTATGTCATCTATTACAATAACAACGCCTTTTTCGTCAATTTCGTCGGGCAAATTAGTGCCTTTGCAAAGTAAAACACGACGACCTTTTGAGGTGAATATGTGTACTTGTTCTTGCCATTGTTTTGTCCCTTGTACAATGTTGCTTTTTACCTTTTCTAAAAACTGTTTAAACAAGTCGTTTTCAGCGCCAATGGCACTCACTTCACGCCCTTCAAAATGGACTAATTCCGTTTCTAAAATTTCTCCTGCTTTGTCATTATAAACTTGTAAAACGCAATCATTGTTAAAGGTCAACACGCCGGATGACAGTGATGATAAAACGGTTTCTAAATACAGCCGTTGCCGTTCTAGCATTTTATGGTTGTTTTTAATTTCGTTGTCTGCATTTTGCAAACGGTATGTCATTATATTAAATGACTGTACTAAAACGCCCAATTCATCATTGCCAGATGATGGTAACCGGGTGTCGTAATTACCATCGGCGACTTCTTTTGTACCTGCCACCAAGGTATTAATGGGCTGCATCATTTTTCGTGCAAAATAAAAGGCGGCTAATACCGCCGTTAGTATGCTTAACATTAACATTAACGATAAGGTTAATATGTAACTAACCTTTAACGGGGTACGTAAAAACACCAATTGTTTGTATTGTTTTACCCCTTGTTCTATTTTTATAGTTTGCTGTTGTATGTTGCTGCCTATTGGGTACAAGGCCATTAATATAAGTTTTTTATCATTTATTTTACTAACAAACGGTAATACTACTTTTACCTCTAAGCCTTCTTTATAACTGTCTAAACCGTAATAAGGCTCGCCTTGTTTTACCTGCAATAAAATATTGTCACTTGGCCTGGGGGGGACTATTTGTAGCAAGTTTTCAGAACTGGATGCAATTACACGGTTTGCTTTAGTTAATAAGGTAAATTGTCTGGCATCACCTTTTCTTCGTAAATTGTCTAACTCTACAACAAATAACCCTTCAGATATGGTCGCTATTTCATCGGCAACCCGTTGCGAGTCCTTTACGTAGGTTCGCATTTGTATACCCAAAGATGAGCGCGACAAGTCAATTGCGTGTTCCATTGCCTGCGCTACTTTTACGTCAAACCAATTGTCGATGGAGTTATTGATAAACCGAACAGAAAATACAAAGACTAAACTAACGGGGATGATAGAAAGCAAAATAAATACAACCACTAAGCGAGCAGTTAGACGGCTACCTGCCGCTTGGCTTTTTATTTGTTTATATAATGACCATGTATTAATGGCGATGAACAATGCGATAACAAGCAAACCAACCGCGTTAAAAATAAGCAAACCAATATAGTATTGGCTGGACTGTTCATTTATTTTTTCTGCACCAAAGGCTAATGCAAAAAGAGAGATAACCAATAATAAAGAAAAAATACCCATCGGTACAAAACTGGTGGCTATTTTTGTTATTATTTTAAAACCAGAAGATGCTTTAATGATTCATGTTCCCATTCGCTCGCTACCATCGCCAAGGGTATTAATGGCAACGGTAATTTACTAATTAATAAGTCGGTTTGCACTTTTGCATAATAGCTTTCTTTTTCATCCAATAATACTTTATCAATTAACGGTAATGCGGTTAATTGTGCAATAGAATCTATCGCGGTACTTAAAAATAAAAAATTATTTTGTTCTTGTGTATTAAGGTTGGTAATTTGATAAAGCTTGGCCAGTTCAAAATACTCAACCTTATACACCTGATTAATTTGAGTGATATTGTCATCTAACCACCAGTTATTGTTGTCGTAAATATTAACGGCAATATCAATGTATAAAGCCACGCCGTTATCAATGGCATTTAAGGCCGATGCAGATAAAGGAAAGGTGAATTGTGCATCTAAATAATAAACGTCGTTTTTTAAGTGTATGTTTGCCGCTTCCACAGTAAAACTTTCTGCATAACTTAACGGTGTTATAAGCAGCGTCAATAATGCTAAAAAGCATACGTAATGTGGGCGTAAAAAAGTCATGAGGGCGATAGTAACGCCTATGTTGACAATGGAACATAAAAAAGGCTAAAGGGCTTGGTTTATTTTTATTTTGTCGTTTTAATACAAAACAGCCAACCATAAAATTATGTTTTTAGTAATTTTGCGTAATAAAAACCGTCCATTTGGTTCTCTCCTGGCAAAATTTGTAAGCCAATATCGCAATTAGAAGGTATTTGTAGGTTAATATTTTGTATTTTTGCGTTGTTATTGTTGCTTAAAAACTGCTCTATTTGGTTTTGATTTTCTTGTTTTAAAATAGAACAAGTGGCGTACACCAACGTGCCTTTGGGTTTTAACCAATGCCAACAATTAGCCAATATGGTTTGTTGTATTTTTGTTAATGGTTCAATATCTGCGGGTTTTCTTAAAAATTTAATATCGGGGTGGCGACGTATAATGCCTAAGGCAGAACATGGCGCATCGAGTAAAATACGATCAAAAGATTCGGCTTTAAACGTCATCTCGTCTGCCATGTCTGCTGTTTTAACTTGTGCCTTTAGTTGTAAGCGGGTTAAGTTTTCTTCAACTCGCATTAAACGTTTCTGGTCAATATCACAGGCAACCATTTCTATATTTTCGGCTTGTTCTAATATGTGGCAGGTTTTGCCACCAGGTGCGGCACAGGCATCTAATATTTTGTCACCCGCTTTAGGGGCTAAAATAAAGGTTGCCAACTGCGCGGCTAAATCTTGCACGCTGCAATAACCTGCTGCAAAATTAGGCAGTTTATCCACAGGTACGGCCTGGGTTAATACAATGCCACTTTCTACAACATCACTTTTTGTAGCGTCTATTCCAGCATCATGCAGTTGCTTTAAATAGTCATCTCGGGTTGTTTTTAAGCAATTCACTCTAATGCTCATCGGTGCATGTTTATTAGATTGTTGTGCAATATCGTCAAATTTATCTGCCCAATCATTTTTAATAGCTTCAATCATCCATAGAGGTAATTCGGTCACATTTTTTTGTGGTTCGTGGTTTTCTAACGCCCGGCAATAATTTCTTAAAATGCCATTAACTAAATTGGCTGCCCATCTTTTTTTACCTTTTTTTATGCATTTTACGGTTTCGTTTACTACCGCATAATCGGGTTTGTTAGACCGAGATAATTGAAAAAAAGCGATGAGTAAATACAGTTCAATATCTTTGTCTTTATTTTTCATCTTCTTTTTTAATAAACCAGACAAGGCCATATTTAGGTTTTCATAGTGCCTTAATACACCATAAGCGATGGCTTGTATTTGTGGCGTAGCGTTTGCATTATTGCTTGCGTTAAACAAGGCGGTTTGAAAAGAACGACCATTAGTTAAAATATCTATTAATAATGAAACAACGGCTTTGCGAGAGGTTACATCCACGTAGGAGGCCTATAATTATAAATTATTTGCTAATGTACGTATTTGCCTAAGTTAATGCAAATAAAAATAAGCAAGGGGTCGACGAAACAGGGCTTTTTTGAGGTACTTTTACCATGCAAAATAAAAATAATTTATTGCACAATGTTTGAAAACTTTACCAAGCAAAGCTTTTAGTCTTAACCAAAAGTCATCGTCGGCTTGTAATAACGGTGGCTACCGATAAAACTATTTTTTTGTAAATAAATGAACCGCGCGTTTGTCTACGTTCATGGCAGCTTCGTGAATACTTTCTGACAATGTTGGGTGGGCAAAAATAGTTTCTATTAAATCTTCGGTGCTGGCTTCAAACTCCATTGCTATAACGGCTTGACCGATAAGTTCTGACGCTTGTACCCCTAATATATGTACACCTAAAATTCGGTCACTTTTTTGATGACTAATTATTTTTACAAAACCTTGTGTGGCTTGCATGGCTTTTGCCCGACCATTGGCAGCAAAAGGAAACGAGCCTACCTTGTATGGCTCGCCTGTTTGTTTAACTTGTTCTTCGGTTTTGCCTACCATGGCAATTTCTGGATGGGTATAAATGATAGACGGTATTACGTTGTAATTAACGTAACTTTTTAACCCTGCAATGCGTTGTGCAACGGCTATGCCTTCTTCTGATGCTTTGTGTGCCAGCATGGGCCCGCGAACTATGTCACCTATGGCATAAACACCCGGTATGCTTGTGCCGCCACGCGTTTCATCTATGTGTACGCAGCCGTCTTCATCAATCTCTAAATGGGCATCTATATGAGCTATGTTTTCGGTATTGGGTTTTCTACCAACGGCAACAATAACCCGTTCTACTGTTATTTTTTGATTGCCTTTGGCATCTTGATATTCAATATCAACACTGTTTTTATTACGTGTTGTCGATAATACTCGTGCATCTAAATGTATATCTAACCCTTGTTTTTTAAAAAAAGACAAACTTCGTTTGGCAATTGCCGCATCGACCATAGGTAAAAACTGTGTTTGCGCTTCTAGCATAATTACCTTTGCGCCTAAACGTCGCCAAACACTGCCTAGCTCTAAGCCGATTACGCCAGCACCAATAATGGCAATGCTTTTTGGCACGTTTTGCCAGTTGAGCGCGCCGGTTGAGTCTACAATTTGTTGTTTGTATAATTTTGCCGCAGGTATTTGTACCGGCGATGAACCGCTTGCCAAAATAATACTGTGTGCAGAAATGGTTGAGGTTTGGTTGTTGCTATCGGTTACTTTTAAAACTTTTTTGCTTTGCAGTTCACCGGTGGCTTTTATCCATGTAATTTTATTGGCTTTAAAAAGATCAGCAATGCCTTTTGTTAAATCGCTAACAATGCCATTTTTACGCTGTTGCATGGTGGCAATATCTACCACAACATGGTTACAACTAATGCCATGAATGTTTGACTCGTTTTGGATTTTTTCAAATAACTCGCTAGATTCTAATAACGCTTTGGAAGGAATACAACCAACATTTAAACAAGTACCACCTAGAGAAAATTCGCCGTTTTCATCAATCCAGTTATCCACTACGGCGGTATTTAGCCCCAGTTGCGCGCACCTTATGGCCGCTACATAACCTGCAGGGCCTGCACCTAATATTATTACGTCGTAGTCTTTTGTCATGTTTTTTTCGTCCAACCTTAAGGAATATCTGATTAACTGGAGTTGCAAACTATTAGCGTTAAGCATTTCTCGTTTTGGTGCAGTTGCTTCGCACGTCGCTATCGCTCCCCAAATCGTTCCTGACGATTTAGTCAAAACTAGCGAGGCTTAGCGCTATTAGTATAATGCCAATGTTTATGCATTGACCGAAATTAAATTTTTAATCATGCTTTAGCCCGTTAATCAGGTCTTCCTTAAACGTCTAACAATATACGGGCAGGATCTTCTAATAAATCCTTTATGGTTTTTAAAAATTGCACCGCACTGCGCCCATCTATTATTTGGTGGTCGTACGACAATGCCAAATACATCATGGGTTTTATGACCACTTTTCCATCTTCTGCAATGGGGCGTTGTTGTATGCTGTGCATGCCTAAAATGGCACTTTGCGGCGGGTTTAATATGGGTGTAGACATTAGCGAACCAAATACGCCACCATTGGTAATGGTAAAAGTGCCGCCCGTAATGTCGTCCATAGACAAGGCATTGTTTTGTGCTTTTTTAGCAAAAGCCATAATGTTTTTTTCAATTTCTGACAGGCTCATGTGCTCTGCATTTTTTAAAATAGGCACCACTAAACCGCGCTCTGTCGATACTGCCACACCAATATCACAATAACCGTGGTAAACAATATCACTACCGTCTATAGATGAGTTAATGTCTGGGAAACGTTTTAATGCTTCGCAGGTGGCTTTTACAAAGAAAGACATAAAGCCTAATTTAATGTCGAAGGTTTTTACAAATTGTTCTTGATAATCTTTTCTTAATTGAATCACCTTTTCTAAGTTAACCTCGTTAAAGGTGGTTAACATGGCGGTATTTTGGCTAACGCTTAATAAACGTTCTGCAATTTTAGAGCGTAACCGCGTCATTGGCATGCGTTTTTGTTCTCTATTATCCGTGTTGATAATATTGTTTTCTGGCTGTGTGTCTGTTTTACTTTTATTGCTGGCCTCAAAACGGGTCGATTGCTGTAGGTCATCCAGTTGGCGTTGTTTTTGTTTAGCAACATAGTCCAAAATATCACTTTTAACAATGCGCCCACTTTTACCTGTACCGGTTATTAAATGTGCATCTAATTGGTGTTTTTGCATTAAGCGCCTTACGGCAGGGCCCATAGCAATATTTTTTACCGTTTCGTCTTGCTGTTTTATAGCCGGCGCAACAGGTAGGGTTGCATTTAATGGTTCACTAGCTGACGCTGGCTTTTTTGCTAAGTTATCAACCGTGGCTAAAAGCGTATCAGCGGTTACGGTATCGCCTTCTTTAATAAATATAGCGGTAACAATACCTGCTTCAAACGCGGGTACTTCTAACACTACTTTATCGGTTTCTAAGTCGATAATGACTTCGTCTAAGGCGACAAAATCGCCCACTTTTTTATGCACGGTTAATACCATCGCATCGCTGATGGATTCGGGCAGTTCTGGAACTTTTAGTTCAATGGTCATGTTTTAATCCTAACGCAACATCCACTAAATGTTGCTGTTGCTGTCTGTGTATTTTTGCATAACCGGTCGCCGGTGACGCTGATGCTTCACGACAAGACGATTTTAAATAGTTTTTATTAATAAGTTTGCGAATATGATGCTGTATTGCATACCATGCACCTTGGTTTATGGGCTCTTCTTGACACCAATAATACTGCTTAATATTGCTGTAGCGGTTAAGCACTTTGGTTAAACATTCGCTAGGGAAGGGGTGCAGTTGTTCTAAACGTATTAATGCTATGTGGTTAATTTGTTTTTCTAACCGCCTTTCTAATAAATCGTAATAGACTTTTCCACTGCACATTACCACGCGGGTTATATCACTTGCTTTTATGTTTTGCTCATCCAAAACGCTAAAAAACTCTCCTTCTGCCAAATCTTCTAAGCTTGAAACGGCTAATTTATGACGCAGTAAACTTTTTGGCGACATAATAATAAGCGGTTTGCGGTAGGCGCGTATCATTTGCCGACGCAATAAATGGAATATTTGCGATGGCGTGGTTGGGTTGCATACCTGCATATTTTGATTGACACACAATTGCAAATAACGCTCTAACCGTGCCGATGAATGTTCTGGCCCCATACCTTCATAACCATGAGGCAATAACATGGTTAGCCCACTCATTCGTCCCCATTTTTCTTCGCCAGAACTGATGAACTGATCAATAACCACTTGTGCGCCATTGGCAAAGTCGCCAAATTGTGCCTCCCAAATGGTTAAGGTGTCTGGGTCTGTGGTGGCGTAGCCGTATTCAAAGGCCAGTACGGCTTCTTCTGACAAGACTGAATCAACCACGATAAACTGTTCTTTTTTAGATAGGTTTTGTAAAGGGATATAGGCTTCATTTTTTTGCTGGTTGTGTATTACCGCATGGCGATGAAAAAAAGTTCCCCGACCACTGTCTTGCCCAGATAGCCTTACCGAAAAATTATCATACAATAAACTGGCGTAAGCCAAATTTTCTGCGTATCCCCAGTCTATTGGTAATGCACCGGATGTCATTTTTTCGCGATCTTGCATTATTTTTTGCACGCGCGGATGCATTACAATACCTGCGGGTATTTTTAACAGTTGCCTTGCTAAGCCGCGCATTACGTTGTAATCAATGCGCGTATCTACACTTTTTGACCACTTTTGATTGATATGTTTTTTCCAATTAACTTGGGGGCTAAACTTTATTTGTTGTTTGTTGGTAATTAAGTTAGGCACGACGTTTTCGCCAATTTCCAGATTCGCTCTATACCCTTTTTGCAGGTTGCTACTGTGTGTTTTACTAATAACACTTTGGCTTTCTAAATGTTTTGCATATAGCGCCCGTGCAGTGGGTAATTTTCGTATTTTTTGGTACATTATTGGTTGGGTTGCGGCCGGCTCGTCCGCTTCGTTATGCCCGTGGCGACGGTAACAAACCATGTCTATTACGACATCTTTTTTAAATTCTCTGCGGTAATCCATAGCTAAATGGGCAACAAAATATACCGCTTCTGGGTCGTCGCCATTCACATGAAATATCGGCACATTAATCATTTTAGCCACATCACTGCAGTACATGGTAGAGCGCGTATCTTGTTGCGATGAGGTGGTAAAACCAATTTGGTTATTAATAATAATATGCACCGTTCCCTTGGTAGAAAACCCAGGCGTTTGCGACATATTTAGGGTTTCCATTACCACCCCTTGACCTGCAAAGGCGGAGTCTCCATGAATACTCACCGCCATTACTTTGTCGCCAGTTTTATCGTGTATGCGGTCTTGTCTTGCACGTACAGACCCCTCTATAACGGGGCCTACAATTTCTAAATGTGATGGGTTAAACGACAATGCCAAGTGCATATCGCCCCCCGTGGTACGCACATTAGATGAAAAACCTTGATGGTATTTAACGTCTCCTAACGTTAGTTCAGTTTCGTTTGTGCCTTCAAACTCACTAAACAATTGTTTGGGTTTTTTGCCTAATATATTAACCAATACATTTAAACGACCACGGTGCGCCATACCAAACACCATTTCTTTAATGCCTTGTACGCCACCACGTTCTATTATTTCTGCCAATAGGGGGATAAGCGATTCTGCCCCTTCTAGTGAAAAGCGTTTTTGCCCAACGTATTTAGAGTGTAAGTATTTCTCTATGCCTTCGGCGGCGGTTAGTCGTTTTAATAAAAATTCTTTAGATACGTTGCTTAATGATGGCTTGCCCTGAATACTTTCGACGCGGTTTTGTATCCAACGTTTTTCGTCATCATTGGGTACATGCATGTACTCCACACCCAAGGTGTCGCAATAGGTGGCTTTTAATAACTTAACAATGTTTCGCAGGCTAGATTGTTCTGCGATGACTAAAGAACCCGTATTAAATTCGCTATCTAGGTCTTGTTCAGATAAGTCAAAATGAGCTAAAGATAAGCTATCTTGCTGCTTAATGTTTCTATCTGCATGCAACGGATCTAAATTTGCATGTAAATGGCCACGAAAACGATAACCATTTATTAGTTGCAAAACTTTAACTTGCTTACGTTCGTGCAGTAATGATTGGTTTAAATTTTGATGAGACGATTGCGGCGTGGCATGGCGTGTTAAGCTAAAAAAATATTTTTTTACATCGGTGTGGGAGGTATCTAAAGTTGCACTGTTTTTAACCCTTGGCAACTGTTCAAAGTAGCTCCTCCAGTTTTCTTCGACATTATTAGGGTCAAGCAAAAACGCTTCGTATAATGCTTCTACGTATTGGGCATTGCCACTATCAATTAACGAACTTTTAATCTTGTCAAACATAATCGGTATTGTTATTTTTTATACTACAAACATAACCTATTGAGCATTTATTTCAAGCGTTGATTGTGCAGACTTATTGTTTAATTTCTTTATCAACAATAATATCGATAACTTTATTTGTCGAGCTATCAAAAATAATAAAGGCTTCTTTATAACGCCCTTTTAGGTGATAAATATCTGCATCAAATTTAAACAGTTGTTTACCACTCATTAACGAATGGCTTCTAATGTTTGCTAGTATTCTTGGATCCGTGATTTTGTATTTTTGAATGGCCGGCCAATGATTTTTTAAGGGTTTAAACAAGTCCGGTCTTACTGGTAATTCTGGGTAATTATTTAACGTATCTTCTAGGTTTTTTCCATAACCAATATCAGTAACAAATGCCATATTAAGTACATTGTGTTCATTGCTGGTATAGGTTGATGGTTTTATATCTAATTTTGCTAATTTAACAGTCGCGTCATTTAGTGTGCCGTTAGCTATGGTATAAAATTTATCTCCACTAAAAACAATAACCGTCGTTCGCTGGTCTACTACTGTCCAAATACCTGCAGCCAATGCTAATATTTGAATAGTAATAATCGTTGCAAAATCTTTTTTAAAGCTGGCTCTTTCTGGGTGAATAAAAAACAACGTTAACATGGGTCCTAAAACAATATCGACACCGGCAATCAGTTTTATCACTGTCCAACCACCATCTATAGCGATTAAATTACCTGGAAACCAAAAATATTTAATACTGGCGAATAAAATAATAAAAATAATTAAGCTCAATACAACATGTATGGCCAGTATTTTTTGTTTTTCTTGGGTCAACTTTAAAAAATCTAAATTCATTTTTTTGCCATTAATAATTCGAGTAATGCTTTTTGTGCATGCAATCTATTGCCTGCTTCGTCCCAAACCACACTGGCATTTCCATCTATCACTTCTGCGGTTACTTCCTCTTCTCTGTGGGCGGGTAAACAGTGCATAAATAGTGCTTCTTTATTTGCTACGTCCATTATGGCTTTATTTACCTGAAAACCTGCAAAGGCTTTTTCACGTTTTTTCTGTTCTTCTTCTTGCCCCATGCTTGCCCATACGTCGGTAACAATTAAGTCCGAATTTTTAGAGGCTTCTAATGCATCATTGGTTACGGTAATTTTAGTTCCCACATCTAATGCGGATTGTAAAATAGCTTGGCTTGGCTCGTAACCTTTTGGCACCGCAATAGCTAGTTCAAAGCCTAATAAACGCGCGGCATTAATGTACGAATGGCACATATTATTGCCATCACCAATCCACGTAGCTTTTTTACCTTGCATGTCGCCACGGTGTTCGTACCATGTTTGCATGTCTGCCAGTAGCTGGCAAGGGTGGTATTGATCGGTTAAACCATTAATAACCGGCACTAATGAATGCGTGGCCATTTCTTCTACTATCGCTTGGTCAAAGGTGCGAATCATGATGCCGTCTACCATGCGCGATAATACCCGTGCGCTGTCGGCTATCGGTTCGCCACGCCCTAATTGAGTGTCTCGCGGTGATAAAAATAAGGCATGACCGCCAAATTGCACCATACCGGTTTCAAAAGAAACACGCGTTCGGGTCGATGATTTTTCAAAAATCATCGCCAATACGCGGTTTTTTAATGGCTCAAAAATTTCACCATTTTTTTGCATTTGCTTTAGTTTAATGGCTCTTTTTATTAACGCTCTAAATTCGTCAGAACTTATATCTAAAAGGCTTAAAAAATGGCGTGGTTTATTCATATTTTTAATTACTTGGTAAAGTCTTCAATCAAACTAACGACTTGTTCAACTAAATTACTTGCTTGTGTGTCTGTCATAATTAGTGGTGGTAATAACCGTATTACGCTATCTGCGGTGACATTAATAAGTAACCCATTTTGTAAGGCTTTGTTAACTAATTCTACACAAGGTTTATCCAGCTCTATACCAATAAGCAGGCCTTTATTTCTAATAGAAATTACCGCTTCATTATTGGCTAAAGCTTTTTTAAATTGTGCATTAATTAAATTACCCAAATGTTTGGCGCGTTGCACCAAACTTTCTTCTTCTATGGTGTTTATTACCGCCAAGGCTGCCGCACAAGCTAGTGGGTTACCACCAAAAGTAGAACCGTGTGTGCCAGGCACTAAGGTTTTTGCCGCTATACCTTTGGCTAAGCAAGCGCCTATTGGCATGCCGTTGCCTAAACTTTTTGCTAAGGTCATTACGTCTGGCACGATATTTTCATGCTGAAAAGCAAACCATTTTCCCGTTCTGCCCATACCCGTTTGTATTTCGTCTAACATCATCAACCAGTTATTTTGGTCGCATATTTCACGTATCGCCGTTAAGTAACCGTCATCGGGTATGTTTACGCCGCCTTCACCTTGAATGGGTTCTACCATGATGGCAACCACATTGCTGTTGTTTTTAGCAATGGTTTCAAGCGCCTTAATGTCGTTATAAGGGGCGCGAATAAAACCCGTAACTAATGGCTCAAAACCTGCTTGTACTTTTCTATTACCGGTTGCACTTAATGTTGCCAATGTTCGCCCATGAAAGCTGTTTTCCATAACCACTATTGATGGGTTGGTAATGCCTTTATTATTGCCGTATAACCGAGCAATTTTTATCATTGCCTCGTTAGCTTCTGCACCACTATTAGCAAAAAAAACGCGCTCTAACGCGCTTAACTCAATTAACTTATCTGCTACTTTTTGCTGGTTTTCAATTTGATATAAATTAGATGTATGCAGTAACTTTTTAGCTTGCTGGCACAAAGCATCGGTTATTTTAGGGTGCGAATGCCCAAGGCCTGTTACGGCTATGCCACACAAGGCATCAAAATATTGCTTGCCTTTGTCGTCCCAAAGGGTAATACCTTCACCATGAGAAAAGCAGACATCCATTCTGCCGTAGGTGTTCATTATTGTTTGACTCATATTTTATATCTGCACGTTCTAATAACCAAAACAGCAACCCTGTTTGATTGCCGAAAGGCGGAGATTTTACATAAGCGACGCGAAACAATCAAATTTTGCATAACATTAAGAACCAAGGGGTCGACGAAAAAGGCCTTTTTTAGGCTTATAGAAACTTAAATAACCTCTGAACAAGTCTTATAAAATATCTAGGGAGCTTTGTCAGATTAACTGGAGCTTTCAAAAAATTAGCGTTAAGCATTGCTCGTTTTGGTGCAGTTGCTTCGGGCTTCCTGCCCTCGGTGCTTCGCACGTCGCTATCGCTCCCCAAATCGTTCCTGACGATTTAGTCAAAACTAGCAAGGCTTACAAGCGGCAGGCGATAACATTATCTGATAATGCTCCAATAGCCCGCTTGATAATGCTTACGCACTAAACGAGATTAAATTTTTAACCATGCTCCTAGCCAGTTAATCAGTCTTTCTTAATTTAGCGAGTTTAATATAGTTCGTCTTCTAATTAAATCGCAAATGTCTTTTAAAGTTTCTTCCAACCCTTTTATTTCATCGAGACTGCTTATTGTCATATTAGATATTACAATATCCATGAGTGTTAATTGGCATCGAATATTGACTCACCTATTTTGTAGTTTAATACTAAACTTTAGTGTCTTTTTTGAGGATTTTAACAGATGAAAAATTTGAACATTTAATACAACAAAAAGGCATTGATTGCAGTTTTTAAATTAAGAATATTATTGAAAAAACAAAATTGAATACGAATTAAAATCATTGCCTAGGGCGAGTGGCTTCGCGTTAACGGTGTTTTAAAAACAGCAAGCAAAGCATTGATTACACGGAAGTTTTAAACTATTCTAGTAGCCGGTGTTAGTAAAGAGCAATAGACTCTGGCTTAATATTATTAAGTAAAATTTTTGGTGCAAGGTCAATTTCTTTAAGTATTTTAAAGGCACAAGATTTACATTTGCCGCAACAAGACCCAACATTTAATTGTTGAGTTAAGTCAGAAACCGAACAAGCACCATTACATATAGCTTTTTTAATGGCCTTGTCGGTTACTGCATTGCAAACACAAATATACATAGAATACATATAGAAATAAGAATGATTATCATTATAATCTCCTTTAAATAAATGTCAACCGCTTTGAGGAAAAACATGAAAATAGACAACAAAATAAACCAATCATTAAATAAGGTGCTTCGTGCATCTTTAACCATGATTAACCAATACTTTTTACATGCCCGCATGTTAAATGACTGGGGCTTTGATGATTTAGGCGACAAAAACTTTAAATACTCTATTAAAGCCATGAAAGAGTCGGACAAAGTAATACAGCGTATTTTATTTTTAGAAGGCCTACCTAACTTACAAGATTTAGGCAAATTAAAAATTGGTGAAAACGTGCCAGAAATTTTAAACAGTAATTTAGCAATGGAAACAGAGTTTAGAATGGTTTTGCAAAACACCATTGCAGAGGCCGAAACAGAAAAAGATTTTGTCACGCGTGACCACGTAAAGTCGTGCTTGTCGCATTGTGAAGACCGTTTGGACTACTTTGAAACGCAAATAAGTTTGGCCAGTAAAGTGGGTTCTAAAAACTACCATCAATCTATTATATAAAGGGGAAATATTATGAAAGGCAGCACTAAAGTTATTGAAACATTGCAGTTTTTATTAAAAGGCGAGTTAGCCGCGCGCGACCAATATTTTACCCACTCACGCATGTATGAGGACTGGGGTTTAAGTAAATTGTTTGAACGCCTAAACCACGAAATGGAAGAAGAAGCAGGCCATGCAGACCAAATAATTAAACGTTTATTGTTTTTAGAAACTACCCCAGACCTATCAATACAAGACGGTTTAAACATTGGTAACGACGTTAAAAGCTGTATAGAAAGCGACTTACAATTGGAATACAAAGTGGTTGGCGACTTAAAAGCCGCCATAGCCCTGTGTGAAACCGAGCAAGATTACGTGACCCGCGACATGCTAAGCACGCAATTAGAAGATACCGAAGAAGACCATACTTATTGGCTAGAAAAGCAATTGGGTTTAATTACCAACATTGGTTTAGAAAATTACATTCAGTCGCAAATGTAATTTAAATTAGCACTATTAAAGCCTGTTTTTTTAAATAAATGGTAGGCTTTAATGTTGTACTTGCAGTTGCAACTCGTTAGAGAAACTCGATAACCCAGAACTTCTTAGCGGAACAAAAACTTTATTAAGCTTTTGACAGCTGTGTTTTGCACGTAAACACGCATCGTGGCTTATACAATCTATTGGGCAAAACACCATATCTGCTTGGCAAATTTGATTTTGCATTTGGTGTTTATTGGCTTCTTTGCCACCATCGTGGTGTATAAACTCCCCGTCGTGAGACTCTACCAATACCTTTATGTGGGGCGTTACTGCATTTCGTCCGCCTAAATAAAGAATCTTTTTTCCATTTAAAGACCAATGTTTTATTTTTTTTGTTGCTAATTGAGCTTTAGGAAGACCATCTAATTTTGTTTTTAATAAACTCATTCGCTCTGAAAGCAACAAAAACTCTTGCTGAATTTTTTCTTTGGTAATACTCAAACATTCATTTTTTAATTTTAACTGATCCAATTGTTGTTGCTTATTTTCTAATGTTTTTTCTAAATAATGGTTTTGTTTTTGCAGTTGTTTGTTATCTGGGTTCAATTTTACAGAGGCAGTATTGTCCTGTTTTTGTTTCTCTACAAAACGTTGTAATTGTTTTTTTGTTTTGCTTAATTGTTGCTTTAAATCATCATTAGCCTGAAAACTGTGGATGCTATTGCCTTGCGCTTTTTTTAATTTCGAGCGTAATTCACTGTTTTCTGTTTTAATTAAGTTAATTTGTTGTACGCTATAGCGGTTGGTCGCGCCTTGTAAGTGCGACAGCATATGAACATCACCAAACACTTCGTTCCAAATAGACAAGGTACTTTTAGGGTGTGTAATAATTGCCCAATATGTTCCAGTAATATCATGAGACTGCATTTGGCTTTTCCAAAAATCCATTAAGTCGTCAGAACATTTAATTTGTTTTAGTAGTTTAATTTGACGGCTGAATTTTTTATCTAACAATTTATGTATCGCAACGGACAACATGTTTTTGTCCGTTGCGTAACTTATGGCCGTTTGATGCGCATAATAATCATTAAACTCATCGCAGTTATGTATTTTTGTTTTAATTAACAGTTTTTTTAATTCTACCACCGTTAAGCAAGTACCAATTACCGCACAATGAAACCGCGATTGAATTTGCCACAGTTTTTTACGCGCTTTAGTAATGGGTGTTTTTGCACTGGTAACATCTATAAGATTACACATTTTTCAGCTCGCTTAACGTTAATAAGTGCTCGGGGTACCGAATGTCTTCTACTTGCATGTCGTAAGCCAATAAATCAACAATGCATTCTTGGCAGGTACAATTATCACAAGAAATAATTTCATCAATGTCAATTACGCCATTATCAAACAACCTATTAACTTGTTTGCCTCGCCAAGATTTAATGGTCTCGCCTGATAACAAATCGACAATACGTATAAACGGGTTGCTTTGCTCTACCCATGCATCTAAAAAATAGCTCATGATTACGCTCCTTTATTAACTTAATGCAAATAGTAATCATTATCATTTGTATTTGCAACCATTATTATTAAAGCTCTTTATTCCTTATCGGTAGCTTGTAATTAATTTGATATAATCGTCAAAAATTTAAAATGGCGCCTTTGTATGAAAAAAACTCAAATTAAAATACTCGATTCTCGCATTGGCGACAGTATTCCCCTTCCGCATTATGCAACGTCTGGCTCTGCAGGTATGGACTTACGCGCCTGTTTAGAAAAAGACACCGTTATTAAACCGGGTGAAACCATTTTAATCCCTACGGGTATATCTGTTTACGTACAAGACCAAGACAAGGCAGCCATTATTTTGCCACGCTCTGGCTTAGGGCATAAACACGGTATTGTGTTGGGTAATTTGGTTGGGCTAATTGATTCTGACTATCAGGGGCAATTGTTTGTATCTTGCTGGAATAGGGGCAATAGCGAGTACACAATAGAAGTGGCAGAACGTATTGCTCAGTTAGTTATTATCCCCATTATACAAACCGAATTTGAAGTGGTAGATGACTTTAAAACCACCGACCGTGGAACAGGTGGTTTTGGTTCTTCTGGAACACACTAAAAAATATTATGGACATTACTAAAGATATATTTCGTGCATACGACATACGTGGCATTGTAGAAACCGCATTAACACAAGACAACGTGTATTTAATAGCCAAAGCATTTGGTAGCCGTTGCATACAAAAAGGCATTACAGAAGTAGTGCTGGGGCGCGACGGACGCTTAACCGGCCCCGCGCTAATTGCGGCTTTAACTAAAGGATTAACCGAAACAGGTTGTGACGTTATAGACGTAGGCATGGTGCCGACACCCGTTGCCTACTATGCCACTTACGAGCTAAATACCGGTACTTGCATTATGGTAACCGGTAGCCATAACCCACCCGAATACAACGGCTTAAAAATGATGATTGCTGGCGAAACCATCTTTGGCGACACCATACAAAGTTTAAGAGAAACCATTTTAAGTGATAAATTCAACATCCCTAAAGGCAAGGGGTCGACGAAAACAGTCAATTTAGACGAACAATATTTAGCACGCATCACCTCCGACATTAAACTAAAACGTCCATTAAAAATTGCAATTGACTGCGGTAACGGAGTCGCGGGTGATTTAGCCCCAAAGCTATTTAAGCAACTGGGCTGTGAAGTTGTCGAATTGTTTTGCGACATCGACGGCACTTTCCCCAACCACCACCCCGACCCAAGCAAGCCAGAAAACTTAATAGACATAATACAATGCATAGCCGACAACAACTGTGATTTAGGTTTGGCTTTTGACGGCGACGGCGACCGAGTAGGCGTGATAGACAACAACGGCACGGTTATTTGGGCAGACAGACAAATGATTTTATACTCGCGCGATGTTATATCTCGCAACCCTGGTGCGTTAATTATTTACGACATTAAATGCTCGCGCCTATTACCGCAAGAAATTGAAAAAGCCGGTGGCAAGCCTCAAATGTGGAAAACCGGTCACTCGTTTATAAAATCGCGCATGATAGAAACGGGTGCATTATTGGGTGGCGAAATGAGCGGTCACATCTTTTTTAAAGAACGTTGGTATGGTTTTGACGATGCGCTTTATGCAGGCGCACGCATGTTAGAAATATTATCGCAAACCACCAGCAAAGCCAGCGACATTTTTGATGCCCTGCCCGACAGTATTAACACACCAGAGCTGGGTATAACGTTTGCTAACGAAGGCGACAACTTTGCCTTTGTAGATGCCTTTCAAAAAAGCGCAACCTTTGAAGGTGCAAAATTAACCACCATAGACGGTTTGCGTGCCGACTACGATAATGGCTGGGGTTTGTGTCGTGCATCTAACACCACACCAAGCATTGTGATACGTTTTGAAGCAGATGATGAAGCCGCTTTAAAAGCGATTCAAGAAAACTTTAGAACGCAGATGTTAAATGTAGACAGCAGTTTAGACTTGCCATTTTAATTTGACAAATAGGTTTGCCAATACTATTATTAAAACATGCTAAATATAAAACTATCAGAAATAAGAAATCCATCAATCCTTAATAACCAAACAGAATTATTGCATATTCTTGATGGTCGTAAAAACGAAGAGGTCGGTTACTTTATTCCCAAAGCGTTAAGTAAAGAATTCGAAAGTTTTATTTTTAAAATAGAGCGTGATAAACACTTGGCTTTACTTAAAAAAGTCGCAAAAACGCAAAAACAAGACCCTATTGGCGATGGTGCTGTTGACGATGGCAGTTATTAAAGGCGATATACATTTAGTAGACCTAAACCCGTCTAAAGGAAAAGAAATGGGCAAATATCGCCCTTCGGTTATTGTCAGCAAAACAATAGATAACGACATTTTAGATACAATAATCATTATCCCGTTGTCTAGCCAACTTTTAGATAATGCCTACCCTTATAAAGTACGGCTTAACAAACGTGACTTATTAAAGTTAGATTCTGAAGCCTGTATTAATGAAGTGCGCGCCTTATCTAAAAAAAGAGTTAAAGAAAAATTAGCCTCGACAACACCTAAAGAAATGCAGACAATAACCGAAGCGCTTACCGAAATAATTAACCACTAAAAAAACTATGGAAAATAAAACTGCACACCACATTGCCGATGTTTTAAACGAAGCATTACCGTACATGCAAAAATTAAGCGGTAAAACCGTGGTAATAAAATTTGGCGGCAACGCCATGACAGACGAAACGCTAAAACACAGCTTTGCCGCCAACATAGTATTAATGAAACAAGTGGGCATTAACCCTGTTGTGGTACACGGCGGTGGCCCACAAATTGCACAAATGTTAAAAAAGCTAGGCAAAGAAAGCAAATTTATACAAGGCATGCGCGTAACCGATACCGAAACCATGGACATAGTAGAAATGGTATTGGGTGGTCAGGTAAATAAAAGCATAGTAAGTTTAATAAACCAACACGGCGGGCAAGCCATAGGTTTAACGGGTAAAGACGGCAACCTGATAGAAGCCAAACCGCTAGAGATGACATCGGACGAAGATGGCACTACAAAAATTGATATTGGCCATGTGGGCGAAGTAACCAAGGTAAATGTAAGTGTGGTTGAAACCTTAGAAAACGGAAACTTTATACCGGTTATCGCACCAATTGGTGTAGATAGTGACGGCGCGTCTTACAATATTAATGCCGACTTAGTGGCCAGTAAAATAGCCGCCGAACTGAAAGCCGAAAAACTATTACTGCTAACCAACACCCCCGGTATTTTAGACAAAAAGGGCAAACTATTAACAGGGCTAACCCAAGGCGACATAAATAATTTAATACAAAACGGCACAATATCGGGTGGTATGTTGCCTAAAATACAATGTTCATTAGAGGCCGTAAATGCCGGTGTACAAACCGTACAAATAATAGATGGCCGTGTAGAAAACAGCGTGTTATTAGAACTCTTTACCGACCAAGGCGTTGGCACACTTATTCATAAATAATCAAATAAGCAAGCAAGGCTTGCTTATTTGATTAAAAATCAGACCTGTAATAGTGGATTTCCTTTCTCAGTTTTATCTTTTTTTAGCCTCACTTGTTGCTAACTTCTTTTCTGCCCTTGCTGGCGGTGGCGCAGGTTTAATACAACTGCCTGTTATTATTTTTTTAGGCTTGCCTTTTAGCATTGCTTTAGCCACCCATAAAGTGGCAAGCGTAGCGCTAGGGCTTGGCGCAACACTTCGCCACTTGCAAGAAAACAACTTAATAAAACAATTTATTTTATTAATGATAATAGCGGGCGTGCCGGGGGTTATTACCGGTGCCAGTTTTATACTAAAAGTGCCAGAAGTGGTATCTTTAGCTTTGCTTGGTTTTTTAACCTGCTTTATTGGTATTTATTCTTACTTTCAAAAAAACTTTGGTTTAACGCAAAACTTTAAACATTTAGATACCAATGGGGTAATACTAGGCGGCATTGTTTTGTTTTTTTTAGGCATGTTAAACGGCTCTTTAACCTCTGGCACGGGTTTGTTTGTTACCATTTGGTTGGTTAAGTGGTTTGGTTTTGACTATAAAACGGCCATTGCACATACTTTGGTATTGGTTGGCATAGTGTGGAATGGTACAGGCGCGATTACCTTAGGTATTTTAGGCAATATCGCCTGGGACTGGCTACCTGCCTTGTTGCTAGGTTCGTTTATTGGTGGTTACTTTGGCGCGGCACTGGCAATAAAAAAAGGCAATACGTTTATTAAACGGTTTTTTGAAGTTATTACTTTACTAGTTGGGCTTAGTTTATTGTTTAAAGCGTTTTTGCATGGATAGGCAAGATGATTATTTTACTCGCTATCTTTCTTTGACAACTATACGTAAGTTGCGTATAGTTTTTAAATGAACGGCATGTTTGTTGAGTCAAGCTTATTTGAAAAATACAGAAATGAGTATTTATCCGATGAGCAATATAGACAATTACAAAACGAATTGTTATCTAGCTCCAAAAAAGGAGACGTAATTAAAGCTACTGGCGGATTGAGAAAAATTAGAGTCGCTACAAAAAACAAAGGAAAAAGAGGCGGAGCACGAGTTATTTATTATTATTTACAAAGCCTCAAGCGGTTTTACTTGTTAACAATTTACGCTAAAAATGAAGTGACTGATTTAACGCCTCAAGAAAAACAACAACTGAAACTATTTGTAGAAGGATGGATTAATGAGCAAACGTAATTTATTTTCAGAGCTATCTTCTTCACTCTCTGAGGCAAAAGAGCACTCTGAAGGAAAACTAACGCTAAGAGTCGTCAGCATTGAAAAAAAAGAAGCGTTTATTCTTTTGCCCAATGAAATAATAAATATTCGAAAAAAGTTTAATATGTCACAAGGGGTCTTTGCTGAATATTTGCACACTTCATCAAGAACATTAGAAAACTGGGAACAAGGCAGAAGCATCCCCAATGGTCAAGCTACTACTCTTTTACGTTTAGTACAAAACCACCCTGAAACTTTATTACAAATTGCGAAGCTTTAAAAACGATCATTTTGCTCGCTAAAGCGTCCCTGTAGCTTTAAGGTGGTTCTTTATCCTACTTGTCCATGCCAAACTAAACGTTAATTAATTCTTCGTTAGCCAGTATCCAACGTTCTATTAACGCATTTTTTTGTGCGGGCTTTAATGCCATTATTTGTTGGCTAAATTGCGTACATTGCTCAATTAAATCTTCATCAATGTCTAAGCTGCTTATTTTAAAACTCAATTGCCCTGTTTGGCGGGTGCCTATGTATTCTCCCGGGCCGCGTATTTTTAGGTCTTTTTCTGCAATGATAAAGCCGTCGTTGGTTTCACGCATTATGCCTAGGCGTTGCTTGCCTGTGTCGCTAAGTGGTGCTTTAAACAGTAGCGCGCAATAACTTTGTTCACTGCCACGGCCTACCCTGCCACGTAATTGGTGCAGTTGTGCTAAACCTAATCTGTCAGCATCTTCTATTACCATTAGGGTAGAGTTGGGCACGTTTACACCTACTTCTATCACGGTGGTGGATACCAAAATATTTAATTCGGCATGTTTAAATTGCTTCATCACCTGTTCTTTTTTGTCTGTTTTCATGCGTCCATGCACTAAGCCGATATTTAAATTTGGCAGGCTTTGGCTCAACAATTGGTAGGTTTCTTCGGCCGTTTGGCTCTGTAGCTTTTCGGATTCTTCTATTAATGTACAAACCCAATAAGCTTGTTGACCGGTGGCGCAATGGTTGGTTATTTTTTGCAGTATTTCTTCGCGTCTTGCTTGCGACATGGCAAAGGTGATTATGGGTTTTCGCCCTGCTGGTAGTTCGTCAATAATCGACAGGTTTAAGTCGGAGTAGGCGGTCATCGCCAAGGTGCGCGGTATGGGTGTGGCGGTCATCACTAGCTGGTGCGCTACACGGCCTTGGTATTTGCCTTTTTCTACCAAGGTTTTTCTTTGTAATACGCCAAAGCGGTGTTGCTCGTCTATTATTGCTAAACCCAATTTATTAAAGGTTACGTCGTCTTGTATTAAGGCGTGCGTGCCTACTACAAATTGTATTTCTCCTTTTTTTAATTGTTCTAATAGCTCGCGCTTTTCTTTGGCTTTTAACTTGCCTTTTAATAACGCGGTTTTTATGCCGAAAGGTGTAAACCATTCTAAAAAGGTTTGGTAATGTTGTTCTGCCAAAATTTCTGTTGGTGCCATTATGGCGACTTGAAAGCCCGATGCGATAACGGTTAATGAAACGGCCGCCGCCACCAATGTTTTACCTGCACCAACATCACCTTGTAATAAGCGTAACATGGCTTTTTCTTGTTGCATGTCGTTTTCAATTTCTTTTATGACCCTTAGTTGCGCACGCGTTGGGCTAAAAGGCAGTTTATTATAAAAGTCGTTTAATACATTTTGTTTTACTTTAAAAACATTGGCCGCTTTATTAAATATTTTATTGGACGTTTGTTTTTGTTTTATTTGATGGGCAAATATTTCTTCCACTACCAGTCGTTTTCTAAATTCGTTTTTTGGTTTTAGCTCCCCCATCATTACTTGTTTAGGTTTTGGCAGATGTACGTTTAAAATGGCAGTACGGTAATTGGTTAATGCAAAATGTTTAACAATTTCTGGCGGTAGTATTTCAGCAGGGTTGCTTTCTTCTAAATAGGTTAAGGCTTGGGCGACACTTTTGCGCATTAAATTTTGAGATATGCCATCCGTTAAAGCATACACAGGTGTCGACCCCTTGGTTAAAGGCGGTACTTGGTTGCTTTTTACAATGGTAAAATCGGGGTGTAACATTTCAAAACCGTTATTGCCCATTTGTATTTGACCAAACAACAATACATAGTTATCGGCCGAAAACTGATTTTTAAGTGCGGCAGAAAAGTTAAAAAAGCGTAACCGCAAATTAGCTGTGCCGTCACTTACATTAACCAATAGCATTTTTTTACGACCAAAGGTAATTTCGCTGTATTCTATTTTGGCAAAAAACTGCCTTTCTTGATTGGCCACAGAAGACCCAATGGTATTAATTTGGGTACGGTTTTGGTATCGAATAGGAAAATGATAAAGAAGGTCGGAAAGCTGAAATAAATTTAGCTTTCCTAATTTATCTGCAAGGCGCTGACCCACTCCATTTAGCGATGTCAGCGGAGCTTGTAGAAGTGAATCCACGTTATGTTATTGTCCCTTGAATAATTGAAAGAGGGTAAGTCCAAACACTATTACGGTATCAGGTGGTTCGCCGTTGCGAGTTATCAACATTTAATAATGTGTGATGTTTACCATGATACCAATAACATGCCCTTCAATTTTAAGTAGTCTCTCATTTATACTCAAGTTTTTCTATGTCGGTGACCATCACCATCGCTATTTTAATTTTCATAATAAACATCGACAGTTGCCACTACGACGAATAAGAGCAGTATTAGAATAAACCATTCCATTGAGCTCCTCCTCGTTAACACTTTATGAACACACTGAAAGTATAGCTAGGGATTTTAGTTTTGCAGGCTTGGTACATTTTGAAGATAAAAGCAGATAAGAAGAAGAAAGATACTTGTTTGTTTTTAATCGTTTAACGATGACAGTTAATAGTTTAAAGCAATCAATAAATATCCTTAGAATAATTATGGTTATTTATTAGAGCGACTGCTTCATTGTTAGCGTCGCTTTCTAAGCCTTGCTTGTTTATGGTTGCTTGTTCATGGTAAGGCTATGAACAAGCAAGGCTTAGCGCTACACGGTTAATTAACATCCAATAAACAATAAACAATAAAATAATGTGAGTTAATCTAAAACGTGCGACACCAAACCGTCTGCTAATTTTGGCTCAAACCAAGTTGATTTGGGTGGCATCACTTCGTTTGCGTCGGCAACTGCCATTAGGTCTTCCATTGTGGTGGCAAAAAATGAAAAGGCTATTTTCATTTCGCCGCTGTCTACGCGTTTTTCTAACTCGCCTAAACCGCGTATGCCACCCACAAAATCTATGCGGTTATCTGTACGTGGGTCACTTATGCCTAAAAGCGGTTCTATTAAATGGTCGTGCAATAAACTTACGTCTAACCTTGCAACGGGGTCGTCATGTGGCACTACGGCATCGTTAATATCTAAACGGTACCAGTTGCCATTTATGTACATGCCAAATTGTTTATTATGCTTTGGGCTAACTTCGCCAGCTTCTTTGGTTACGGTAAATTTATCGGCAATGCTTGCTAAAATACTGGCTTCTGTTTGTCCGTTTAAGTCTATTATCACGCGGTTGTAGTCTAAAATTTTCATTTCGTGATGGG
Organism: uncultured Gammaproteobacteria bacterium; assembly: GCA_964589575.1. Classification (GTDB taxonomy): domain Bacteria; phylum Pseudomonadota; class Gammaproteobacteria; order QNFE01; family CAZPSE01; genus CAZPSE01. The sequence continues at coordinate 50,243 of CAZPSE010000003.1, read as the reverse complement.
GGAAAATAACCGACAAGAAATAATCCCAAGAGCCATTGCCTTTGCCTTGTGCTTTGCGTGAGGCACAAATGCGAGAGCCCGATGCAGAACGATGATGCCCGTCTGCTATGTATATGGCGGGCATCGCTTCAAATAAGGTTTCTAGGCGTTGTATTATGGTTTTATCTTTTATTACCCATAGGCTGTGCACTATGCCGTCGTCGGCAACGGTTCGAGATTCTGCTTCGCCACTGGCAACCTCTGCCAATATTTTGTCTACTTCTGCCTGTGCGGGGTAGGCTAAAAGTACGGGCCCTGTTTCTGCATTGACCGCTTCAATTTGTTTTACGCGGTCGTTTTCTTTAACCGGTCGGGTAAACTCGTGTTTGCGTATGCGGTTGGTATCATAATCAGCTACCGACGCGCCGGCTACTAAACCTGTTTGTATGTGCCCGTGCCAATCTATTTGGTATACGTATAAGCAGTCTTGCCCGTCGCGTACTAGCGTGCCATCTGCCACCATTTTGTTTAAATTTTCGGCCGCTTTTGCATACACACTTGGGTCGTATGGGTCGGTACCTTCTGGCAAGTCAATTTCTGGCTTTGAGATATGTAAAAAACTATTGGGACGACCGTCTGCACGTACCCGTGCTTCGGCCGTATTTAATACGTCATACGGTGGTGCCAATACATCTTTTACTTTATCTTTTGGTGGTCGTAAGCCGTTAATTGCTTTGATAAGTGACATAAGTTTTCTCTACATTAAAATTTTAAAATTGAAAATAAGGGTGTTTTCGTCGACCCCTTGCCTACATGGACGTAGGTATTTCGGTTGCTCAGGAGAGCAGCAACCGCTGTGCCTACATGGACGTAGGTATTTCGGTTGCTCAAAAAAGCAGAAACGCAGTATTTACGCATGTTGCGTTAAAACGGCTTTCATCCTAAAAACAAGGCAAGGGTCGCACGATAATGCTCCAAGCAATTCTGTGTACTTAACGTCCATGTAGGCAACAATTTAAGCTCTTTTTAGGTGTATACGGGTATTGTTTTATCAGGAATAACCATTATTCCATCCATCTCTACTGTTACGCCTTTTGGTAATTCTTGTACGCCAATTGCCGCGCGTGCGGGGTAAGGCGCGCTAAAGTATTGCGCCATAATTTTGTTTACCGTGGGGAAGTGGCTTAAGTCTGTTAAGAATACATTTAACTTAACGATATTATTTAATTGCCCGCCTGCTGCGTCACAAACGGCGGTTAAATTTTTAAAGACTTGGTGTATTTGGTCTTCTATAGTGGCGACGTTTAGCTCCATTGTTTCTGGTATTAATGGAATTTGACCCGATAAATAGACGGTATTATCAATTTTAATGGCTTGCGAATAGGTTCCAATTGCTTGTGGTGCTTGATCGGTTTGAATAATTGTTTTTTTCATTTTTAGTTATTTTCCTAGACACGTTCTGCGCGAATTATATCATCCAAGCCTTCTAGCAAGGCTATTATCTTATTTAATTGTTGGGTGGATTTTACCGATATATAAAAGGTAGATACCGTATTAAAGCCATCCGTATCATGAAACTGTATGTTTTCGATGTTAATGTCTTTGTCTGCAAGCAAGGTGGTTACATTAGCCAGTACGCCCCGTCTATCTAGCAAGTCTAACCGCACTTTGGCGGTAAAGTCTGTTTCTACATTGTCTGACCAAGCTACATCTAACCATTTTTCTGGGTTGTTTTTAAACTCGGCAATATTGCCACAGCTGGCGCGGTGCACTAATACGCCTTTACCTGTAGACATCATGCCTTGTATTACATCACCCGGTATTGGTGAGCAACATTTGGCAAAGTTAACCACTATGCCTTCTGTACCGGCTATGGCTACAGGGGATCCATCATCCAATATGCTGATGTCGTCATCTACAAGACGTTGCGTTATTAAGCCAGGCACTATGTTACCCAAGCCTACTTCTCTCCACAGTTCTTTTCTTTCTTTAAAGCCTAAAAATTTGACCATGCTGTCTACACGTTTGTGAGAAATTTTTGCTAAATTAAGTTTAAATTTTGCCAGCTCCCTTTCTACCAGTCGTAAACCAAATAATGATGCTTCATTGTCATTAAGTTTGTTTAAGCTGCTTTTTATTGCCGTGCGGGCTTTTGCAGATACGGCAAAATTTAACCACAACGCATTGGGCTGTACCTTGTCTGAAGTAATTACTTCTATCGTTTGGCCGTTATACAACATAGAGCTAATAGGCACGCGACGGTGATTTACACGCACCGCCATACAATGATGCCCAACATCCGAATGCACAGCATAGGCAAAATCTAAGGCAGTTGAACCACGCGCCATAGGGTAAATTTTGCCTTTTGGTGAAAACACAAAAACCTTGTCGGGAAACAAATCAACTTTTACATTTTCTAAAAATTCTATAGAACTGCTGGTTTTTTGCTGCATCTCTAACAAGCTGCGTAACCATTCGTCGGCAATGCTAAAGTTTTTTTCACCTTTGTTTTCTTTATACAACCAATGTGCAGCAATGCCGCAGTCGGCAAATTTGTTCATGTCTTTGGTGCGTATTTGTACCTCTACTGGCATATCGTGGGCGGCAAACAATGCAGAATGTAAAGACTGATAGCCGTTCATTTTGGGTATCGCAATGTAGTCTTTAAATTTGCCGGGTATGGGTTTATATAAATTATGTATTTGCCCTAATGCGCGGTAACACTCATCAACCGAATCTACAACGACCCGTAAGCCAAAAGTGTCGTAAATCTCTTGAAAAGACAGATTTTGACTTTTCATTTTTTTAAAAATACTGTAAAGATTTTTTTCTCTACTTACCACTTCTGCACGAATATCTTTGTCTTGTAATTTGGTGGCGATAATAACTTCTATTTTATCTAATACTTTTTTACGATTGCCTCTAATTTTTTTTACAGCCTTTCTAATAACCTCATATCGGTTTGGATGTAAATGCAAAAAACCTAACTCTTCCAGTTCATTTTTTAAGGTATCCATGCCTAAACGGTATGCGATGGGGGCATAAATTTCTAAAGTTTCTTTGGCCTTTTCTCTTTTTTTATGTGGCGGCATTGCGCCCAAGGTGCGCATATTGTGCAAACGATCTGCCAATTTAATTAAAATAACCCTAATGTCATCGGTCATCGCCATAAGCATTTTTCTAAAGTTTTCTGCTTGCTCTTCAGCCTTGCTACCAAACTCCAGGTTGGTTAATTTACTCACGCCATCTACTAAGTGCGCCACATCTGCGCCAAACCTTTTAGTAATGTCTTGCTTACTACTTTCTGTGTCTTCAATAACGTCGTGCAGTAACCCTGCAATTAAGCTGTCTACGTCCATGTTCATTTCTGCTAATATTTTACTAACCGATAAGGGATGGTAAATATAAGGCTCGCCAGATCGTCTAAATTGTTTTTCGTGTGCTTGGGCTGCGTATAAATAGGCTTCGTATACTTTTTGTACATTCTCTTTAGAGAGTTTATTTATGCTTTCTAAATATTGGCAAAAATCGCTTATTAGGTAGCGTTGTTCATTTTCTTTATTGCTGTCTTGAGCTTGTAGCATAGCTTTCAATTTTGTTGTCTTAGGTGTTAAATAATAAAGTATTTGTTTTATTGGATGTCATTTTTTAAAAAATATTCGTCATAATTTAAACGAATCAAACTCCATTATTAATGGCGCATGGTCAGAAAACCAATGGTCTTTATAAACATAGGCTTTTTGTAGCGTTGCGTTAAAAGCAGGGTTAGCTACTTGGTAGTCTATCCGCCAGCCGACATTGTTTTCTCGCGCTTTGCCCCTATTAGACCACCATGTATAGCTGTGCTCTGGTTGTTTTATGGTTCTAAATAAGTCTACAAATCGACATTCGTCAAACAGCCAATCTAACCATTGGCGCTCTTTTGGTAAAAAGCCCGAGTTGTTTTTATTGCCTTTCCAGTTTTTTATGTCTTCATTTTTATGGGCAATATTAAAATCCCCTGTCAATATTACGGGTTTTTTATTGGTGCTTAATGCTTTTAGCCAAGGTTCTAAATGGGCTAAATATTCATATTTTAAAGTCTGACGTTCATCACCCGACGAACCCGAAGGAAAGTACATGGAGGCTATATAAAACTGCGGATATTCAAAGGCGATAAACCGCCCCTCATTGTCAGACAAATCAAAACCCAACTTGGTATGAATTTTTTCAGGTTGTTTTTTAGCGTAAATAGCCACCCCGCTATAGCCTTTTTTTTGTGCCGATTGGTACTGATAAAAGTACCCTTTAGGAAAGTACATTTCATCGGTTAATTGTTCTATATTGGCACGCACCTCTTGCATACATACAAAGTCGGGCTGTTGTTTTTCTATCCAGTCAAACAAACCTTTTTTTGCCGATGCGCGAATGCCGTTTACATTTATAGATACTATTTTCATGGGTTTGATTGTAACTGAATAGGCCGTTACACTTTTTTATAATCTTACATTCTCCTTGCACACTCGCGCTTATTTGCTCCTGCAAACACGCATACCTATGTCCGTATAGGCAAAATGTACCTTGCCTACACGGATGTAGGTACACCTGAATGCAGGATGCATGAGGAAGGTGACAATCCTGTCGGCGCATTCTCTTTGCACATCCTTGTGCACTCGCGCTTATTTGCTCCTGCAAACACGCATACCTATGTCCGTATAGGCAAAATGTACCTACATCCTGTAGGCAAGGGGTCGACGAAATACACTCTTTTTCGGTTCGATTATTAATTTCTAATCAGGCGCGTTATAATCTTTGTAACTTACTATTTAGGCATAACCATGCAAGATTATCAAAAAGACTTTGTTCAATTTGCTATTGATTACGGTGTTTTAAAATTTGGTGACTTTACTTTAAAGTCGGGCAGACAAAGCCCGTATTTTTTTAATGCCGGTTTGTTTAATGACGGCAACGCCATGAAAAAGATTGGTGAGTTTTATGCGCAAGCTTTAAAGGCATCGGGCATTGAGTTTGATTTATTATTTGGCCCTGCATATAAGGGCATCCCTTTAGTTACCGCGACATCTATTGCATTACAAACCAATTATGATTTAAACATTCCTTATACTTTTAACCGTAAAGAAAAAAAAGACCACGGCGAAGGGGGCAACTTAGTGGGCGCAAAATTACAGGGCAAAGTGATTATTGTAGATGATGTGATTACAGCAGGCACAGCCATACGCGAGTCTATGGATATTATTGAAGCATCTAAAGCCCAAATTGGTGGCGTATTAATTGCTTTAGATAGAATGGAAAAAGGCCAGAATGATTTATCTGCCATTCAAGAAATTGAGCAAACTTATAACACTAAAGTAATTAATATTATTAACCTTAACCATTTAATAAGTTACTTAAAAAAACACGATGCAGATAACGCCGTAAAAGTAAGCAACTACCAACAACAATATGGAATTTAACTTAAGGATGTAACATGTCTGACGCTAGCCACATATCAACAACTGCTTTAGCTAAAAAATACAGCCTTACAGCAAAACAATTATTTGAGCAGTTGTCTGAGCTTAATTTAATAAAACGTGAAGATGAAAAATGGATACTTACTAATAATGGAATAGCGACAGGCGGCACTTACAAAGAAAGCAAACAATATGGGCGTTACATCGTTTGGCCACAAAATTTACATATTAATGAACAAACAGGTGATACCGAAAGCCTAATAACGGCAACCACTATTGGTAAAACCTTCAAACTGTCTGCTATAAAAATTAATTTTATGCTTGCCGAATTGGGCTGGATAAATAAAAATTTAAAAGGCTGGAGCCTAACCAATCAGGGCGAAAAACAAGGCGGTGTTCAGTCTGAAAACCATCGTACTGGCATCCCTTTTACCAAGTGGCCAAGTATTATTTTACAATCAAAAGTATTGAATGACTCGGTCGAACATATTTTAGGAAACAAACCGATACAAACAGATAAAAGCCAAGATGACATGCTTGGTTTTAGAGATAAGTTTCCCGCAAAACACCGCACTGCCGACGGACACTTAGTACGCTCTAAAGCAGAAATGATTATTGATAATTGGCTATATATGGCAGAAATTGTACATGCTTATGAGCGTAAATTGCCGATAGAAGAAGATGTATATTGCGACTTTTATATCCCCGCTGGCAAAGTATATATAGAGTACTGGGGTTATGAAAATGATAAAAAATATGCGGCTAGAAAAAAGCTTAAACAAGCAATTTATACACAATACGACTTTAATTTAATAGAGTTAAACGACAATGATGTTTTATTATTGGATGATGTACTGCCCAAATATTTATTAAAATATGGTGTGTCGGCCTACTAAAATAGTTATGAGCAAGCCTTGCTTGTTTTTTTACGGTGCAATGCTCCAAGAAATTCGTGTACTTACGTCCATGTAGGCAACGATTTAGGCCTTTTTTTGCCAAACTAAAATGCGATTATTCGCGGGCATGGTTATGTCTTTTAGTAATTGCATATCATGTTGATTGGCTAACTTTTCAATCGCTTCAAAATGTTTTATAGAACTGTCACCAGCCAATTGTTTCAGCCAACCATCAAAACGTTTATTGCTTTCACTGGTGTATTGACCCTTATAATTAAACGGGCCATAAACAATAAAACAACCACCAGTATTTAGCTGTTTACCCACAAAAGTAAATAATTGCTCTACCTCATGCCACGACATTATATGCAACGTATTAGCGGTAAACATAAAATCAAAATATTGATTAGGGTGTTGCTCTGGCTTGGTTACATCAAAGGCAACGGCGGGTTTAATGTTGCTTAAATTGGCCTCATCAAACCACATTTTCATGCCTGCTAAATGTGCTTCAACGTCTGACGGAATCCAATTTAAGTGAGGTAAATTAGAGGCGAAATGTACGGCATGTTGCCCAGTGCCTGAACCAACTTCTAAAACATTACCTGCATTTTTAAAATGCTGTTTTAACACATCTAAAATAACATCTTGATTTTGTATGCACGATTCTGAAAAAGGCTTATTTAACATCTTATGTATTTAAAACGCCTTCGCCTACTACGTCTTCAAACTTGTCTTCTAAATACATAATAATTTCAGAAGACTCATACATCCACAATGCTTTATCACCCTTACCAATTTTTAAACAAGGTACTTGTTGTTCGCCACCACCTGTCATTAATTCACTTTTAAACGGTTCAATACGTGGGTCACGTTTATCCATTGTCATATTTAAAGCGCGCATTTTACGGTCTACCTTCACACAAAATGGACAAGCAGGATAGTGATATAGAATTAAATCATCGGTAACGTTGTTAATGGCTTTTTGTTGCTCTTGTGTAATTTCTATTGCCGTTACAGGGCGCAGTTTATCGCTCATTGTGACAATAAAGCGAAGAATCATTCTAATAAATGGCATGTTTAAAACCTTGATTAATATTAATTAAGGTTAATATTGCGTTGCTTGTTAAATTTTCAAGTGTGGCTTTTTGAGCGGTTTATTTTTTATTGATAATTAATTTCAATTTTTCAACGTACCCGTGTGTTGCCTTAGTTAAACTGTCTTTTCGAGTGGAGTAATCGATTAGCGGAATAATATTTTCTAAAATTTTTGGCAATAAGGGTTCTATTCTTTCATCTTTATCTTCAACCAACTTTAATAAATGACTAATTGATAAGTTCATTACATCGTCTTCGGTAGTAATGTTGGTATCGAGGAAGCTTCCTTCTTTAGCCGACACCACTTTATCTCCGCCGGTTAATATCGCTTGGTCTAAGGTTTCTTCGGCATTGATAACAATATCATTAAACTTGGCAACCTTGGCAAGCGCTGGGGTAGTAATACAAACCGTTAGGGTAAAACTAATAATTCGCCCTGCAACTTTAAACTTGGTTTCGTGAACCTTTTTCATTAGCCTATCAACCATAGACTTGGCTTCAAACATGTTGCTCATACCTAAAATTACGGCAAAACGGTCTTCTTTTATACGGGCGACGGTTTCTTCTGATCTCGCGCTGTTTTTAATAAACAATGCGGCTTGTTTAATTAATTGATCAGCACGTTTTTTACCCAAATGATTTTGATGAATTGAAAAACCATCAAAATGAATCATGGCAACAGAAAAGTTTTTGTCATGCCTTTTTGCAAAGGCCAGCTCTTGCTCACCGCGCATAGCAAAATAAGCCGGGTTACCTAAACCTGTAAAACGATCAATATAACCGTCTTGATGGGCATCATCTTCGGCTTTATATTGTTCTTGATGCTGTGCAGATAAACGCAATAATGCACCAATGGTTTTTAATACTTCTTCAGACTGGAAGGGTTTTAATAAATAATCCGTTGCACCTTGTTTTAGTGCATCGGTATTGCTTCTGTCTATTTCGTCGCTGCTTATTACTAAAATAGGCAAGTGCTTAATGAAGTTTTCATCATTACGGCGTATTTTTTCAATTAATGCAAAGCCATTAAGGTTAGGCATTTCTAAGTCGGTAATAATTAGGTCATATTCGTTTTGAGTTATTTTCTCAAGTGCTAAAACACCATCTTCTGCTTCGTCTGTTGCATAATGTTTTTGTAATATTTTTTTTAAAGCCACACGGATAATTCGCGAATCATCAACAATTAAGATTCGTGATTTTGTTTGATTATCTACAGATTGAAGTTTAGTTTTAGGCATACATTTTTTATAAAATTATTAAGTAATCTTTATTTAAGACACTCATGGTTTGCGAAAGTTTAATTAGATATTAAGGGTAATAACTATAGCACTAAAATAATAATAAAAATGTTTAGATAGCAGTAAAAGTTTCACGAAACGTGCAATGCACATAGTTGATGCGTTTGCAAAAAATGAACTCTAAATCGCTAGGGCTAATTCTAATGCCTCTCTAATTGCTCTTTTTGCATCTACCTCACTGGCGACTTTAGCACCGCCAATAAGGTGAGCGCTAACGTTTAGTTTTTGTAATTCGTGCCATAATGTTTTCTCAGACTGTTGACCTGCGCAGATAACAATATGGTCTACATTTAAGGTTTTTTCCTCATTATTTACTGTTATATGTAAACCATCGTTGTCTATTTTTGTGTACTGCACACCACTTAGCATAGTAACGTTATTGTTTTTTAATTCGGCTCGATGAATCCACCCCGTTGTTTTAGCTAAATTTTTACCCATTTTGCTAACTTTACGCTGCAATAAAAACACCGTTCTTTTAGGAATATTTTGCACAGGTTTGGTTAACGCGCCAGCATTTTTGTAGTGTTTGTCTACACCCCAATGTTTTAGCCAGTTATCTAAAGGCCGGTTTTGACCAACTAAAAACGCTGCCACATCAAAACCAATGCCTCCTGCACCAATAATAGCTACGCGTTTACCCATTACTATTTTTTTACTTAATACGTCTGCATACGTCACTACTTTGGGGTGGTTAATGCCAACTATTTTAGGTTGGGTCGCTAGCACTCCTGTAGCTATTACAACTTCATCAAAATGGTTGTTTTGTAGCGTTTTAACCGTTAATTGTGTATTTAAAAATACGGTTACATTCAATGCTTTTAAACGGTTTTCAAAGTAGCGCAGCGTTTCATAAAATTCTTCTTTACCTGGTATTTGTTTGGCGTAATTAAATTGACCGCCAATGGTTTTTTGTTGTTCGTATAAAGAAACATGATGACCCTTTTTTGCGGCGTAACAAGCAAAAGCCAAGCCCGCAGGGCCTGCGCCAACAACCGCAATTTTTTTACATTGTTGAGTGGGCTTTATAACTAATTCAGTTTCGTAACAAGCTTGCGGGTTAACCAAACAAGTAGCACGCTTTTTTGCAAATACGTGATCTAAACAAGCTTGGTTGCAAGCAATGCAGGTGTTAATTAACTCGGGCTGATTATTTATTGTTTTTGTAACAAATAATGGGTCGGCTAAAAAAGGCCTTGCCATGCTTACTAAGTCTGCATGGCCTTGGGCTAAAACAGCCTCTGCAACATCGGGTGCGTTAATTCGGTTTGAAGTAATAAGCGGTATAGAAACTTCCGTTTTCATTTTTTGCGTTATCCACGTAAATGCCGCCCTTGGTACAGAACTGGCAATGGTGGGTATTCGGGCCTCATGCCAACCTATACCTGTGTTGATTATAGTTGCACCTGCTTGTTCAATGGCTTTTGCTAAGTAGACTACCTCACTCCACATTGCGCCGTTGCTAACCAAATCTAGCATAGACAAGCGGTAAATAATAATAAAACGTTTGCCTGTTTTTTCTCGGGTTTTTTGTACAATTTGTACCGCTAATCTTGCTCGGTTTTCTAAGCTGCCACCCCAGTTATCGTTACGTTTATTGCTTTTAATACAAAAAAACTGATTAATTAAATAGCCTTCTGAAGCCATAATTTCTACACCATCGTAACCTGCTTTTTGCGCTAAGCAAGCCGAGGTTACAAAGTCGTTTATGGTGTTAAGTATTTGCTTATTAGAGAGTTTTTTTGGTTTAAAAGGATTGATAGTCGATTTAATTGCAGAAGGGGCAACATTAAAAGGGTGATAGGCATAACGCCCTGCATGCAAAATTTGCATACAAATTAAACCCCCGTGTTTATGCACAGCTTGGGTAATGAGTTGGTGTTTTTTTACTTGCCAAAAGTACCGCAACGTTGTGGCAAAAGGGAATAACCCGCCTTTAATATTGGGCGATACACCGCCAGTTATAATAAGTGCTACATTTTCCTTGGCGCGTTTTGCATAAAATGCAGCGAGTTTTTTATAACCGTTTTTTTGCTCTTCTAACCCTGTGTGCATCGAACCCATTATGATGCGATTTTTAAGCGTTATACTGCCTAAATTTAGTGGTTTTAAAAGGTGGTTATAAGGTGTTTGCAACTTCATAAATTAACTATAGCTGATAGGCTAATCAAATAATAATCATTTCGCTATCCCACATTATATATAGGACTTTAAGACTACTTGTATTAGAATACTGCAATTTTCTAATATGCTTTTAACCTATATTTTGGACACCTGTAATGGATACCCATTTTTATAACAAAAATATTTTTAAACACCTTATAGCAATCACTGTCTTTTTTGCTATGGGTATGTATTTAAGTACCATTGTACCGACCATAGCAATAGCATGGGTTATTGGTGTTTTATTATTAACTATTTATCTTTTTGCTTTTGAAGTGGTAGAAGTAGACGTTGCAGCAATTTCTATAATGGTTTTACTTGGGCTTACATCACTTATACACCCTGTTTTAGGTTTAGATGCACCATTAGTAGACAGCAATAAATTATTTATTGGTTTTTCATCTAACGCGGTAATGTCTATTATTGCGGTAATGATTATTGGCGCAGGTTTAGATAAAACCGGTTTAATGAGTAAAGTCGCCAGTTTTATTTTAAAAGTAGGCGGTACTACCGAAAAACGCATTATTCCTATCATATCTAGCACGGTTGCATTTATATCATCATTTATGCAAAACGTGGGTGCCGCTGCTTTATTTTTACCCGTGGTGGCGCGTATTTCGGCACGTTCTGGCTTGCCTATGTCACGCTTATTAATGCCAATGGGTTTTACCGCTATTTTAGGCGGCACGGTTACTATGGTAGGTTCTAGCCCATTAATTTTACTTAATGACTTAATCCTTACCTCAAACCAAACCCTGCCTGAAGACATGAAAATGAGCACCTTTGGTTTGTTTGATGTTACCCCTATTGGTTTAGCTTTAGTGGCTACGGGTATTTTGTATTTTGTTATTGCAGGTAAGTTTGTACTACCTGCAGGTAAAAAGAACAATAATGCGTCTAAAGCTAAAAATATTATGGAATACTTTCATGACATTTACGGTATTGATAGCCGGCTTTGCGAAATTGCCATCCCCAAAAACAACAATTTAATTGGCTTAACGTTAGATGAAATTGAACATGCATACAGTGTACGCATTATTGCCAGTAAATTTAGCGGCAAGGCCAGTAGTTTAGGAGAAGGGTCTATAGCACGAGACTTTGGTTTGCAAGCTGGCATGGTAATTGGTGTAATTGCAGATAAGCCGAAGTTAGACAAATTTGTAAACAAATACGGTTTATCACCAAGATCCGAATTGCGCAGCTTTTCGGACTCACTATCCAGTGAAAAATCGGGCATTGCAGAAATTGTTATCCCGCCAAGTTCTAATTTAATTGGTAAAACTGCTCGTGATGTGTGGTTACGTAAAACATTTGGTATTGCCTTAATTGGTTTGCACAGAAACGAAAAAACCGTGCACGAAGGCGAAAATGTTCGAAATATACCTTTTCATGCGGGTGATGTATTAATTGTTCATACCAGTTGGGCATCTTATGATCGTTTAAAAACCGACCGTAACTTTGTATTAATCACCACCGAATACCCTGTTGAAGAAGAATCGCGCCCTAATAAGTTAGGTTGGGCAGGTTTCTTTTTTGCGCTTGCCTTAGGGTTGGTTTTATTTACCGACTTACGCTTGTCTATCGCACTATTAACCGGTGCAATTGGTATGATTTTATCGCGCGTATTAAGCATAGACGAAGCATACGATGCGGTAAGTTGGAAAACCGTTTTTTTATTAGCGTCGCTTATCCCTTTAGGTTTGGCGGTAGAAACGTCTGGCACAGCTAAATGGATTGCCGACCAAGTTTTAGACGTAGTGGGTAGAGAATCACCCGTTTGGGTATTGCAAGCGGCAGTAGCTATTTTAGCGACCTTCTTCACATTGGTTATGTCTAACGTGGGTGCAACGGTATTATTAGTTCCATTAGCAATTAATATCGCTATAGGTATTGGTGCTAACCCTGCGGTATTTGCCTTAACGGTTGCTATTGCTACATCAAACTCATTTTTAATCCCTACCCATCAGGTTAATGCATTAATTATGGGGCCAGGTGGCTACCGCGTAGCGGACTTTATGAAAGCCGGTGGCATTATGACAATATTATTCTTAATTGTAATGATGACTATGCTGAATATTGTATTTTAACCTGTCAGATAACGTTATCGCCTGCCGCTTGTCAGCTCGCCCTACGGAGCTTAGCCAAGTTTCCCTCTGCGTTGTTAAACTTTTTTGTGGTATTTGAATGGCACTAAAAAAGTTTGCCTAGCAGAGAAAAACTTGGCGTTGCCAGAGTTGATATTAGTTGTTCAGAGTCTCCTTAAGTATTTATAATTTATTTTAACCAAGGGGTCGACGAAAATGAGCATTTTTGCATGCTTATTTTTTGCGACAGGTTTAGTAATTTGATTACCGCTATCTACCGCTTAGCCTGTATTGGTTTAAGGAAAACTAGATTTTAGTTGTCGCAACTTTTTCCATCTGTTTGGCTAAGGTTATATCTTTTTCCGAAATACCACCCTGTTCATGAGTTGTTAAATCTACTACCACATTTTTATACACATTAAACCATTCTGGGTGATGGTTGTTTTTTTCTGCAAATAATGCAATTTCGGTCATAAAGGCAAAAGCTTCTATAAAATTTTTAAAACTGTATTCTCTATGTAATTTTCCATCTTTAATTTGCCAGTTTTTATTTTCGTTTAAAAAAAGTTCTATAGATTGTTGCATATTAAATACCTAAGTCATCCCACATTTCATCAACCTTTTTCACTATATCTTTATCTTTTACTATAGCCCTGCCCCATTCTCTTTTAGTCTCACCTGGCCATTTGCTGGTTGCGTCCATACCCATTTTAGAGCCCAAACCCGACACGGGTGAAGCAAAATCTAAATAATCTATTGGGGTGTTTTCTACCAACAAGGTATCTCTTGCTGGATCCATTCGCGTAGTGATTGCCCAAATAACATCATTCCAGTTTCGTGTGTCTACATCATCATCGACAACGATAACAAACTTGGTGTACATAAATTGGCGTAAAAAAGACCAAACGCCAAACATCACTCTTTTAGCATGACCTGGGTATTGTTTTTTCATGCTAACAATGGCCATACGGTATGAACACCCTTCTGGCGGAAGGTAAAAATCGGTAATTTCTGGAAATTGTTTTTGTAATATCGGCACAAATACTTCGTTTAATGCTTCGCCTAATACCGACGGTTCATCGGGTGGCCTGCCCGTATAAGTAGAATGGTATATTGGGTTTTCGCGCGTCGTCATTTTTGTAATAGTAAACACAGGAAAGGACTCGACCTCGTTATAATAACCGGTGTGGTCACCATACGGGCCTTCGTCCGCCATGTCGTCGGGGTAGATAAAACCTTCTAAAATAATTTCACTACTGGCCGGTACTTGCAAATCAGAATCTTTACATTTAACCAGTTCGGTTTTACTGCCCCTAAGTAACCCTGCAAAAGCATGTTCTGACAAACTATCTGGCACTGGGGTTACGGCGGCTAAAGTTGTGGCGGGGTCTGCACCTAATGCAACCGCAACAGGAAAAGGCTCACCTGGGTTGGTTTGTTGCCATTCTAAATAGTCTAACGCACCACCCCTGTGAGATAGCCACCGCATAATAACGCGGTTTTTATCTATAACCTGCATGCGGTAAATGCCCATGTTTTGGCGTTTTTTATTTGGCCCTTTAGTGGTGACTAACCCCCATGTTATTAATGGTGCTGCATCTTCTGGCCAACAGGTTTGGATGGGTAAGGTTTCTAAATCAACCTCATCTTTATCTATAACAATTTGTTGGCATTTGGCTTTTTTTACTATTTTAGGTGCCATATCCAATACTTTTTTAAACTTGGGCATGTTATCCCAAGCGTCTTTTATACTTTTAGGAGGTTCAGGTTCTTTTAAAAAGGCTAATAATTTACCAATTTCTCGCAAATCTTTTGCTTCGTTTGCGCCCATTGCCATGGCTACCCGTTGTGTTGTGCCAAACAAATTGGCTAATACAGGTACAGAATGGTTTTTAGGGTTTTCAAATAAAAGTGCGGGGCCTGCTTGGTTTAATGTGCGATCACAAATTTCTGTCATCTCTAAATAAGGGTCAACTTCTATCGAGACTCTTTTTAAGAGTTCTTTATCTTCTAAAACTTTAATAAAATCACGAAGGTCTTTAAACTGAGTCATTTAAGTAATCTCTTAATTTTTTTGGTGTATTAGCACAAAGCGGAACATTAGCGCCTAATTTCAAACCGTTTTACCAAACGCGGTAGCCATTAAATTCTCCGCGGATTTTTCGCTCGAAAGTATATCGACCAAATAAAAATGCCCCGATCAATAATAAAAGCACTAACAAGCCAATAATTATTAAGATTGATGAATCTTTAACATTAATTATCGAGGTCGGTTTAGGTACAACGGTGTTTTTCTCTTTTTTCAAATCATCCATATTAAGTTGTAGCTCTACATTACGTGCTTGAGATGTCATAAGCTTAGATTCAATTTGTAAAAATTCTTTTTGCATTGCGCTAGCAACAAAAGATTTTTTTTCTAACTCGGCTAGTTTTTCTTGTAATTTTTCTAATTTTAAAGCGGATGTAGGTTCACTTAATAATAAATGCGACTTTGCCCAGCCAATAGCACCTGATACAGTTTTAACTTTTTTAAAACGACCGGACTTTTCTAGCACTTCTAGTTTAACGCCGCTTTTCATTAGTTTAATTCTTTTAGAACTGGAACTGGGCTTAGCATGTAAGCCTAAATACAGTTTATCAGTAACATAAACAGTTTCAACACTGTGTGCTGAAAAACTGAAAAATAAAAGCGTTAAAAACCAGAGCATGACAGCCTTTATAGACGTGTTTGACTGTTTTGAAATAGTGTCAGTTGTCATTTTATAAAATGCCAGAGTGTTTTAATAATGCGTCATTTTTGGGTTCACGGCCTCTAAAGGCAATAAATAGTTCAAGGGCGGGTTGAGAGCCGCCTTTTTGTAAAATATTTTGCAAAAACTGCTTTCCAACGTGTTTTACTTTTTTAATATCGTTTAAACCTGCTTCTTCAAAAGCGGCAAAAGCATCGGCAGATAATACTTCTGCCCATTTATAACTGTAATAACCTGCCGAATAACCGCCAGCAAATATATGTGAAAAACTGTTTTGAAATTTATTAAATGTGGGTGGAATAATTAGACTGTATTCGTTTCGTACTTCGTCTAAGGTTTTTTGTACAAAGTTTTTGTCGCCACGTTTAAATTTACTGTGAATTTCCATATCAAATAATGAAAACTCTATTTGCCTTAACATTTGCAATGCAGATTGGAAATTTTTAGCGGCAATAAGGGCGTTTAGCCACTTTTTAGGTAGCGGTTCATTAGTTTCGTAATGGCCGCTAATTAAGGCGATATTTTTTTCTTCCCAGCACCAGTTTTCCATAAACTGGCTTGGTAATTCTACCGCGTCCCACTCTACACCGTTTATACCGGCAACCGATGGATAGTTTACTTTGCTTAACATGTGGTGCAAACCGTGACCAAACTCATGAAATAAAGTAACCACTTCATCATGGGTAAATAAGGCAGGTTTGTCACCAATTGGCGGCGTTAAATTACAGGTTAAATAAGCAACTGCATAATGTTGTTTGCCTTTAATGTTAATGCGATTACTGCATTCATCCATCCATGCGCCGCCGCGTTTGCCTTCTCTTGTGTACATATCTAAATAAAAATATCCGCATGTTTGTTTTTTGTTGTCGGTTATTTTATAAAGCAATACGTCGTCATGCCAAACATTGGCGTTGTTTACTTGCTGTATTTTTATGTCATACAGTTTATTTACAATGGTAAACAAACCTTTTAATACTTTTTGCTGCGGAAAGTATGACTGCAACATTTCATCGTTAATACTAAATAGCGACTCTTTTAGTTTTTCAGAATAGTAACTAATATCCCAAGCATTTAGTTGGTCTTTATTGTAATGTTTTTTTGCAAAATCTTTCAGTTCTGTTAAGTCATTTTTTGCAGATGATATAGATTGTTTGGCTAAGTCTTGCAAAAAGTCTTTTACTTGCTCTGGATTTTTAGCCATCTTATTAACAACGGATAGTTCGGCGTAGCTTTTATAGCCTAATAGTTTGGCTTTTTCGTTTTTTAAGTCCAATAATTGATTAATAATTAAGCTGTTATTGTGCTTTGTATCGTGAACTTTATCTGCAGACGCTCTAGTGGAATAAGCTTGGTAAAGTGTCTCTCGTAATTGCGCATTGTTTGCGTAACTTATAACTGCAAAATAAATAGGAAAGTCTAAAGTTAATAACCAGCCTTTTAAGTTTTTAGTTTGTGCTTTGTTTTTGGTTAGTTCGACAATATGGGCAGGTACGCCATTTAGTTGTTCTTTGTCAGTTATTAATTTGCTCCACGCTTCGGTGCTGTCTAAAACGTTTTCTGAAAATTGTGTGCTGAGCTTGCTAAGAATTTTTTGAATGTCTTTAAATTGTGTCTGTTTGTCAGTTTCTAATGAAACACCAGACAGTTTAAATGAAAGCAGGTTGTCTTCAATAATTTTACTTTCTACTTTGTTTAAAGAGGCATTTTCAGCCAAATTTTTATAAGCTAAATAAAGTGATTGATTTTGTCCAAGCTGAGTATAAAAATTGCTAATTTTTGCTTTTAAATCATTATAAACATCGCGTAAGCCATCACTATTAGTAACCGAATTTAAATGCCTTATCGGAGACCATAATTTTTCGAACTCATGTTCTATATTGTCCAACGGGATAACCAAGTTTTTCCATGTTGGTTCTTTAATCGAACTTATTTTATCAACCAATTGTTGATAATTAACCAGTAATGCCTCCAATTGACTTTGTAATGCTTGCGCATCGAAACCAGTAAAATCTGGAAATTCTGTGAAATCAGTCATTACATCACCGTCACTATCAAGCATTTATAAATCGTCCCATAAAGTACTAAATTCATCGGCGTTTTTTTGCTCTAAAACTTCCTTTTTCTTGTCGGACTCTAGCTTGATAGGCGATACGGCAAACTGCGTATACGAGCCAGTATGGTCATACATTTGATCAAGCCTAATACCTTGGTGAATACCGTTATAACTCAAAATCAATTCTTCTTCTACACGGTACATAAACGATGGCACGATAATGGTAAACGGCTGCTTAATTGATGCATCTTCTGGGATAAATAAACAGTATTGTAAAACAGCAGACTGTTGTACGCCGTCTGCTCTTTTAGCTTTTGCAGAAATAACCTGCTTAGAAATAGACTGAACGCCAATTTCTAAACTGTTTTCCCCTCGGTATTGTATCCAACGTATTACAGCTATATTCCACTCAGCAGAAATTTGATCATAAATACGTAAGCCTATTACCTCGCCAACGTGCGCAGACTGTTTAGACTTTCCATGCCAATAAAGACTGTAACCACTACCACTCACGTTTTTAATCTGCCACTTATCATCAACTTGTTGTTTACGTTTTTCATCTCGTTCGGCGCGTTGCATGGTCGCTTCTTTTTCATGGTCATCACAAATTACATTGCCGTCATCAACTAAGCGCCATTCAATTTTTTCGTCGTCATCGTTACCATTTTCCTGCTTTAATAGTTGGTATTCTTCCTTAACTTCTGGGGTGCCTGACAAGGCATCGAAGTCGAAATCATCACTGTCACCCGTATCCGCAAAAGGGTCATCAGATGCGACTAAATCTTCAATAATTTGGTCGTTTATATGTTTTAAGCCAATTTCGACAATGATTTGGGTTTTAGTGGTTTTTCGGTTAACTCTTAAGTCTTTGCGTTTTACCCAGTTTTTTTGTAAACGTTTCATGGCGGTAACATTTAGTTTTTCACCCTGAATAAGCAGTATTTCTGTATGCAGTTCTTCTTGAATAACGGTATCTAAATATTCTTTTAAATCATCTAAAACGATATGCCTTAATAAATTTTCAGAAAGTCGGGTTTTATCTGACATTTCGGGCGCAGAATTTGAAGATATATCGACAATAAAATAATTTATATCAGCGCGAGTGACGGATTCTTTTATTTGGAATTTGTCTATCCAAGTATCAATTAAATGGAATAGTTTTTTAGACTCACCCTTACGTAAACTGTATGCATTAGAAATAGAAAATAAACATACTTTTTTGTATGTATCTTCAGTACTGAATTTGGCCTTTTCATTTAAAGCATCAGGAACTTTTTTATCTTGTATTTGTAACTCTAGACTTTTTAAGTAAAGTGCATTTAAATCTTGCCAAACGGTTTTGCTCGGTTGAATGTATATTTCGCTGTAACTAAGTAACAATTCAGAAAGATAAGTCATTGCCCGATTGCACGATAACAGCATGCGTGAAGCACCAAAAAGAACCGGTTTATCTATTAGCCTTTGCAGTACTAACTTGTAACCCAAGGCCATTTCGTCGGTTATGGTTAGTGCCAGGCGGTAAACTGGTAGCGCCTTGTCAGACAGTGGCAATTTTAATGCAATGTAACGTTTATGCAACTGACCAACGCAATGCTGCGCCATTGGTCTTAAGGCTTCTAAAATTTCGACATGTTCTTTTGGCGGGATATTAGCACGGTTAATTTTTTTCAATAACTGATAAAACGCCTTTATTCTTGCGCCTGCATCTAGCTCTTTTGCTTCAACCAGCCACTGATTAACTTGTTTAACCTTTTGGGGCAATTTTTTGTCAGTGACGGGTTTTAATTCGGGAATGGCTAATTTCATGATTTTTAAAAATCTTAATAGTTATAATTAAGAAAATACCATAATTCATTAAAATATAAAAGAAAATTGCATAAAAAATGATATTTATTCTATAAGTTATAGGTTTTTATCTATTTAATAGAAATTAAGGAATATGTAATTTATAAAAATATTAAAATAAAACACTAGAACATTGTATTTTTAAAAATTACCCACATCTTTTTAGCTTGGATTAATTCGAGGACGGTCTATTGGAACAATATAGAGGCACGACGATTGTGTCGGTTAGGCGC
Source organism: uncultured Gammaproteobacteria bacterium (assembly GCA_964589575.1). GTDB lineage: Bacteria > Pseudomonadota > Gammaproteobacteria > QNFE01 > CAZPSE01 > CAZPSE01. The sequence continues at coordinate 30,400 of CAZPSE010000003.1, read as the reverse complement.
AATAATCAAGTCGTTATTGGTGGAGACGGGCAAGTGTCTTTAGGCAATACAATAATGAAAGGCAATGCACGTAAAGTACGCCGACTTTATAAAGACAAGGTTTTAGCAGGTTTTGCAGGCGGCACCGCCGATGCCTTTACCTTGTTTGAACGTTTTGAAGCCAAACTAGAAAGCCACAGCGGTCAATTAGTACGAGCTGCCGTAGAAATGGCAAAAGATTGGCGCACCGATAGGGCATTAAGAAAGCTCGACGCTTTATTATCCGTTGCCGACGAAACAGCCTCGTTAATTATTACCGGTAATGGCGACGTAATTGAGCCAGAAAACGGATTAATTGCCATAGGTTCTGGCGGTGCATTTGCGCAATCTGCAGCGACAGCATTATTAAATGAGACCAATTTAAGCGCACAAGAAATTGTAGAAAGAAGCTTACACATTGCCGCAGACATTTGCATTTATACCAACCACAACCAAACCATAGAAACATTGGATTATTAATTATGTCGAATATGACACCAAGAGAAATTGTAAGTGAATTGGACAAATTTATAGTCGGGCAGGGCGAAGCCAAACGTGCCGTTGCAATAGCGTTGCGTAATAGATGGCGACGACAGCAAGTTGATAAAAATTTAAGACCAGAAATTACCCCAAAAAATATATTAATGATTGGCCCTACAGGCGTAGGTAAAACCGAAATAGCGCGCAGGCTCTCTAAATTAGCCAACGCCCCTTTTATTAAAGTAGAAGCCACTAAATTTACCGAGGTAGGCTACGTAGGGCGTGATGTAGAGTCAATTATTAGAGATTTAGTTGATGTTGCGATGAAAGACATAAAAGAAATCGCGATGAAAAAAGTCCAAGAAAAAGCCAAAATTGCGGCAGAAGAACGAATATTAGATGTACTAATACCGCAACCAAAAAGTAATTTATTTAGTATAGATGGTGAAGCGCAAGCCCAACCCGAAGAAGGCGCTGCACGTAAAAAGTTTAGAGAAAAACTTAAAAACGATGAACTTGATGATCAAGAAATTGAAATTGACGTAAAAGCCGTTGCCGTGGGTGTAGAAATAATGGCACCACCAGGGATGGAAGAAATGACCGAGCAATTGCAAGGTATGTTTCAAAACATTAATCAAGGCAAACCTAAAAAGAAAAAAATGCGCATTGGCGATGCAAGAAAACATTTAATTGATGAAGAAGCCGCAAAACTGGTTGATGCCGAAGACCTAAAAGCACAAGCACTAGAATCCGTAGAGCAAAATGGCATTGTATTTATTGATGAAATTGACAAAGTAACACGTAAAGGTGAAAACAGTGGCGGTGACGTATCGCGCGAAGGGGTTCAGCGTGATTTATTGCCATTGGTAGAAGGGTCTACCGTTACCACCAAACACGGCATGATAAAAACGGATCATATATTGTTTATTGCCTCTGGTGCTTTTCACCTAAGCAAACCCTCCGACTTGATTCCAGAGTTACAAGGACGATTGCCCATTAGGGTAGAATTAAAGGCATTAACATCGGAAGATTTTGAACGTATTTTGACTGAGCCGGACGCAGCATTAACCATTCAATACAAAGCACTAATGGCTACAGAAGGTGTAACGTTGAACTTTAGTGATGACGGTGTAAAAAAGATTGCCGAAGCTGCTTGGCATGTAAATGAAAAAACCGAAAATATCGGTGCCAGACGTTTGCACACCGTAATGGAAAGATTATTAGAAGACATATCTTTTACTGCGCCAGATAAATCGGGTACAGAAATTGATATAAACACACAATTTGTAGAAGACTGCTTAGACGACTATGCAAAAGACGAAGATTTAAGCCGTTACATTTTATAACCGAGACAAAAATTATGGCCAATCCAAAACCAACCAATATACAGTTACACAAAACTTCAAGAATTTTAGAAGTATCCTTTGATGACGGTTATGAATGCAAATTAACTTGCGAATATTTACGCTGTTTTTCACCCTCTGCAGAAGTACGTGGCCATGGCCCTGGAAGCGGGACTTTACAATTTGGTAAAAAAGACATCAACATAACGGGCATAAACCCAGTAGGCAATTATGCCGTGGTTTTAGAGTTTGATGATAACCATGACACAGGCATATTTTCTTGGGATTTTTTATATGACCTAGGTAAACAGTACGAAGAAAACTGGAAACAGTACTTACTCGATTTAGAAAAAGAAGGCAAAAGACGTGAACCTTAATTTTTAAAAAATTGGTTAACAAAATAGAGCCTCGTTTATCGGGGCTTTTTTATGAACTAAATTAGGTGTTTTCACTCGATAGTTACAATAGAAATTAAAATATGTTGTTCATTGTAGGCAAGGGGTCGACGAAATAGGGCATATTTTGAAGTTAAATGAAGGTTATAAAAATGAATAAAATTATTCTTACAGCGGGTGCAGCCATCGTTGCAGCGCTAGCTTATAGTTCTTGGTCTGTTGCAACGGCCGAAGATGTGTCTAAAAAATATCAAGACTATTCTGTTGCTACCTTTGCGGGTGGTTGCTTTTGGTGCACCGAGTCAGACTTTGAAAAAGTACCGGGTGTAATTGAAGCGGTATCAGGCTATACAGGTGGCAAACAAAGCAACCCAACTTACCGTCAAGTTGCTAGTGGCCAAACCAAACATATAGAGGCGGTGCAAATTTTTTATGATGCAAAAGTGGTCAGTTATGATGACTTGCTAGATGCGTTGTGGAAAGGCATTAACCCAACGGACAACAAAGGACAGTTTGTAGACCGTGGGCCACATTACCGTCCGGCTATTTTTTATCACAACGCACAAGAAAAATTGCGAGCAGAACAGTCTATCATCGCGTTAGAAAAAACAGGCCGTTATGGTGATAAAAAAATCAATATAGAGTTAATTCCATTTACAAAGTTTTTTGATGCCGAAGCCTACCATCAAGATTATTATAAAAAGAACCCATTACGTTATAAATTTTATCGCTACAATTCCGGTCGTGACCAATATTTAGAAAAAATTTGGGGCGATGATTTACACAAAACACCGGCACAAAAAAATCAGGTCAACAGTAACAAGGCATCAAAATATATGAAACCTTCAAACCAAGAATTAAAAAACAAACTAACCGATTTACAATACAAAGTAACCCAAGAAGAAGGTACAGAACGCCCATTTAAAAATGAATACTGGGATAATCATGAGCAAGGTGTATATGTCGATATCGTCTCGGGTGAGCCTTTATTCTCCTCTACCGATAAGTTTGAATCGGGCACCGGCTGGCCAAGTTTTACCAAACCAATAGACACGGTTGGCGTAACAGAACATACCGACACAAAATTTTTTATGAAGCGAACAGAAGTAAGAAGTGCAGGGGCAGATTCACATTTAGGCCATTTATTTAATGATGGTCCAAAAGATTCAACAGGGTTACGTTACTGCATCAATTCGGCTTCTTTAAAGTTTATCCCTAAAGAAGATTTGAAAAAAGAAGGGCTAGAGCAGTTTGCGTCGTTATTTAATAAATAATAATCGAGTCTGTTTACTCATTCATTACCCATTAAAGCCATCCATTACTAAGCAGCAATGGATGGCTTTAATCAAAATCAACACCCGCTCTACTTAGCCTTTTCTTTTCGCTTTCATTACAAAAACTGCCTTTAGATTTTTAAAGCAAAATCAAGCATAATAGCGCATTGCTATACTAACGAGATTGCTATGTCTAACAAAACTCATTTTGGTTACAAACAAGTCGATTCCGAAAAGAAACAAAGCATGGTTGCGGATGTTTTTCATTCGGTCGCTAACAATTACGACATAATGAACGACCTTATGTCGATGGGTGTACACCGCCTTTGGAAGCGTTTTACTTTAGACCACAGTGGCGTAAGGCCGGGTAATTGGGTGTTAGATGTTGCCGGTGGCACGGGTGATTTAAGCATCGGCTTTAGCAAGCGTGTTGGCGATAATGGCAAAGTCATATTAAGTGACATTAACTCGTCTATGTTAAGCGAAGGTAGAGACAGATTAATTAATAAGGGCATAGTAGGCAACGTAAGTTACAGTTTAGCCAATGCAGAAAAACTGCCGTTTAAAGAAGGCATTTTTGACTGTATAACCATTGGTTTTGGTTTAAGAAACGTAACTGATAAAGATGCCGCTTTAAAGTGTATGTATAAACTGCTTAAACCGGGTGGCCGATTATTGATTTTAGAATTTTCAAAACCACAAAATGAAATGTTTAGTAAAGTGTATGACTTTTACTCATTTAATATCTTGCCTAAAATTGGTCAATTAGTGGCCAATGACGGCGACAGCTACCAATATTTAGCAGAATCTATTCGTATGCATCCTGATCAAGAAACCCTAAAAGGCATGGTATTAGAGGCAGGGTTTGAAACCTGTACCTATCATAATATGACAGGCGGTATTGTCGCTTTGCATAAAGGCGTTAAAAGTTAGTATCATTTATGCCTTTATCCGTTCTAGTCACTCTATCTTTACAAAAAGCTATAGATATTTTATTAGCTAAAAACCCTCAAGCAATTGCTCAATGTGAGCAATTAAAAGAAAAAGTTATTCAATTTCATATCCAAGGGTTCAGTAACCTTTCCGATTCTACAACCGGTCACAGTACAGTTTATGTTTTAATATTAAAAGACGGCTTAGAAATTATGACGGAATATGATTACCAGCCCGATGTGGAATTTACAGGCTTACCAAGCGGCTACATAGCGTTAAGTAAAGATTCTAAAAAGGCTTTAGTAGACAAAGTTATCTCTGTAAAGGGTGATTTTAATGTAGGGCAGCAGTTTAGTGACTTAATTGATTCGATTGAATTGGATTTAGTTGCTTTAACCAGCTTAGGTATAGGTGAGGATTTAGCCACCCATTTTTTTGCCAACAACAAGCCGAATATTTTTAAAAAAGTGGCTGAGTTTAAACAAAAACAGTGGAAAGATATTTTACAAAATAAATTAAATGTATTGCCCGTGGCAGATGAAGTAACTTCGTTTAAAAACCAAATATCCAGCTTAACCCCTCAAGTAGATCGGTTAGACAAAACCATACAACGACTGACAAACAAGGTTAACAATGTTTAGTGCCAGTAAAACATTATTTAGAATGATACATATTCAACGTGTTTTGGTAGAACACGGCCTTGATGATTTTTTAAAAAACACGCCGATGGCATTACCCGTTCGCTTGTCCTTATTGCTTCATCCTCGTCGTTGGTTGGCGCATAAAACCAGACAGTTACCACGCGGCCAACGCATTCGTTTGGCTTTAGAAGCACTAGGCCCTATTTATATTAAGTTTGGCCAAATATTGTCCACCCGTCGCGACTTATTACCAGATGATATAGCCGATGAACTGGCAAAACTGCAAGACCAAGTGCCGCCTTTTGCCAGTGCGCAAGCGGTTAAAATTATTGAGTCAGAATTAGGCGGTAGCGTTGATGATTTATTTAAAAGTTTTAATAAACAACCGTTAGCATCTGCGTCTATTGCCCAAGTTCACGAAGCCACAATGCTAAATGGTAAAGAGGTAATAGTAAAAGTATTAAGACCCAATATACTGCCTGTTATAGAACGTGATATTAAAGTCATGTTTGCATTTGCCAAATTATTAGAAAAGTTTTGGAGCGAAGCTAAACGCTTAGAACCCGTAGCCATTGTTGGTGAATTTGAAAAAACCATTATTAATGAGCTGGATTTAAGACGAGAAGCCGCAAACGGCTCTCGCTTACATCAAAACTTTAAAGACTCAAATATTTTAATTGTTCCAGAAATGGAGTGGGAATTTTCTCGTAAAAATGTATTGGTAATGGAAAAAATTGTTGGTCTAAAAATGACCGACATGCAAACAATGAAAGACCTGGGTGTAGACATGAAACGCTTGGCAGAATTAGGCGTAGAGGTGTTTTTTACTCAAGTATTTAGAGATAATTTTTTTCACGCAGACATGCACCCCGGCAATATTTTTGTCGATGCCACCAACCCAAGCCAACCTATTTGGATGGCGGTAGATTTTGGTATAGTCGGTTCACTTAGCGATAACGACCAGCATTATTTAGCTGAAAACTTATTGGCCTTTTTTAAGCGCGACTATTTAAAAGTGGCACAACTACATGTAGATTCATCTTGGGTGGGTAGCGAAACAAAAGTGGCAGAATTTGAATCGGCAATTCGTTCTGTTTGCGAACCTATTTTTGAAAAACCGTTGGCAGAAATATCGTTTGGACAATTATTAATCAACCTATTTCAAACAGCCCGTCAGTTTGATATGCACGTACAACCTCAACTGGTTTTATTACAAAAAACATTACTTAATATAGAAGGTTTAGGACGGCAACTTTACCCCGAATTAAACCTTTGGGATACTGCATTACCGTTTTTAGAAAAATGGGTTAAGCAAAAAACAGGGCCGTTATACTTACTTGAACAATTAAAGGCCAGCGCACCTAAATACGTACAAATGATTCCAGAAATGCCTGAATTGGTTCATCAAGGTTTGCTGTCGTATCAACAAACACAAAAACAAATAAAACAACAAGCAGATGAGCTTAGGTTAATAAGAGAGCAATTAGAAAAAAGCCAGTCTCGAAACAGCTCGGTAATTATTGGTATGGGTTGTATTTTGTCTGCGGCTATTATTTTTGGTCTTGATGGGCATCAACCAGCAATGTTGGGAAATATCCCAATATTGTCATGGGTTTTAACAATCTTTGGTGTGGTAAAACTACTCAAGTCGTAATTAGCACTTTCGTTACAAATCATCCACTCCAACAGGAAACTCCAAAGTTTCATCATTTTTAGAGCTAACGGCGTTTAAGTCAGACGAGCCACCACCAAAATTCATTTTCCATTCTAAATCCGAACGGGAATCTGCATTATCTAATGCGGTATTAAGCTCAATTTTTCCACTTTTGAACAAACTAAATAAACTCTGATCAAAAGTTATCATGCCTGCTTCACCACTTTTAGTCATGGCATCTTTAATTTCGTGCACGCGACCTTTTAAAATAAGTTTCGAAATATAGGGGCTATTAATCATGACCTCTACCGCGGCAACACGTTTACCTTTTTTAGCGTCAACCAAGCGTTGCGAAATGATGGCTTTAAGGTTTAAAGATAAGTCCATTAATATTTGGTTTTTAGCCTCTGCAGGAAACATATTGATAATGCGGTCTAATGCTTGATGAGCGTTGACTGCATGCAAAGTAGATAAACACAAGTGACCTGTGTCAGAAAATGCGATACACGATTGCATTGCCAGCCTATCCCTAATTTCTCCAATCATTATCACATCGGGTGCTTCACGCAACGCTTCAACTAAAGCATCGTCATAAGTGTGGGCATCTAAACCAATTTCACGTTGGTTTATAATTGACAACTTATGCTCAAAGACATATTCCATAGGGTCTTCGACAGTTAAAATATGTCCTTTTTCTGTTTTATTTCTATAATCAATCATCGATGCCATGGTCGTCGATTTACCCGAGCCAGTTGAGCCAACGATTAAAATTAAGCCCTTTTTTTCTTTCATTAAGCTACCTAAAACTTTAGGTAAACCTAGGGTTTTAAAATCAGGAATATTTGATTTTATATAACGAATAACGATAGAAACGTCACCTTTTTGCTGAAAAACATTAAAGCGAAACCGTCCAACATTTTCTAAAGACACCGCAAAATTTATAGATAGACTTAATTCAAAAGTCATTTGCTGGTCTTCATTCATAACCTCATAGGCTATTTTTTTTACCGACCCTGGCGCTAACCTGGTTTTACTTAATGCGGTCATTTTGCCGTCTATTTTTACACTAGGAAGAGCGCCAGTAGTGAAATACATGTCCGAGCCTTCTTTTTCGGCCATGTGTTTTAGATAGGGTATTATTGCTTTCATTCATAGCCTCCTTAGTTTATTACATTAACCCTTCGTCACTTTTTTCTTCTACTTTTTCTTCTAAACTCAATCCACTAATTTCCTCACTGAGGTCAACTTTTCCACCCGAAAGTTTTAATCTAAGGCGTAAATCGTTAACCGAATCGGCATTTCTAAAGGCTTCTTCTTCAGAAATTTTGCCTACCTTTATTAAATCAAATAACGCTTGGTCAAACGTTATCATGCCAAATTCATTAGACTTGGCCATTAACGCCTTCATTTCATGAATGTCACCTTTTAATATTAAGTCTGACATTAATGGGCTGTTTAATAAAATTTCAATGGCTGCAACACGCCCTTTGCCATCTTTAGTTTTTAATAAACGCTGAGACACAAAACCCCTAATGTTTAAAGATAAATCCATCAATAATTGATTTCTACGCTCTTCGGGGAAAAAGTTAATTATACGGTCCATTGCTTGGTTGGTACTGTTTGCATGCAATGTGGCTAAGCATAAGTGACCCGTTTCTGCAAAAGCGATGGCGTGTTCCATGGTTTCTTCATCACGAATTTCACCAATCAAAATAACATCGGGTGCTTGTCTAAGGGTGTTTTTTAGGGCTATTTCAAAAGACGCTGTATCGGTGCCCACTTCTCTTTGGCTAATAATACAACCTTTGTGTTTATGCACGTATTCAATCGGGTCTTCAATAGTAATAATATGACCAAAACTGTTGGTATTTCTATAGTCAATCATCGCCGCTAATGAGGTGGACTTACCCGAACCTGTACCGCCAACCATAATGACTAATCCACGTTTGGTCATAACCACTTCTTTTAAAATAGGCGGCAGTTTTAAGTCATCAAAATTAGGCACATCCGCAGTAATTAATCGAATCACCATCGAAACACAACCACGCTGCACGTAAGCGTTTATTCTAAAACGGCTAACACCGGCTAAACTAATAGCAAAGTTACACTCGTTGGTTTCGTCAAATTCTGCGGCTTGTTTATCGTTCATTAAAGAACGGCATAATGAGCGAGTATGGTTGGCACTCATTCGCTGTTCTGAAACCGGTGTTAATTTACCGTGTACTTTCATCGACGGTGGCGCATCGGCAGTAATGTATAAGTCTGAGCCGTCTTTCCCTTTGAGCATTCTCAAAAGGTCGTGCATATATTTTATTGCTTTTTCTCTTTCCATAATCTTGTACTAAGTCAGTTAAATGGAGTCAGGTAAAGCCGCTTTTTTGCGTGCTTCGCTAATGTTAACGGTTCCAGCTGCAACCAACCTTTTTAAGTCTTGGTCTAAGGTTTGCATACCAATATTTTGCCCTGTTTGAATGGCAGAATACATTTGTGCAATTTTATCTTCTCGTATTAAGTTTCTAATCGCAGGTGTACCAATCATAATTTCATGGGCGGCAACGCGCCCACCACCGGTCTTTTTAAGCAGCGTTTGTGATATTACCGCTTTTAATGATTCTGACAACATAGACCGAACCATAGACTTTTCAGCTGCGGGGAACACATCAACAATACGGTCAATAGTTTTAGCTGCAGAACTGGTGTGTAATGTTCCAAATACTAAATGCCCGGTTTCTGCTGCAGATAATGCTAAACGGATGGTTTCTAAATCGCGCATTTCACCTACTAAAATCACGTCGGGATCTTCACGCAAAGCAGACCTTAGTGCTTCGTTAAAACCTAAGGTATCTCGGTGAACTTCACGTTGGTTAATCAAACATTTTTGGCTTTCGTGTACAAATTCAATCGGGTCTTCAACGGTTAAAATATGACCGTGTTCATTTTTATTTTTATAATCGACCATGGCGGCAAGCGTGGTAGATTTACCCGAACCTGTTGGCCCTGTCACTAAAACAATACCACGGGGATAGTCCGATATTTCTTTAAAAATTTGGGGGCAGTTTAAATCTTCTAGAGACAAAATTTTAGAAGGAATGGTTCTAAATACAGCACCTGCACCACGGTTATGGTTAAAAGCGTTAACTCTAAAACGTGCTAAACCGGGTATTTCAAACGAAAAATCCGTCTCTAAAAATTCTTCATATAGTTTGCGTTGTTTATCGTTCATCACATCGTAAATCATTTGGTGTACGTCTTTAGGTTCCATAATGGGTACGTTAATTTTTCTAATGTCGCCATCAACACGAATCATTGGCGGTAAACCTGCCGACAAGTGCAAATCTGATGCGCCATTTTTTACACCAAATGCTAAAAGTTGAGATATATCCATAAAACACCGATTATTCGTTTAAGTTAAGAAAAGAATACCATAATAACAAACCAGACTAAGTAGGGATTTTGCTAATATAGAAGCTATATAAAATAGACAATATTAATGATTGAAACCGCGTTAAAAAAAACGATTAAAGAGATTCGCAAATTAGAGTCTAAACATGCAAGAGAAAACCAGTCTGTTAACTTATTGGCAGTAAGTAAAACTTTTCCTAAAGAGGCGGTATTAACTGCATACCAAGCAGGTCAGCGACATTTTGGTGAAAACTACCTGCAAGATGCGATAAACAAAATAGCGTCAATAGTTTACGATGATATAAAGTGGCATTTTATAGGCAACATACAATCCAATAAAACCAAAGATATTGCCGAAAACTTTGATTGGGTACATACCATTGACCGAGCCAAAATTGCCAATAAGCTAAACCAATTTCGTCCAGATAGCGCCACACTTTTAAACTGTTGCATTCAAGTAAACGTAAGTAAAGATGAGAGCAAAAGCGGTTTACATAATTTGGATGAAATTATGCAACTTGCCCATATTATTACTGCACTGCCTAAGCTTAATTTTATTGGTTTAATGACCGTACCCAAACATTACCCAACATTTGAACAACAAAAAAATGAATTTAATAAATTAACCGCCATGTTTAACAAAGCAAAGGTACAATTTCCCAATATCCATTGTTTATCAATGGGTATGACGCAAGATTTAAACGCAGCCATTGCCGCAGGGTCCACTTGGGTTAGGGTTGGCACTGGCATATTTGGCAAAAGATAAAAGAGAATAAAAATGAGTAAACAAACAACCATTACATTTATAGGCAGTGGCAACATGGCGCAAAGCTTAGTTGGTGGGCTACTACAAGATGGTTATGATAAAAATTTATTACGCGTGTCAGATATAAGCGAACCTTTGCTAGAACAAGTAGCCAGTAAATACGGTGTACAAACGTTTATTGATAACAAACAAGCGGTTACCGGTTGTAATGTTATTGTTTTAGCAGTAAAACCTTTTCATATAAAAGAAGTATTAAACAATTTAAGCATAGAAAAAAGCACCTTAATTGTCTCTATTGCTGCAGGTATACTAATTAAAGACTTACAAAACTGGGCAGGCAATGGACACGCTATTGTACGTTGCATGCCTAACACACCGTCTTTAGTACAAAGTGGAGCATCGGGTTTATATGCTAATAATAAAGTAACCAACCAACAAAAAGACTTAGCCGAATCTATTTTAAGGGCGGTAGGCATAACCGTTTGGCTTAAAGATGAAAAACTGATTGATGCCGTAACAGCTTTGTCAGGTTCGGGCCCTGCCTATTATTTTATGTTTATGGAAGCGATGATAGAAAGTGCCATTAAAATGGGGCTAACAAAAGAACAAGCTCAATTATTAACCAAACAAACGGCATTTGGTGCCGCCAAAATGGCCTTAGAAAGTAAAGACGAGCCGCATATATTAAGGCAGAATGTGACCTCTAAAAACGGCACAACAGAAAAAGCGTTAGACAGCTTTATAAAAAGCGATTTAAACAATATAGTTAATAAAGCCATGTCGGCAGCTAAAAAACGTTCTGAAACCATGGCAATAGAATTGGGAGACAAATAATGCAAGGTCAATACGGCGTTAATGCCTTAGAGTTTTTAATATCCACTTTTGTAAATATGTACGTAATGATTGTTTTATTGCGGTTTTTAATGCAAGTATTAAAAGTAGACTTTTATAACCCCATTTCTCAATTTGTTGTCAAAATAACCACCCCATTACTCAAACCCATTCGTCGGTTTGTACCCAGTGTTGCAGGTTTAGATACCAGCACATTATTTTTAGCCTGGTTATTATTAGTGGCAAAACTAATATTATTTAAAATAGTAAATTTTGAAGTGGCCTCCGTAGCGGGCGTTGCCATTTATATGCAAAATGCAGGCTACGGCGTATTGCTGTACTTTGCGGTAGTTGATGTTTTTATTCAAATTATCGACATATTCTTTTTTGTCATTATTGTTCAAGCCGTACTAAGCTGGGTAAACCCTAACCCCCATAGCCCTATACATGCCCTATTAAACAGTTTAAGTTACCCCATATTAAAACCGTTTAAAAAATGGATTCCACCCATTGCGGGTGTAGATATTAGCCCGTTATTTGCTTTAATCGCCATACAGGTTTTAAAAATGCTCATTGTTCCACCATTGTTAGGTTTAGTATAATTGACTTTTTACTTAATAAGTTTAAGGTAGTAATCCACATATCTTATTAATTAAAGACCCAAACTTTATTTTAGAAAACATTAATGCCCGAAACTATAGCTCATAACTCAGTTGGAATAATTACCCCAAAAACCATTCAATTTGACCAAAAAATTGAATTAACCTGTGGTAAAACCATTCCTAACTACGAGATAATTTACGAAACTTACGGCACCTTAAATAAAGACAAAAGTAACGCCATATTGTTGTGTCATGCACTTTCTGGAGACCACCACGCGGCGGGTTACCACAGCATGGACGATAAAAAACCCGGCTGGTGGGACAATTATATTGGCCCCAACAAACCGATAGATACCAACAACTTTTTTATAGTTTCATTAAATAACCTTGGTGGATGCAAGGGGTCGACGGGACCGACCAGTTTAGACCCTAAAACGGGCAAACTTTATGGCCATGAGTTTCCTATTGTTACGGTAGAAGATTGGGTAGAAACCCAATACCGTTTAATGCAAAAGCTAAACATTCCTAAATGGAACTCAATCATTGGCGGTAGTTTAGGTGGCATGCAAGTTTTAGAATGGTCAATCAGTCACCCCGAATGTTTAGACCATGCCGTTATTATTGCATCTGCCCCTAAGCTTACCGCACAAAACATCGCCTTTAATGAAGTTGCAAGGCAAGCCATTATTACCGACCCAGACTTTAACGACGGTAAATACTACGAAAACGAAACCGTACCAACCCGCGGTTTAACCTTAGCCCGCATGTTAGGGCACATTACTTATTTAAGTGATGATGCAATGAGGGAAAAGTTTGGCAGAGAGTTAAAAGAAGGAAAAATAAATTACGATTACGGCATCGAGTTTCAGGTAGAAAGTTATTTGCGCTACCAAGGCAAAGCTTTTGTCGGCAGGTTTGATGCCAATACCTATTTACTAATGACCAAAGCACTAGACTATTACGACCCTGCCAAAAAATTTGATGATAACCTTTGTAAAGCGTTGCAAAGTGCAACGTGTGACTTTTTAGTTATTTCATTTTCTACCGATTGGCGATTTGCGCCAGAACGCTCTCGCGAAATTGTTAACGCCTTACTGCATGCAAAAAAACGTGTTAGCTATGCAGAAATTGAAGCCGATCATGGTCACGATGCCTTTTTAGTTAAAATTGATGACTACTACCAACTGTTTGCCAACTACATGCAAAAAGCAGCGCTAGAGATAACACAATGATACAACTAAGGGCAGACCTTGCGATTATTGCCAACTGGATACCCGAAGGCGCGCACATATTAGACTTAGGCTGTGGTGATGGTTTACTGCTTAAATACTTAGCCGACAATAAAAAAGTAACCGGATACGGTTTAGAAATTGACATAAGCAACATTCAGCAATGCGTAAAAAATGGTGTAAGCGTTATCCAGTCAGACTTAGACGATGGGCTGACGGATATTTTAGACAATACTTTTGACTATGTTGTCATGTCTCAATCGTTACAAGCGATGCACTTTCCAGATATTTTATTATTAGAAATGACCCGTGTAGGCAAGCAGGGTATTGTATCTTTCCCAAATATGGGTCATTGGCGCAGCCGAATACAGTTTGCTATTAATGGTAAAATGCCCGTAACCAAAGCGATACCACATCAATGGTATAACACCCCCAATATTCACCTTTGTACAATTAAAGACTTTAAAAATCTTTGCCAAGCAAAAAACATTAACATCCGTAAAAATGCCGTAGTAGACAGAGACCATGTTGGCCATTTAACCATAAAAATGTTTCCCAATTTAATGGCAGAAAGTGCGTTATTTCAATTTGAATCCAAGTAAATCTTTTTAAAACGATAACCAACCTACAAAAACAATTAACAAATAAAAACAAATTTATTTTTTCTGAATTTAAAGCATTTTTATTGGTCTGAAAAGTCTACAATGTAAAAAACATTAAAATTAACTAGAGGTTAAACATGTCAATAATTAAAAAAATCGTATTACCTTTTGTCGCCACAGCATTATTTATGGTGGGTTCAATTTCTGCCCATGCAGAGTCTGAAATGGATTTGGGTGATTATGTTGTGCATTACAACACCGTTGCTACTACCTTTTTACCGCGCCAAGTAGCCAGCGCTTACAATATTAAACGTTCTAAAAATAAAGCCATGGTTAACATTGCTATTATTAAAAAAGAAAAGGGCACAACGGGTACACCAGTAAAAGGAATGGTGAGCCTTTACAGTACCAACCTAAACAACCAACTTAATAAAATACAATTAAGAAAAATTACCGAAGATGGTGGAAAAGCAATTTACTACATTGGTGAATTTAAAGTGAATAACAATGAAACCTTAAACTTTAATTTATCCGTTAGCCCAGAAAGCCAAATGACCCCAGCAACCATTAAATTTAGTAAAAAGTTTTTTACTGATTGATTTAAAGCGATAGTTAAAACTGTTCAAAAAAAGCAGTTTTAAAATCGTCTAATTTTGCAGCAGGTAAACAATTAATACCTGCTGCTGCTTTTCGTCCCCCACCACTTTTAAACTTTCTACACAAAACATCTGCACCCTTTTTATTGTTTAAAGGCGCGCGCACACTTACCCTATAACCATTATCACTTTGCACTAATACTGCATGGGCTTTATTGGGCTGTTGCCTTGCTAAACTGTTACCAAAAACACCGCTTACCCGTCTTGCCCACTTATTGTTGTCTAAAATAAAAATAACACCCGTTTCGTTTTCAACAATGGGTTTTTGTTTATTTGCTAAGGCTAAATCTTGCTTGTAAGCCTTAAATAATTGCTCAAAACAAGCGGATTGTTTAATAAAAACTAATGGTGATTGATAGGAGCTAAGCATTTTATATAAATCGGCTGGGTGGTAAATTAAATCATCTAAACTAAAACCGTAACCGTTGTAGTTTAAGCAAATACCTAATTGTTTTAGTTGTTCTAGTTCGCCACTGCTTAGGTTTTGCGTTTTAGCCAAAGCGATGGCCGCTTCGTTTAGGTTGTCGCCAAATGCGCCAACAATGGCCCAAAGCGGATAGGCATTATTAAGGTATTTATTAACAATTAATGCCGTACAAGTGTTGGCTGATAAATTTAAATGCGCTTCAAAATTTTTATGTTTAGGTACATCCCCAGTAAAATGATGGTCTGCATAAAATACGCTTGAACCGCTCGATAAAACGCTTAATAAAGCCTCTCTATTGGTATCTAACGATACATCTAATACCGTAATTGTTGTATTTTTATCTGCATTGCATTGCGCCAACAAGCCAATATCTCTTTTTAAACCGGTTATTAACGTTGCTTGTTTGGGTTTTACTAAACGTAATTGTTGTAAGGCGCAAATACCGTCAGCATCGCCATTAAAAACATCGTAATTTTTTGCCATATTTAACCCGTTTAGCCGATATACTTAAAAAAGCGGTCTTTTGTCTCTTTTTTGCACGAACATGCTGACTATGTTGTTGAAAATAATCTAAAATAACCATTCCCTAAATCATAGCAAATATTAAAAATCGTGGCTAATTATAAAGATACGTTAAACCTTCCCCAAACGGCTTTCCCTATGAAGGCCAACTTAGCTCAACGCGAACCGCAGCGTTTAAAAACTTGGGATACTTTATACCAAACTATTAGAGAACAGTCTAAAGGTCGGCCAACATTTATTTTGCACGACGGCCCTCCTTATGCAAATGGTGAAATACATATTGGTCATTCGGTTAATAAAATTTTAAAAGACATGATTTTAAAATCAAAACAGTTATCGGGTTTTGATGCGCCTTACGTACCAGGTTGGGATTGCCACGGTTTGCCCATTGAGCTAAATGTAGAAAAAAAGGTCGGCAAAGCGGGTAAAAAAGTAGATAAAGCCACCTTTAGAATAAAGTGTAGAGAATACGCCGCCAAACAAGTTAAAAAACAAATGGACGACTTTATCCGATTGGGCGTTTTAGGTGATTGGAGCAACCCATACCTAACTATGGACTATAAGTTTGAAGCGAATATTGTGCGTTCATTAGGTCGCATTGTTAAAAACAATCACGTAAGTAAGGGTTCTAAACCTGTGCATTGGTGTTTAGATTGTGGCTCGGCACTTGCCGAGGCAGAAGTAGAACATCAAGATAAAACATCACATGCAGTTGATGTACGTTTTAAATTAGACGATACCGCTAAATGTTTAACCGCATGCAATACCACCACCAACAAAGATGTGTATTTAGTTATTTGGACAACCACCCCTTGGACATTACCTGCCAACGAAGCCGTAGCCCTGCACCCCGATTTTGATTACACATTAGTAGAGTGTGGCGATTACTGTTTATTACTGGCTGAAGATTTATACAAAAGCGCACTAGAGCGTTACGAAATTACCGACTATACGGTTTTGGGCAGTTGTAAAGGCAGCGATGTTGAAAACAGCACCTGCACCCACCCCTTTTACGACAAACACGTACCCGTAATAAATGGCGAACACGTAACCGCAGACGCAGGAACAGGTGCAGTACACACCGCCCCCGGGCATGGACAAGAAGATTTTGTAGTGGGTAAAAAATACAACTTACCTGTAAATAACCCCGTAGGTGGCAACGGCGTATTTTTAGCAGGCACCCCGCTGTTTGAAAACCAGCATGTAAATAAAGTAAACGAACCCATAGTAGAGTTAATGCGCGAAAATGGCTCATTAATGGCGCACGAAAAAATCCGTCACAGTTACCCGCATTGCTGGCGACATAAAAGCCCAATTATCTTTCGTGCGACACCGCAATGGTTTATTAGCATGACGCAAAATGCTTTGCAAGAAACCGCAAAAAAAGCCGCAAAAAATGTGCAATGGATACCCGACTGGGGGCTTGCCCGTATAGAAGGTATGATAGAAAACCGACCAGACTGGTGCATATCTCGACAGCGCACATGGGGCGTACCCATTACCTTGTTTGTAAATAAAAACGATGACAGTTTGCACCCCGATACCGAGGCGTTATTTGAAAAAATAGCCGCTATGATAGAACAAGACGGTATTGAAGCATGGTTTAGTTTAGACGAAAAAGCCTTTTTAGGCGAAGACCATGAACAATACGAAAAAGTGACCGATACGTTAGATGTTTGGTTTGATTCTGGCGTAACGCACGCATGCGTTTTAGATGCACGAGACGATTTACATTCCCCCGCCGATTTATATTTAGAAGGCTCAGACCAGCATAGGGGTTGGTTTCAATCGTCATTATTAACCTCTATTGCCATACACGGTCGCGCACCTTATAAACAAGTATTAACTCATGGTTTTACGGTCGATAAAGACGGCAAAAAAATGTCTAAATCGGTTGGTAATGTGGTGTCGCCACAAAAAATAAATAAAACGTTGGGCGCAGACATTATCCGCCTTTGGGTAGCCGCAACCGACTACCAAGGCGAAATGACCGTATCGGACGAAATTTTAAAACGTACCAGCGACTCTTACCGTCGCATACGTAATACCACGCGTTTTTTATTGGCCAACTTAGACGGTTTTGAGCCAGACACACAAATGGTAAAACCCGAAAATATGCTGGCGCTAGATGCTTGGATAGTCTCATCTACCAAAGCCATGCAAAAAGAAATTATAGAAGCATACGACAATTACAATTTTCACCACATTGTTAAACGTATTTCATACTTTTGCTCTATCGAGTTAGGCAGTTTTTATTTAGACATAATTAAAGACCGTCAATACACTTGCCAAACCGACTCATTAGCGCGCCGCTCTGCACAAACGGCTATGTACCACGTAGTACAAGCAATGGTGCGCTGGTTAGCACCCATTATTAGTTACACCGCAGACGAAATGTGGGAATTTTTACCAAAAAGCACCAAGCAAAAAGATGAATCTGTGTTTTTAACACAATGGTACGACGGATTGTTTAGTGTAAGTAACGATAAATTTAGTGATGAAGATTGGCGCAATATAATAAATGTGCGTACCGCCGTAAGTAAAGAAATGGAAACCTTGCGACGCGATAAAACCATTGGTTCGTCTTTAGATGCAGAAGTGACTATTTATTGTGACAACGACACACAAAAACTATTAGCCAAACTGGATGACGAACTGCGTTTTGTTTTTATCACCTCATACGCATCCATCCAAAATATAAACAATAAACCCAACAATGCAATAGAAAGCCAAGTAGGTGAACAACGCTTTTACATAAAAGTAACCGAAAGTAACCATGCAAAGTGTGACCGCTGTTGGCACCACCGCGAAGATGTTGGCACAAACCCAACCCATCCCGATTTATGCGGCCGCTGTATAGACAATGTAGAAGGCGAAGGCGAGGCAAGACAGTTTGCTTAACTTAATTAAAAAGCTCAACACCTTTAAAGGTAAAACCGGCTTTTTTGTTGCGGTGGTTTTACTGGCTATTATTGCCGACCAAATAACCAAGCAATTGGCAGAAAACTTACTGGTATTACACCAACAAAATGTTGTTTTTTCGTGGTTTAATTTAACCTTAGTTTATAACGAAGGTGCAGCCTTTAGTTTTTTAGCAGATCAAGGTGGCTGGCAGCGTTGGTTTTTTACTGCCGTATCGGCCATTATTAGTGTCGTGTTGTTTTTTTGGATCAAAAAAGAAATTCATCAAAATGCCATTGTCGCCACGTCGTTAAGTTTAATATTGGCAGGTGCTATTGGTAATTTAATAGACCGTTCAATATACGGTCACGTTATCGACTTTATACAAGTGCATTATCAAAACCATTACTGGCCGGTATTTAATATTGCTGACAGTGTTATTTTTATAGGTGCATTTTTATTAATTATTGAAAGTTTGTTTATGCAACCTAAGGACAGTAAATGAAACTGCATTACAAAATAACATTAGAAGATGGTACGGTTGCCGAAAGCACCTTTGACCAAGACCCGATAGATTTAGAACAAGAAGAAGGCTTGTTTCCCGACGCAATTACTAAAATGCTGATTCATTTAGATATGAATATGGAATACGAACATTACCTTTTACCCGAAGACGGATGGGGCGTGCGCGACCCAGATAATGTTTATAAATTGCCAATAGATGACTTTAGCGCATACGATGATTTAAGCGAAGGCATGATATTAAATTTTGATTTGCCAAATGGAGACGGCGTACCCGGTGCAATTTTAGACATTGCCGACGGCGAGGTTAAGGTAGATTTTAACCACCCCTTTGCAGGGCAAAATTTAACGTTTAATTTTAAGCGTGTTGGTTAACATGGGCATTATACTAATAGCGCTAAGCCTTGTTCGTTCACAGCTTTATTGTGAACTAGCAAGGCTTACCAAGCGGGCTATTGAAGCAATATCAGATAACGTTATCAGTTGCCGCTTGTAAGCCTCGCCAGTTTTGACTAAATCGTCAGGAACGATTTGGGGAGCGATAGCGACGTGCGAAGCACCGAGGGCAGGAAGCCCGAAGCAACTGCACCAAAACGAGCAATGCTTAACGCTAATAGTTTGAAAGCCCCGTTAATTAAGACTCCTTAAACAAACGGTATAACGTGTCAATAATTTAAAGATTTATCTTTTCTAACAGAGCAAAGCTTGTGTTGCAGTTGCAAATAATTTTAACCAAACCAGTTACCAATTAAACCAAAGGTGCTTTATGAAGTCATTACACGTTGCTAGCCCCCGTGGTTTTTGTGCAGGTGTAGAGCGTGCGATAGAAATTGTAGAGCGCGCCATAGAATTATTTGGCGGGCCAATATATGTGCGCCACGAAGTGGTACACAACAAATTTGTAGTAAACGATTTAAAAGACAAAGGCGCAATATTTGTAGAAGGTTTAGACGAAGTGCCCGACAAAAGCATTGTTATATTTAGCGCGCACGGTGTGTCTAAAGCGGTAGAAGAGCAAGCAAAAAAACGCGACCTTACCGTTTACGATGCCACTTGCCCGCTAGTAACCAAAGTACACATGGAAGTAAAACGTTTTGCTAAAAACGATAACGATGTAATATTAATAGGTCACGAAGGTCACCCAGAGGTAGAAGGTACACTGGGTCGGTTTGACCAACGCTCTAAAGGTTCTATTTACTTAGTAGAAAACGTAACCGATGCGAAAAACTTAAACGTTAACAATGAAGAGCAATTGTCTATTGTTACCCAAACCACCTTGTCGGTAGACGATACGCGCGACATTATAGAAAGCCTTAAACAACGCTTTCCTAAATTAGTTTTACCAAAAAAGGACGACATTTGTTACGCCACACAAAACCGTCAAGACGCGGTGAAACAATTGTCTGAAGAGTGTGATTGTGTTTTTGTAGTTGGCTCACCCAACAGTTCTAACTCTAACCGTTTAAAAGAAATTGCCACCAACTTAAAACGCAAAGCCTATTTAATAGATGACAAGACAGAAATTACACAAGCGATGTTGCAAGGTGTAATCAATGTTGGCGTAACCGCGGGTGCATCTGCCCCAGAATTTTTGGTACAAGAAGTGATTGAACATTTAAAGGCACTTGATTTTACCCCCCAAATCGTCGACCCCTTGGTAGTAGAAAACATTACTTTTGTGTTGCCAAAAGCATTAAGATGAAAACTGTTTTAGCTTTATTCTGCAATTAACGCTTCTATTATTTTAACCGTATTTTCATCATCCCAATGCAACGCTCCACGATAGCCATACCGGATTTGATGGTTTTTATCTAACAGGTAATTAGACGGGTAGGCGTATATTTTCCAATCGTCTACTGCTTTTCCATCGGTATCAAACAGTACTTCAAAATTGGGTTTTATTTTTAAAACATTAAAAAAATCAATTACGTGTTTTGGCGTTTCACCAATATTTACCGTTACTACTTTAAAGGGTTTGCCTTTCATTTTTTTTGACAAGCGCATTAGTGACGGGATTTCTTCTACGCAGGGGCCACACCATGTTGCCCAAAAATTAATTAATACAACTTCATTTTTTACATCGGTCAAATCAAACGGTTTACCAAATTGGTCTTTAATATTTAATTTTGGCGGGGTGGTTGCTTGCATGGCTTTTAGTTTGTAACCTTCGCGCTTGCTGTCTTTTTTTAATTTGCCTTTGTACTCATTGGCTGCAGTTTGCGGCAATGGCATAAAAGCTAACATTTTTAATGCGCGTGCAACACGTTCGCCTGCTTTGGCTTTTTCTATAATATCTGCTTCGTTTAGGTCGTCATCTGGTCTTAAATGATAACCACCGTTTATGCCCAGTAGCGGATGAAAAAACACTTGAGAACCGCCCACTTCTAAATGCTTTATTAACTCTTTACTGCGTAAATATTTGGTAGAGTATTGAGGCTGAAAGAGATAAATGGGTAAGTTACTTTCTTTAGCTATTTTTACATAATCGGCTTTGTCGCCAATTTCTGTGTAACCGTCTATTAAATGCGGATGAAAAAACACCAAGCCTTTTAACACGGGCTTGTCTGGTTGTTTTATTTGCCATTGCCGTGCGGCTTTTAATGCTAAATTGGCGGCACGACTCTCTCCACCTAGGTATATGTTTTTCCAGCCTTGTTTTACTGCGTAATCAATTAGCCAGTATATGTCTTCATATTCAAAGGTTTTAAATCCATTTCGACCAACCGGTGCCATATAAGTTTGGTGTAAATCGACCATCCATATATCTACCCCTTCGGCTTGTACATTGTAAGCAAAAGGCATGCTGCCACTACGCAGGCCGTATTCTGACGGTACCCAAATAATTAAGGTTTCGTTGTCTGAGTGAAATTGCTGTACCAATAAGTCGGTTTCGTTAGGTAGGGTAATTTCTGTTCTTGTTTCTGCTTGGGCTATTAAACTAATAAGCAGCAAGGTTAGCAGTAGTAGTTTCATGGTAAATAATCATTTTTTAGTTTTACATAGTGCGTTGCAGAATAGCTTAAAAAACTGCGTTCAGCGTCGTTTAACTTGCGTTTGGCTTTAGCGGGTGAACCCATGTATAAAAAGCCACTTGTTAATAAGCTGTTTGGTGTAACTAAGCTGCCAGCACCTATAAATACATCATCTTCTATTACTGCACCATCTAGTATTATTGCGCCCATGCCTACTAATACGCGGTTGCCAATAGTACAGCCGTGTAAAACCACATTATGGCCTATGGTTACATCATGCCCAATATTTAGTGCAAAACCGTTAGGATTAGTTTTATTAGCGTGGGTTACGTGCAGTGTACTGCCGTCTTGTATGTTGGTTCTTTCACCAATTTTTATGGTGTTTACATCACCACGTAGGGTTGCCATTGGCCATATAGATACGTTTTTTGCCAGGGTGACTTGGCCAATAACACAACTTTGTTCATCTACGTATGCTGTAGCATCTACAACTGGCAAATTGTCTTTATATTTTCTTATGCTCATATTCTATTTTCTATAAAACGTTTTGATGTTTATTGCATGTTATATTCAAGTCCGTACATCTTTTGGCTAATACCAAGGGGTCGACGAAAACACCTTGTTTTGCGTTGGTTGTATTTACCCTATACTGCCACTGTTGTGCAACGCTTTAAAATTAGTTATGCCACCAATGTGCGTGCCGTTTATAAATATTTGCGGTACACCTTTTTGGCCACAACGTTTTATCATTGCATCTTTTTCTAGTGGCATTAAATCTAGCAGGTATTCTTCGTAGTCCAACCCTTTTGCTTGCATAAAGTCTCTGGCATCTGTGCAGTGACGGCATGAGGTGGTGGCGTACATTTCTATTTTGGCGGTCATGGTTTTTACTTTTGGGGTTTTTGTTAATGTTTTCTGTAGTGTTTTTCCATTCCGTCTAAAAAGTTGCGTAGCAGTTGGTCTAGGCATCGTCTGTAATTTTTATGGTCTGGTCGTCTAAATAGTGCGCTTAATTCATGCTTGCTTAATGTAAAACCGTTAAGTTCTAGCATGGCCAGTAAATCATCTGCTTGTAGGTTTAACGCAATTTTTAACTTTCGTAATACGATGTTGTTGCTTAGCTCTTTTTCAGGCTCGGGTATGCTGTCGCCTTTTTGCCCCCTGTTTTTAATAATTAGCCCATTTAAAAATCGGGCTAGGTTTGCATCTTCACACAGTACATAATCTGGCTCGCCTTCGCGCGCTAACCAAGTAAACAACTCTTCTTTGTTTGCTTCAAGCCCGCCCAGCTTAAATATCGACAGCATTAGTGGGTTACTGTAATCAAAAATATAACGTACTCGGCGTAAAATATCGTTGTTATCCATAACTAATCTTCCTTTGTTGGTGTTGTTTCATCTGCCTCGTTGGCATCTATTTCATTTGTAAATACGCCAATGGTTTCATCTTCTTCTATGGCTTCGGGTGCTTCTATAAATTCCATCGGTACTGCTATAATTTCTACATAAATGGTCATTATGTTGTTTGCTACAAGCTCATCAAACTTTTTTGTTAGTGATGATTGTGGCACCACGACAGCGGTCTCTTCAGATTGCCCAATTTTACAGTCGAAGCCCCAATATTTTGCATCTTCTGGCAGGGTTTTATTGCGCTCTCTTTTTAGGTATTTTTTAATTTCGTGTTTTACCGAGTCTACAACACGTGGCACTTTTATTTTAGGGTGGTCTAGCTTAAAGGTTTTTTTCATTGGGATCCTAGTGGATTATTTGCCACTATACGATGAGGGTTTTTAATAACACGCATTGTAGCATTTCTATAGGTATGGCTTTTAACCATGAGTAGCGTTTTGGACAATAGTAACCCAAGCCTTGCTCGTTTATCGCTTTAGCGTAAATTAGCAAGGCTTGGGTTACGTTTGATTGAAAGCGGTACTAATAATTCTACCTAGCCCTTTTTTGCTAAAGCTGTGTAAAACGGTTTAGCGGTGCATGTTTTTTTTAGTTTTATTGGTCGCTTGTGCGGTAAAAGGGTCATCTGGCCAGTAGTGGCGTTTGTATTTTCCGCGTAGGTCTTTTTTTACATCGTGATATGCGGTTTGCCAAAAGCTGTTTAAGTCTTGCGTTATTTGCATTGGCTCTCGCCTTGGTGATAGTAAGTGCATCATCAATTTGCATTGCCCATTTAATACTGTTGGTGTGTCGAGCAAACCAAATACTTCTTGTAGCCTAACTGCCAGTACTGGCTGTACGGGGTCGCTGTAATTTATACTTATTGCAGATCCACTTGGCACGCTTATTCTTTCGGGTGCTAACTGTTTTACCTGTTGTTGCTGTTGCCAATTTAGTTGGTTTAACAATAGCTTTTGCACATTTAGTTTTTGGCATTGTTTAATGCTGTTTTCATTGGTTAAGCTTGGGGCTAACCAAGCGTTTATTGTGTTAATTAAACCTTTTTCAGAAAAGTCTGGCAATTCATTATCGTTAAGCTGTTTTTTTAATGCGTTGTTTTTGGCATGGTAATTAATAAATTGTACGCGCTGTTTTAGTGCGGTTGCTTGCGGTGTCCAGTTTAAACAATCTAAACCCGTATTTTTTATTGCTTCTATTAAGCAGTGTTGTACTGCCTGTTTATTTTCACTTTTATTTATGACGGTTTCTTGCAGTATTATTTTGCCAATACTGTTGGTTTGTTTCACTTCTACCCGTTGGGTTTTTTCATTCCATTTAACGGTTTCTTTTTGCTTTATGTTGTTTTTAAAATAGTTTTGCAGTTGCTCTGCGTTAATTTCTGCGGCTAAATATATACAGGCTTCGCCTTGTTTTGCATCTAGGTTGGCGACCACTATGTAGTGGTGCAAATGTTGTTGTAGGTGTGCGGGTATTAATGCGCCTTTACCGTTGCTTAGTAAATAACGCGCATCGTTACCTTTGCGTTTTTGGGCAATTCTGTCTGGGTAGGCGTAGGCCAGCAGTACGCCACTTAAATTGGTGTTGGGTGTTTCTTTTTTTATAGGTTGTTTGCTAGTGCGTTTAATGCGCTTAAAAAAATCATCTGCGGTTTGTAGTATCCGTTTGCATTGCGCTGTATCTACACCGTATTGTTTGTTTTTAGTATGGTGCGTTTGTTGCAGTATATTTATTCGGTCGTGCATGTCTGCGCTTTTATCTGCATTTGCTAAATACACATCTTTTTCGGTTAGTAAACTGGCAATTAAACAAGCATGATGGGCTTGGTTTAGCGTTAACGCTGATAACATCATGTGTGCCAACCTTGGGTGCGTTCCTAGCTTTAGCATGTCGCGCCC
Organism: uncultured Gammaproteobacteria bacterium; assembly: GCA_964589575.1. Lineage (GTDB taxonomy): Bacteria > Pseudomonadota > Gammaproteobacteria > QNFE01 > CAZPSE01 > CAZPSE01. Next base: position 4,926 of record CAZPSE010000003.1, on the reverse strand, counting down.
ATGTGATTTTATTTTGCCGTTGTTATCTATGGCGTTTAGTTGTTGTAATAATGTTTTTGCTTGGTTGTAGGCGTGGCTTGGTGGCTTGTCTAACCATTGCAGTTCATCGGGTTCTATCACGCCCCAATTGGCAAGTTCTAATACTAGCGATGATAAGTCGCTGTGCAACATTTCTGCCATTGCATGTTTTTGTAACCGCGCTTGCTGTTGCGCTGTCCATAAACGGTAAGCCACTCCGGCAGATACTCTTCCTGCGCGCCCTGCGCGTTGTTCGGCAGAGTCTTGCGATATTGGCTGGGTGATTAAACCGTTCATGCCCGAGGCGGGGTTGTAGTTAAGCAGGCGTTCTAAGCCCGAGTCAATTACACAGCCTATGCCGTCTATCGTTATGCTGGTTTCTGCAATATTGGTGGCTAATACTATTTTACGTTTGGTTTTGTCTTGTGGCGGTGCGATGGCTATGTCTTGCTGTTGTTTATTTAAACTGCCATGCAGGGGGGCTATTAAAATATTGTTTATGGCTTCATTGTTTAAATAGTGCTTAATCAGTTGCGACAACTGGTTAATTTCTTTAACGCCAGGTAAAAAAACAAGGCAACTGTCATTATGATTATCAATAACTTTTTTAACGGTGTTAAACAACGCATTAAGCAGTTGTTGTTGCGGGTTGGCATGGCGGTTTTGGCTTATTGCGGTATCTGCATAGTTAACCTCAACGGGGTAACTGCGCCCTTCACTTTTAATAATGGGCGCGTTGTTTAGTAGGTGGGCTACACCGTCGGTATTAAGCGTTGCCGACATGACCAATATTTTTAAATCTTCTCGTAAAATTTGTTGGCTTTGTAAACACAACGCTAAAGATAAATCTGCATGCAGGCTTCGCTCGTGAAACTCGTCAAAAATCACTAAAGCGGTGTTTTCAAGCTCTGGGTCTGCCTGTAATTTGCGCGTTAATATGCCTTCGGTCACCACCAATATTTTGGTTTTATTACCAAAACAACTGTCTTGCCTTATTTGGTAACCCACGGTTTGGCCGACTTTTTCATTTAGTAAAAACGCCATACGAGCGGCGGCATTACGTGCAGCCAACCGCCTTGGTTCTAACATTATTATTTGCTTGTTGGCCAACCAGCTCTCTGCAAGTAAAGCGATAGGCACAGCCGTAGTTTTACCCGCACCCGGTGGCGCTTGCAGTACAAGACGTGTGTGTTTGTTTAATGCGTTTTTAATTTGGGCTAAAACCGCATTGATGGGTAGGGTTTGCATGGAAAAGATTATAGCTCAAAGCGAAGAGCTTTTAATTTATGTGATGCTTAAAAACAGGCTAAATCGTTGCCTACATGGATTGTCACCTTCTTTTATGCATCCTGCATTCAGGTGTACCTACTTCCATGTAGGCAAGGTACACAGAATTGCTTGGAGCATTATGCGTGCAACCCCTTGCTTGTAAGAAGTTACCTAAAAGGATTACTTTGACATTATGCCTGCGACCGCTTGCCGTCAAAAATATAGATATTGATTTTAATAAAAACTTATTAGTTTTCCGACTCTATTTAAAAGTAAAAACAACTTTATTGGGGTTTATCTGCATAGATTATTCGATTTTCTATACATGTTTTATTTCTCATGTATAGAAATAAGAAAAAGCTTTATAAATATATGATATTTGACCGGTTTGTTGGCCACTTAATACTCATCTAAACGATTGTTTTTAAAGTGTTTAATATAACTTAACACCTAAATACTTAATAAATTTGGCCAGTAACTTGGCTCTGCGTTATTCTTAAATTAAGAAACGTAATGGATAAACACAAAACAAATAATAATCATGCTAATTTAATATTAAGCCTGTGGTTTTTAAACTCTACAATATCACCAGAAACAATTTTTTTACGTTTTTGTGTTTCAATAACACCATTAACTTTAACTTGAGCATCAGCAACAGCTTTTTTAGCAATTGCACCACTCGATACCAATCCCTCGAACTTTAATATTTTATAAAGCTCTACTGGTTCTTTGGTTATTTCAACTACACTCATTTTTAATTACTCATTAACAAAACATCTATTTTAAATGGTCGCACAAGAACATTGATAGTACTTAACAACCAATAGAAAAATAGAATTATAACCTTACTGTTTTAACTTTTTACCAAGAAGCCAAAGTCAAGCTGGTTGATACCTTGGTTTTTTCTAATAGCCTTGTTGGTAAAGCTGGGTGACCCGTCCATTATTTGAATAAACGCCATCAATTTCAGCTTCAATTCGTTGCCAGTTAATCAGCTCAACTAAACGGCATAAAGGATGAGATAAATTTAGAATTTGGGACAATTGAGAGCGAAATAAGTCAGGGTGATTGTCAGCGACTTTAGGCTTCATAGTTTGCAAGCTTTTGAGGCTATTTGTTGTTTTTCTTGCAAACTATTTTAACAGATTACATCTATATTTTTACTATAGTCAATGGGTTATGAATACATCAGGCGACTAATTAAAGTTTCTCAAAAAACTCTCATCCTTAAATGAATTACCTATTTTATTTTCATAGTGTCTCATTGGGCTACTACCAAATAATATGGTTGTATATTGATACGAATCTACGCCAAATACAGTTTTAGCTTGGTGAGCTTTTACCATTAAAGATACGGCTTTGTCATTTTTATCGTATTCAACTAAAGCGTTATCTAACCCATACCATTCGGCGGTTTTTTGAGACGGTTGAAATGGTTGTTTGAATATCTTATTAATTTTTAGCCCCATTTTAGGACGATACATTTTTACAGTATTTCCTCGAGAGCTTGCAAATTTTGCATACTTTACAGAAACATCATCCCTTTCAAGGTCAAAGCTATAGTTTTTCATTTTGTTGTATGCCTCACTCATATTCATCGAGTTAAACATTTTTATTTTTAAAGAAATAGAGTTGGACGATATTTTACTAACTTCAAAGCCCAACTTTGCCAAGTCTTTTGATGCTCCATCTTTTTTACCATTTTGGCTTATATGGTAAAATTGGTTAACTAATTTTTTATCTACAACTGATTTGTAGGCTTCTAATCTTCGGTCAGATCCTAAAGAGTCAAGTGATGCCTCTAGTTTTTTTAGCTCTTTACAGCCTGTTAAAACTATTAATAATAACGGTAAAAATAATATTACTTTTTTCATTTTTAATTCCTTGTTTTGTGATGTTAGCGTTTAAAAACCAGGCCAAAACTAATTGCTTCAGAGGCACTATCTAATGCGACTGTCGCACCTATTGCTCCCAATAATAAGCCGAGACCGACAGTGGTATTAAACTGGTTGTTGTCATCGGTTGTTTCAAGGCGCCTTCCAAGGCGAACTGTTTGGCCTTTTTCGATAGAGTAACCCACTCCAGCATAAGCAAATAGATTCGAGCTTATATTAATAGTGGCACCGGCATTTAAAATCGTATAACCATAAACCAAGTCAGAGCTATTAGTTTCGTCTAGTTTATTGAGTGTGGTGCTGGCAGAAACCATCCAAGATAATCCAAGCGGTTTTTTGCTTATATCTGCAACGGTTGCGGTTAAATAAGAGGTGTCACCAAACTGTATGCCGTCTAATACTTTGCCTTTTGCAGTAGGCGCGTAGCCTAAGCCTATTATTCGTTCTGCATGGGCTGATGCATTAAATAGTAAACCAAAAAAAACTAAAAAAAGAGAGGCGGGTTTCATAAAGCATCCATAAAATGTTAATAAATTTAAACATGCATAGTAAATATCTCTTAACACTGTGTCAAGTATTCTTAACTTATGAAAGACAGTTCTGACAGAGTTTTACAATTAAGGCACATACTTAAATTAAATCAGTCTGATTTGGGGCGGCTTGCTGGGGTCTCTAAATCGGCGGTATCGCAGTGGGAGCATGGTGTAACCAAACCCAATAGAGATGCCATAATGCAATTACAGCGCCGTAGAAATATTAACCCAAACTGGTTAATAAATGGTACAGGTAAACCGTTTATTGGCGAACGAGGGGAAGAAATAGAGAACGAACCATTACACTTTAATGGCTTATCAAGTTTAGAAAAGCAAATTATAAAAAAATACAGAGTTCAGCCTAAAAACATTCAACAGTTTATCTGTAATGCGCTGTGCGTCACAAAAAAGACAAATGAATAAAAATAATTGTGTTTCACAAGCTCTTTTAGACCTTATCTATATAAGATGAATAAATTAGAAAATTACCATGGCAAAAAAAGAATTTGCACAACGTTTATTATTAGAAGAAATAGATACACACCACATTGCTAAAGAATTAATGAAACGGGTTATTAATAACGATAATTACCTTTTAGACAAGGTGGGAAATGTTGGCTACAACATTAATGATTTATACGACAGTATGTTTTTTATTACGTACGTTACACACAGTGATGTTCTCCATTTGCCTGAAACAGAGCCCAATATTGACTATTTTAAAGTCAATTAAAATAGTCTTAAAAATCGGCGTACATCAGTTTTAGCCATAAACCCAATGTACTGCTATAAACGCCCGAGTTCAGTTGACCGCACTGCGTAGTAGCTTTTTGTGCAAGAATGGCGCGGAGCGACATGCACAAAAAGGTGCGTTGCAGTGCGGGTCAACTGTAATCAAGTGGGTTAATCAAGTGGGTCAGAGTAAATGATATTTAAAAAAATGAAAATAAAGTACCGTTCTTTATTTTACAGTGTAATAAAATAGCAAGTGACTATGGTGTCAACTACTAAATTTAGCGCTGTAATTGACATCCCAAGGTTTGTTATCTCGTACCATAGAATTAAGAATAATCAGCATTTTTCTAACACATGCGATAAGCGCTACTTTCTTTATTTTTCCTCTTTTTAGTAGTCTTTGATAGGTTTCAATAATGACGGGATTACACTGTATTGCTGACATTATTGCCATGTATAAAGCCGTCCTTACTTGG
>CAZPSE010000002.1:0-85406 GCA_964589575.1 uncultured Gammaproteobacteria bacterium | reverse complement strand
TGACGTTGGGTTCTCTAAAATACACCGGTAGTAACTGCCCGTGTACGTCTGTTACATGCAGTATGCGTACTGAGCCGTTCATGGGTACGGTGTAAAAGTTTTTGGGTAATAAGTTTTTAGGGGTGGCCATACTTGGCATAAAGGCGGGCATGGTTACGGCAGCAACTGCACCCGTTAAACTTAATTTTAAAAAATTACGACGGTTCATTTTTGACATTTTGAGTTTCCAATAACAGATTGATGCGGACTATAACAAGTTGAATTTTAAAAATATATTGGGGTTTTCCTTGAAAAACCCTAAATTAATTACGCATTATTTTCAAACGCGTAAGTGCAGGTTTGCGGTTATTCTTCATCTTAAATAAACGCATTGCCTACGTCTTTGCATGCAGTGTTAAGCCTTGCTCGTTTTGGTGCTTTTTCAAAACTAGCAAGGCTTACAAGCGGCAAGCGATAACGTTAACTGCTAATGCTCTAATAGCCCGCTTGATAAGCTTTGCTAGTTCACGATAAAGCGGTGAACAAGCAAAGCTTAGCGCTATTAGTATCAGTCCAATACTTATGCACTGACTGAGGTTAAATTTTTAACCATGCTTGAGCCAGTTAATCAGAGCTTCCATATAGAAATGCCCTTTATTAATAGCCTTCACTGTATGCTTTCATGTCTTGCTGAAACTGACTGTAGGCTAATTTAAGCGCATCAAAATAAGGCACAACTTCATTTTTTCTTATAATCTCTCGGCCTGCTGCGCTTTGTGCAAATTTTATAAATTTTTTCACGGCTTTACTATTAGGTGAACTTGGATTGCTGACCAAGTACAGTGGTCGGTAGAGTGAATAAACTCCATTTTTAATGTTTTCATAGGTTGGGTATTTTTCGTTAAGTGACAACATTTTAACGTTTCGTTTACGCGCGCTACTTATGCCTGTAATTCCAATGGCATATTCGTCTTTTTCAATTGCCTTTTCTAGCGGGCCGGTAGAGGGGAATATATTATCTGAAACAAACTCAACAGTTGAGTCTGCAAATATTAACTTACGCATAGCAAAACCAACACCCGATATTTTACCTTTACGAATCATAAGGTTAATGGGTTCATCAACTCCGCCCAGCTCTTGCCAGTTGGTGATTTTTCCTAAATACAATTGTTTAATTTGCTCACGCGTAATACTAGTGACGGGGTTGTTGTTGTTTACGATAATAACAAGTGCGTCCCAAGCGACGGGGTGCAGTTCTGTATTGACTTCTTGGTTATGGTTATACAATTTATGCCTACATGAACCACCAATATCCATTTCACCTGAAGATATTTTGCGTATCCCTTTGGTTGCACCACCACCATTTAAGTTAACTTTTATACCAGTGACGCGCTCATACTCTATCGCCATCGACTTCATAAAAGCTTTTTTTGTTATCCCGCAACCAATCCAATTAAGTTCTTTAACTTCTTCTGCTATGGCAAATTGAGTGGTAAACAATAGAAAAAAAAGTAGTAGTGAGCGTTTCATAATAATCCCCAGTTAAGTTATTTGCTTAAATGAGTATTAAGACGCCAACATATTCTTTAAAATTTTGAACAAGTTAGCCAATCCATTTATTGTATTTTAAATAGTTTAAGCTTTATACATTGTATGGCTTGCACAACAACGCCTAAATGGGGGTATATACTAAAATGGGTAGCTGATGAACGTAGTGTGAATAGCGGTTTCCCTTTGCACGGGTAATTTAGAACCTGCTACGCTGCTTCTTCAACAAGAATAATCATTCTCATTAAGTCTGACAATGTGTGGGCTGCCATTTTTTCCATAACCCTTGCTCGGTGCACCTCAACGGTTGAAACACTAATACTTAAAGTGTCTGCAATTATTTTATTCCGCTGTCCTTTTACGACTAATTGCATCACATCTTGTTCGCGGGGGGTTAAACTCTCTATTTTAAATTTAATATCATTTAACCTTGAACTTTTTCCTCGGCTTTTTACATCTTGCTCTAAGGCTCTATGCACGCTGTCTAAAAGAGTTTGTTCATTAAATGGTTTTTCAATAAAGTCTACTGCACCATCTTGCACCGCTTTTACCGCCATAGATATATCACCATGGCCTGTAATTATGATAATGGGCGGGCAATATTTTTTTTGTTGTAATTTTTTTTGTAGTTCTAGGCCACTCATGCCAGGCATTCTTACGTCTAATAATATGCAACCAGAAAATTTGTCTGACCATGAAGCGAGAAACTCATTAGCGGATAAAAAAGTTTTTACGGTTAAACCGACTGATGACATTAACAGGGTTATCGCCTCTAATACGTCTTTGTTGTCATCAATTATATAAACGATACCGTCATTTTCGGTCATTATTATTATCCTTTATTGGTAAAGTAAAACTAAAACTGGCACCTGTTTTAAGGTTGTTATTGGCAATTAATTGCCCATGATGAGAGTGTATTATGTTTTCGCTTATGGATAAACCCAACCCCATTCCCGTTTGTTTGGTGGTTTTGTAAGGGGCAAATAATTCATCAATAATACTGCTACTTATACCAACTCCATTGTCAATAACCGTTATTTTAATCGTAGTTTTTAACGTTTCTGTTTTAATAACGATGCTCTTTTTAGTGCGATTTATTGACTCCATCGCATCAATAGCGTTTCTAACCAAGTTTAAAATAACCTGATCTATTTGAATGGGTTGCGCTAATACGGTCGGTAAGTTTTTATCCAGCTGTATATTCACCTTAATGGATTTATGCTCCAGCTCATTATGAATTAATTTTAATAAATTAGTAATTAAGTCATTTACATTAACTAAAGACAAATCACCGCTGTCTTTTTTAACAAATTGACGTAATTGCTGAATAATGCCACTTGCTCGTTTAGAAAGCCCGCCAATAATTTCTAAGGTTTGCATTAACCTTTCTGTATCGATATTTTTAGAATCAAGAAGCCGAATACATGCATCAGAATTAGTTAAAATTGCCGTTAATGGTTGGTTTAACTCGTGCGCCATACCCGATGCCATTTCACCCATATTGCTTAAACGGCTTACATGGGCTAACTCGTTTTGCAGTATTGCTAATTGTTTTTCTGCGTGCTTTTTCTCGCTAATGTCTCTAAAGACGACAACACTACCTATAGTTTTAGCATTAGCATCTTTTAACGGTGTACTTGAGTATTCTACGGGGATCGATTGACCGTTTGCTTTCCAAAACAAGTCATCTTCAACAAACCGTGCTTTTTCATCTTGATAGGTTTTATAAACGGGGCAGTCTTTAGCTAAATGCGGCGTACCATCTTTTTTAGTGTGGTGCAAAATTTCATGCTGATTTTTCCCCACCATTTCTGCGGCTGTCCAACCTGTTATTTTTTCCATTGCTTTGTTTACAAAGGTAGAATCGCCATTAGTATCCACTCCGTAAATTCCATCGGCAACAGAATCTAAAATGAGTGCATGCTGGTTTTCTAATAGTTTTTTTGATGATTTTAATGCACGGTTTAATTTGCTAACGCGCATCATCATAAAAATAGTCAGCGCAATAAAAATTAAAGTAATTGCTAACCAATAACGATATTTATTAATGGCATCGCTAAGCGTAAATTTGCCCACTCTTTGATAAGGTGGCAAGTGCAGGTCATACAAAATATCGTTAATGGGCTGGTACTCTAGGGGTATTGTCCAGCCGGCATATTTAGACCAAGGCTGAGTGGCTGTATTTAATTTATTGTCATTTAATTTAAAAAGTGCAATCGCGACGTTTTGCGCCAACAAATTGGACGTTTTAAGCAGTTTACTAAAAGGCCATTCTGGATACAAAGGGGTGCTATGTACCGCAGGGAAATGATCGTCGTCGAATGCGTTTATTATTTTAAAATCGTTTATATCAATTAAACCTGCTTGGTTCATACTTTCTAAAATGCCCGTTCGTACGGTGCCAACATCAACCGTTTCATTTTTGACGGCATTAACCACTTTATCGTGGGTACCGCCAAATGTTAATGAAAGTAAGTCAGTTTTTGGGTTGACGTTGTGCAGAAGCATTTCTCGCCATGCCATTTGGTAGCCACCCAATGATATTTTATCAACAGCCATAAAACGTTTGTTTTTTAGGTCACTAATTGTATTGATGTCGGCACGATTTTTTTTTGTAAATATGACACCACCAAATACATTGTATGGCTTATTTGCAGCCAGTTTTATTAAAGTGGCAATGCGTGAAACGCGGTGTTTGGCCTCCATTGACACATAAATACCAGGATTGACTAGTAGGAAATCAATCTCTTTTTGGTCTATTGCAGAATCTATAACATCAAAGTCTAAAGGGCTTATAACAAAGCGGGAGCCTGCAATAGTGTGGCTTAAATACTCAGCCAGTGGCTCCCACGTTTTCAGGGCGATTGCATCGCCACGATGGCTTAAAACGCCTATTTTAATAGTATTTTGCGCCCATACAAGGCTTGGTAATAAACACAATACTAAGCAGAGGTGTTGTAATTTAGTCAGCATTATCTCAGTCTACAATATCAACTTAAGGAAGTCATGAAAATACTGCAAACATAAAAAAAGCCCCTAAATAAATTTAGAGGCTTGTTTAGATGTTTTTGAAATACATTTAAATAATTAAAGTGTATTTCAATTTTGTTTCCTCGGCGGTGGCAGACTAAGAAGAGAAAGTGAGCTTATAATTGATCATTTTCTAAGAAGACTGTTTGTCGCCTAAAGGACAAAAAATGAATAAAGCAAAGCTATATCATGCTGCCCACTTCGGTTTATCATATTGATTTTAATAGAATTAATTATTTTAAAAACATATGGTACCCTACCTAGTACCCCACCCCTTGTTGGCGAGGGACAAGGGGTGGAGAGGGCAATTAAAACTCAACCTCTTCTCATTAAGCCCTTCATTTTATTGACTGTTCCTTACACTTAACGATTGGCAATATCTAGAACGTACTCGATCTCTATCGAGTAATATAACATCCCAAGGAAACAAAATGATTATTTTCAAATGATATATACTCCTTACTATCGGTAAGAATATTTGGAGAAAATAAATGTCTTTAGCAACCATGACCAGTAAAGGACAAGTCACTATCCCAAAAAGTATTAGGGACTCTCTGCATTTGAATTCTGGAGATAAAATTGAACTAAAATTATTAAGCAGTGGAGAGGCAGTTTTGCGTCCAGTTCGCAAAAGTATAGATGATGTTTTTGCATGTTTAAAAAAAGAGGGACAGGAGCCTGTTTCTGTTGAAGAAATGAATTCTGCTTTAAAAGACAGGTTTAAACGTAAGGCTATATGAAAGCACTAGATACGAATGTAGTTGTGCGCTTTTTGGTCGGTGACGACCAAGTTCAAGCGCAAAAAGTCTATTCACTTTTTAAAGTAGCAGAAAGAACTAAACAAGAATTTTATATTTCAATTTTGGTTCTTATAGAAGTCATTTGGGTGGTAGGGTCGATTTATAAAATTAATAGGAATGAACTGCTATTATCAATAAGTGATTTAACACAGATGCCTATTTTTCAATTTGAGCACTATGAAGCAATTCAGTCTTTTATTTTAGATGCGCAAATTAATAATTATGATTTGTCAGATTTATTAATAGCCCATTGTGTAGACCAAAAAGGCATTTCACCTGTATTAACGTTTGATAAAAAAGCATCAAAACATACGCTTTTTGAGTTAATTTAACTTTTTGGGTATAAAGCGGGGTATATTTTTTTGCCCTGTTTATATGTTAACTATCAAAAGTCTACTTCTATTACCAATAGCAATCAGCTTTAATAACACAACTATATCTTGTGGTGTTAAATTCATAGTGTTCTTTGTTCTCGATTCAAGAATGCCACGATATCCCCCTATGTCAGGATAGTTGTCGCCTCTAAATATTTACTTAGAGGAACGAAACATGAATTCTAAATTCACACCATCATTTAAAATACAAGCGGTTGAAAAAGCGCTTAGTCGGTTTAATAATGTTACGGTAAAAGACATAGCCAATGATTTAGGCGTAGGCTACTCAACATTAAATAGATGGATTGTATGCAGTAAAAAACAACAACTTGAACCGATACAGGCGAATAACGTAATCCAAATGATAAAAGAAAAAAGACCTCAAGATTGGAGTGCAAAAGACAAGCTTAATATGATCATTTCTTGTGCGCCACTTAGTGATGAACAAGTCAGTGAACGGTGTCGTATTAAGGGTATCTTTGCGCACCACATCCAACAATGGAAACAAGATTTTTTAGAGGGACAACTGAATGGTACAACCGCAACAATACGCAGCAACATTAAGACATTACGCCAAGAAAACAAAGCCTTACAAAAAGAGTTAAATCGTAAAGACAGAGCATTAGCTGAAACCGCTGCGCTGTTAGTCCTTCAAAAAAAAGTCAACCAGATCTGGGGCAACGGCGAGGGCAATACACAATGATTACTGAACGGTCTAAAACTATGACCTTAATTGATCAGGCTAGAGCCTCTGGCGCTAGGCAGAAATTGGCATGGAGGCCATCGGCATAAGCCCTAAAACGGTTCAACGTTGGGCTAAAGCTGACAATAAACAAGATGGACGTTTGGATGCTAAGCACCTCCCCAAAAACAAGCTAAGTGAGCTTGAGCGCCAGCGTATTATCACGGTGGCTAATGACACTGATTATGCCAACCTACCGCCGTCTAAAATAGTGCCCAAGCTTGCCGATGAAGGAAGGTATCTTGCTTCTGAATCAACGTTCTACCGTATATTGAAACAAGAAAAGCAGCTGCAACATCGATTAAAATCAAAACCTACTCGGAAAATTAAAAAACCGCGTGCATTAACGGCAACGACAGCCAATGAGCTATACAGCTGGGACATTACCTATTTACCCACACCGGTATTGGGTTTGTTTTACTACCTATACCTGGTAATGGACATATACAGCCGAAGCTTCCGCATCTTGCTCATCTCTATTAGCAAAAGATTGTTTACCCACCTCACCAAGTAATGCTTCAATTTCACTGTCTGTAAGTTTTACACCCTCTATACCCCCTATGTGAGGCTCATTTTCTTTCCTTGATTGTGGTGTGAAATGGGGTACCAATCAATAATATCAGAAAAACGAGGATAAAATGAAATTGTACCCCACTTTACACCCTAAATAACTTGAAACTCAGTGAAACATGGTGAAACGAATTGAATAGGGGTAGACACAAAAAAGCCCCATAACTCAACAAGTTATGGGGCTTTTGAAACGCTATGAGCGTTAGTGAAACAATGTAATTTTATTTACATCATGCCGCCCATTCCGCCCATGCCACCACCTGCGCCCATATCTGGTGCTGCCGCATCATCAGACGCTGCATCAGTTATCATCGCTTCGGTTGTAATCATTAAACCGGCAATAGATGCTGCACTTTGTAATGCTGTACGGGTTACTTTTGTTGGATCTAAAATACCCATATCAATCATGTCACCATAAGTATCGTTAGATGCGTTATAACCGTAGTTTCCTTCGCCTTTTGCTACTTCGTTAACAACTACAGAACCTTCGCCACCTGCATTAGCAACAATTTGACGTAGTGGCTCTTCCATTGCACGACGTGCAATATCAATACCAACATCTTGGTCGCTGTTATCACCTTTTAACGTGCTAAGTGCTGTTGCGGCTCTAATTAAAGCAACACCTCCGCCTGCTACAACGCCTTCTTCTACTGCTGCACGTGTTGCATGTAAAGCATCGTCAACACGGTCTTTCTTTTCTTTCATTTCTACTTCTGAAGCCGCTCCAATTTTAATTACTGCAACACCGCCGGCTAATTTAGCAACACGCTCTTGTAGTTTTTCTTTATCGTATTCAGAGGTGGTGTCTGCCAACATGGTTTGAATTTGCTCTACACGTGATGCAATCGCGCCTTTTTCACCTGCGCCATCTACAATTACCGTATTTTCTTTAGATACGGTAATGGTTTTGGCACTACCTAAATCTTCTATGGTGGTTTTTTCTAAAGACAAACCCACTTCTTCAGAAATTACTGTCGCGCCAGTTAATACAGCTAAATCTTGCAACATCGCTTTACGACGATCACCAAAACCGGGTGCTTTAACGGCACATACTTTTACGATACCGCGAATACTGTTAACGACTAAGGTCGCTAATGCTTCACCTTCAATATCTTCGGCAATAATTAATAACGGTTTGCCCGCTTTAGAAACGGCTTCTAAAACAGGTAATAGTTCACGTATATTTGATATTTTAGAGTCGTGCAATAAAACAAATGGTGATTCTAAGTTAGCAATCATTTTATCTTGATCGTTTACAAAGTAAGGTGATAAATAGCCTCTATCAAATTGCATACCTTCTACTACGTCTAATTCGTTTTCGAAAGAAGTGCCTTCTTCTACGGTAATAACCCCTTCTTTACCTACTTTGTCCATAGCGTCTGCAATAATTTGACCTACCGACGTATCACTATTGGCAGAAATTGAAGCAACTTGTGCAATAGCACTGCTATCACTGCATTCGGTAGACATGTTTTTTAGCGCTTCTGTTGCGGCAATTACGGCTTTATCTAGACCGCGTTTTAAGTCCATTGGGTTCATGCCTGCCGCAACAGATTTTAAACCTTCACGAACAATGCTTTGTGCTAAAACAGTGGCTGTTGTTGTTCCATCACCTGCAATATCTGCAGTTTGAGAGGCGACTTCTTTAACCATTTGCGCGCCCATGTTTTCAAACTTGTCTGCAAGCTCAATTTCTTTCGCTACTGATACACCATCTTTAGTTACAGATGGTGCGCCAAATGCTTTATCTAATACTACGTTACGACCTTTAGGGCCTAAAGTTACCTTTACAGCATTTGCTAAAATGTCTACGCCTGCTGCCATTTTGCTGCGTGCGTCATTGCCAAATTTTACGTCTTTTGCGCTCATTTTTAATTCTCTTAAATTTGTTTAATAGTTCTTAGACTGTTGTTTCGATAGCGTTCTATTTCGATAAATCGAAATAGAACGAAAAACAATTAGCCCATTATCGCCATGATGTCGTCTTCACGCATCACCAATAAATCTTCGCCGTCTACTACAATTTCAGAGCCAGAAAACTTACCAAATAAAACGGTGTCGCCAACTTTAACGTCTAAAGGCATTGCATCACCTTTGTCGTTTAATTTTCCATTTCCTACGGCAATAATTTTACCAGTAGACGGTTTTTCTGTAGCGCTATCAGGAATAATAATTCCGCCTGCGCTGGTTTTTTCTTCTTCCGTACGTTTTACAACAACACGATCGTGTAATGGGCGAATGCTCATTTGACAAATTCTCCAAATATTATTAATAATTTAGGCGACATTAATAACAAGGTAGCCCGTATTTTGTAAAACTAATATTGGGAGGCATTAATAAATTTCAAGTAATGTTTTGTTTATAATCGAATAAATATCGTAAAATGGGCGCATTAACCAGCACCTTGTTAAATTTAATGAATATTGACGTTTTAAAAAAACATTTACCGCAAACGCAGTGGTTGCCCATTACGGCAAAATTTGTAGCAAGGGGTCGACAGTTTGAGCCGAAAAGCGAGCTTTTAAACTGGTTGGTTGACGAAGGGTCTTTGACTAAACGTTTAATTGCCTTTAGTAATAATCAGTTTAGTGTCAATTTGCTAAAACAAAATGAAGATCGAATTTACAAAAATGAAGCCGATGCTTTAAACGTGGCCGATAGCAGTATCGCAAACGTAAGAGAAGTGTTATTACTTTGCAATAAAGCCGAGTCTGTTTTTGCCCGAACGGTTATCCCGCTTTCTACGCTAACAGGCAAACAAAAAGAATTAACTCAGCTTAACAACAAACCGCTGGGTGCTTATTTGTTTTCTCAACCGGATATGGTTCGTGACCCTATTGAAATTACTTGTGTGCTAATGCCTGACGATAGTGAGGTATGGGGCAGGCGTTCTGTTTTTTATTTAGAAAATAAACCCCTACTGGTTGCAGAATTCTTTTTGCCTAATTTTGTAGCACGCATTTAAATTTAAAGGTAAAAATACCGCTTCTGCACACCAAAAGGCCAGTACCTTTACCAACCGCAATCAAGACTCTGGCAATACCCAACCTGCACGCGGGTAATGACAAGTATAACCGTTAGGAAAGCGTTCTAAATAATCTTGATGTTCCGGCTCGGCATCCCAAAAATCACTAATTGGGCTTACTTTGGTAACTACTGCGCCTGGCCATAACCCACATGCATTTACATCATCTATTGTTTTTAATGCATTTGTTTTTTGCTCATCGGTGGTGTAAAAAATTTCAGATCGGTAGGCACTGCCTTGGTCATTGCCTTGCCTGTCTAAGGTTGATGGGTCATGGATTTGGAAAAACCAACTTAATATTTCGCGATAACTTATCAGCTTGTTATCAAAAACAATTTCTAGTGCTTCTGCATGTGTACCATGGTTTTTGTAAGTTGCATTGGCTACGTCTCCGCCTGTGTAACCGCACTTGGTGGTTTGTACGCCTTTTAGTTTACGTATTAAGTCTTGCATGCCCCAAAAACAACCCCCTGCTAATACTGCTCGCTCTGTTGCCATTACTTTAGTCTCCTATTAATTCTTTTATTAATGTTGCATATAAAGCATCCATTTTTTCTAAAACGGGGTGGTCTTTTAATTGGTAATTAGCACTAAAATCGTCAGACGTTTGGTGAACCATATAGCTGCTACCATTTTTGCTTACTACCGCTAAGCGCATGGGTAAATCTAAACTACAAAAAATATCTGTTTGTAATAATTTGGTGCCAACTTCTGGCTTGCCAAAAAGTAAAACACGCGACTCTTCCATATCTAACCCCACTTTTTTTGCATTCGCTTGGTGGTTTATGTCACTAAATAATATAAAGCCTTTATTGTTTAATGATGCTTTTATCTGCTCGATTGCTTCTGCTACTGTATGTGATATGGCTGTGCTGTTCATAAACTGTAAACCTAAAATAAGTTGTTATTGATATTAGCCTTATGTGTGTTATTTTGCACCTAATACACCTGCTACAGGTAAAACAATAACCCTTACCCAACCTAAAACTGCAAGCAGTAAGGTTGTGGGTCTTGTAATTATATTTTCCTCACTCTAAAATTTTTACCTTTTAGTTTGCCTTGGCTTAATTTTTTTAAGGCAAAAGCTACTACGTCTCGGCTTACCGCTACATAAGCATGGTTATCAAAAATATTAATTTTGCCTACTTGTGAACCCTCTATGCCATTTTTACCTGTTAGTGCGCCCAATATATCACCTGGTCTTATTTTTTGTTTTTTACCTCCGGTTATTTGTAAGGTTGCCATGCTGGCTTTTACTGTGGCGTTTTCTATTGCGCTTTTAGGGGGTAAGGCTTCTGCTTGTACTTTTATTTTGCAATAGTCCTCTAGCATTTTTATTCTAAACTCATCTTTGTTGCTTAAAAAAGTACAAGCTATGCCTTTACTGCCTGCTCGCCCTGTTCGCCCTATACGGTGTACGTGTTGTTCGGTGTCTTGCGTTAGTTGGTAGTTTATTACCATGTCGAGTTTTTCAATGTCTAAACCACGGGCAGCTACGTCTGTTGCTACTAAAATATTGACGGTTTTATTGGCAAACTTTACTAAGGTTTGGTCGCGGTCTTTTTGCTCTAAGTCGCCATTTAATGCAGCAGCGGTAAAACCGACTTGTTTTAATGCATTGGCAACTTCTGTAGTTTCTATTTTCATATTGCAAAAAACAACGGTCGATTCACTTTTAAAATGACCCAGCAATAAACGTATGGCGGTTAATTTTTGTGCTTTGTCTTCTACGTTATAAAAGTGCTGTGCGATGGTATCGTCGTTATGTTGGCTGGTGACTTTAACTATTTTAGGTTTGCGCATAATGCGCGACGATATGGCCTCTATTTTGTGAGGGAATGTCGCACTAAAAAACAGTGTTTGCCGTTCGCTGGGTATTTCATTTATAACGGCTTCAATTTGTTCTTGAAAGCCCATTTCTAACATGCGGTCGGCTTCGTCTAAAACTAAGGTGTTTACATTTTGTAATTTAAGTGTGCCACGGTTAAGGTGGTCACCAATGCGCCCAGGTGTGCCTACCACAATGTGTACACCGTGTTCTAAAGAGCCTACTTGTGGGCCAAAAGCCACACCACCCGTTAAGGTTAATATTTTAATATTGGCTATGGCGCGTGCTAAACGGCGTATTTCTTTAGCTACTTGGTCGGCCAACTCCCTTGTTGGGCACATTACTAAGGCCTGTACTTTAAATTGTTTGCTATTTAATTTGTTTAATAAACCCAAACCAAAAGCTGCGGTTTTGCCAGAGCCTGTTTTACCCTGAGCAATAACGTCGTGATTTTTTAAAATTAATGGCAAGCTTTGCGTTTGTATGGGCGTAGGTTGGGTGTAACCTAGGCTGCTTAAATTATTTAACAAGCTTGGGTTTAACTCAAAAATATCGAATGTTGAAGAGTTCACAAAGTGGCCTAAATTGAATTGAATAGGCGTATTTTATAGGGTTTTAGTCAAAAATAACTATTTGGTTTCTGCCGTTGTACTTTGCTTGGTATAACGCTTTGTCAGCATTTTCTATTAAAACGTCTTTATCAACTTTGTGGTTGGCTGCCTTCCAAAATAAACCACAACTAATGGTTACGTTGTTGGCAATAGATGAATTTTTAATGCGTTTTTGCTGTTACTAATAGTATTAGCAACGTTGACAGCATGCTTTTTAGTGGTCTTCCTTAACAAAATCGGTGTCGCGTAGTTTTAATTTTTGTAAACAATTTGCGACCTGTATAAGGCACTTGTCACCTAAAGGGTGGCTGTAACTAACGTTATATTGTTTAAAAAAGTATTAATTATTGTTTTTAATGCCTCTATAAAACAAATACTCCAGTTAATCAGGCCTTCCTTAATAGAGGCGCCATCTAGCCTTGTTTAGAAAATATTTGTTCACAAGTTGAATCCCGTCTTTAGTTTAAAACAGCTTGAAAGTTTGAATTTAAGCCACATTTTTATGTAAACAAATACCGAGGAACTATTAATTATGCAAAATTTAACTTGTGATGATATTCGAACCAATATCCCGCCCAATGCGACACTTTTAGATGTACGAACCCAAGATGAATTTAAACAGGGCGGTTTACCTAACGCACTTAATATTCCTCTTGATCAAATACAAGAAATCGCAAAAAAAAAGCTGAACCTACTCAACCCTGTGTTAGTTTATTGTCATATAGGTGGGCGAGCTGACCAAGCGGTAACGATGTTAATAGAGCTTGGTTTTCAAAATGTCATTAATATTGGTGGAGTCGAACACTATCGCCATTGCAATCAATTAATGCAAAATGCACCTGAAAACAATTAATGTAACGAGAAAAAATACTATGAAAATTGAACAATTATTTGACTCTGTAACCGCGACCTATACTTATTTACTTTGGGATCAAAAAACAAAAGAAGCGGCACTTATAGATTCGGTTTTAGAGGAATTTGACCGCGATGTTAAGTTTATAAAACAGCTCGGCTTAAAACTAAAATACACGCTAGAGACGCACGTACATGCCGACCACATTACCGCTTCTGGTCTGCTAAGAAAAGAATTTGGCAGCGACGTAATGGTGCATGAAAGCAGCGGCCTACAATGTGCGGATAAATTGTTAAGCGATGGCGATACGTTGTCGTTAGGGGGGCAGACAATACATGTTATTTACACGCCAGGGCATACAGATACCTGTGTCAGTTTTCATATAGATGGTGCTGTTTTTACAGGTGATGCCTTACTGATTGACGGTTGTGGACGTACCGATTTTCAAGCGGGTAATGCAAAACACCTATACGACTCAATTACTAAAAAATTATTTACTCTCGATGAGAAAACGACTGTTTACCCTGGGCACGATTATTCTGGTTTTACCGCATCCACTATTGGGCATGAAAAAACTTTTAATTCACGTCTAGGTAATAACCAAACCGAAGCGGCTTTTGTTGCCATTATGGACGGTTTAAACCTTGATTTGCCTAAACGCATAAATATCGCGGTACCCGGAAATATGCAATGTGGTTTGGTTAAGGAAACCCTGATTAACTAGCGCATCATCTGTAATTTTTCAAGCATGTATATGCAAGGCAAGTTTCGCAGTTAATGGTTATTCCATTGATAAGGAACTTAACGAAGTAGATGCGTGCTTGAAAGATTGCCCTACTTGGCGCTGCCAGATGACACGTTAGTTAATCAGAATTATGTAAGCATAAAGTTTAAACCTACACTGCTTGCCCTGCTGCATCGGCAGATGCCCAAGCCCATTGGAAGTTATAGCCACCTAAATGGCCTGTAACGTCTAATACCTCGCCAATAAAATATAACCCATTGGCGTGTTTGCTTTCAAAGGTTTTAGACGAAATTTCATCAGTGTTGACACCGCCAAGCGTTACTTCTGCTTTTCTGTAACCTTCTGTCCCTGCAGGTTTAAATGTCCAGTTATGTAATTGCTCGGCAACCTTTTTTATGTCGTTGTCTGTTACTTGTGCAATGGCTTTTAGATAAAAACTGCTAAACCACAATTGGCAAAACGTTAAGCTTAGCTTTTTACTAAAAAAAGCATTCAATAAGGTATTTAATTGACTGTTTGGCGAGTGGTTTTGAGCCGATTTTAAAACCGAATAAATATCATTGCTGGGTAATAAATTAATAGTAATAGCATCACCTGCTTGCCAGTAAGAAGATATTTGTAAAATGGCAGGGCCGCTAATACCACGATGGGTAAGCAAAATATTTTCTTTAAAACGTTGATTATTGCAAGAAACAATTGCACTGATGGATGTGCCAGACAAACCGTTAAAGTCTTTAAGCATTTTAGGGTTTAAGGTAAACGCCACTAAAGCTGGGGTACGTGGATAAAGTGTATGACCAAACTGTTGTGCAATTTGATAACCCAAACCTGTTGCACCCATGGTCGGTATAGATAAACCACCCGTAGATACCACTAAAGATTGGCACAAATAGTCACCTTTTGAGGTGACTATTTGGTAACCATTATCCAATTTAATGACTTTTTCTATACTGCATTTGGTGTCGATGCTTACCTTGTTTTGCGCGCATTCGTCTAAAAGCATGTTTAAAATATCTTTTGCTTTATTGTCGCAAAATAATTGCCCTAAGGTTTTTTCGTGATAGGCAATGTTGTGTTTTTCGACCAAGGCAATAAAATCCCACTGGCTGTAACGGCTAAGTGCAGATTTACAAAAGTGAGGGTTGTGAGAAAGGTAGTTACTGGGCTCAATATTGTAATTGGTAAAGTTACAACGGCCACCGCCCGACATTAATATTTTACTGCCAACTTGTTTGGCATGGTCTAAAACCACTACGCTTTTACCACGGCTGCCTGCGCTAATGGCACACATTAAACCGGCTGCGCCACCGCCAATAATGACAACATTGTATTTTTTAGGCACCATTATTTTGTTTATAAATAGGGAAAACTAAAAAAAGGGGTAAAGGTTTTGTTCGATTAAAAAAAAGAAAGGGAAAATAAACCGAAAACATGAGGTGCTTGGGCTTAATAAGAAATTAAGCCCAATAGAGTTAACTTACAGCTGGAGATGCTTCTTTAGCTAATGCTGCTTCTTCTTCTAAAAAGGCGGTTAATGCATCATCGGTGGTTTTATCTTCTTCTTCTAAAAAGTCTGCGCCAATTAAACCTTCTGCAATTTCACGCAAGGCGATAACGGTTGCTTTATCACCATTAGAAGGGATTAAAGGGTCTGCGCCGTTAGCTATTTGGCGTGCTCTTTTAGCCGCAACTAAAATCAAATCAAAACGTCCAATGCCTTGCTCTAAACAATCTTCTACCGTAACGCGTGCCATATTTTGTCCAAATGATGTAAATATTTAACAGAACCCGCAATTTTAACGCTTTATTTGTAGCTTTGCTACATTTATTTAGTGTGTGTATTATTATGGGGCATCTTATTAATTGTTTGTAGCTTGAATATATAAAACCTTATTGACCGACCGGTCGGTTTGTTTTATTCTTGCCGAATGCCAAAATTGACCAAAGCCCAACAATCACAACAAAAATTATTAATGGCAGCCTTTGTTTTGTTAAAAGACGGTGGGGTTAAGTCATTAAGTGCGGCAAATATTGCTAAACAAGCGGGGCTAAGTAAAAGTACTTTTTTTCATCATTTTGCACAAATAGAAGACTTTTATATTTATATTTTAGACTCGATTATTGCAGGCTTTAACCAGCAAGCAAGTAAAGAGCAGTTTGATTCTTACGAAAATTATATTCGGTTTTCTTTAGCGTTTGCTTTTAAGTTTATAGAACAAAGCCCCGAAGTGTTTACCGCATTGCTGTCGTTTATGGATCAGTCTAGAAATAAGCCAGAAACAATGACGCGTTTTAAAAGCATGTGCAAAAACAATGTAGCAACGTGGGCAAATTATTTAAAACCACTGTTGCCTAACGGCTTTGATGAACAAAAAACAAACAGTTTGGCATACATGATAGACATGCACTTTATTGGATTGTGTCAGCACTACTTAATAGACCCCAATAAAAAACGATTTACTCAAATTACAGAAGATTTTATTTTGATGATTGCCTTATTCGTCAATAATGAAAATAAAAGATAGGAAAAAATGGCCAATACATTTATATCTAAAGTAAATAAGGTACTAACGGGTATTACCAATACGATGGAGAAAATCCCCGATTTTTCTGTAAAGCATGCAAAAAAATTAGTGCTTTCTTTGTTGCTATTAACCCTTTTTTTTATGGCGGGCATACCGCGTATTAAATTAGATATGTCGATGGAGGCATTTTTTAATACCGACGACCCTGCTTTACATTCTTACGATGTGTTTCACTTTTTATTTGGTGGCGATCAGTTTTTAATAATGATGTTTAAGCCCTCTGACGGGGATGTGTTTAGTGCCGAGAGTTTAAATTTAGTAAAAAATTTAGAAGACGCGCTAAATAAAGAGCGCGTTAAAGCAGATTCTGAACTCAATAGAATTACCCGAGTTCGTAGCATTTACTCTGCCGATTATTTAGAAACAACTGATGATGCACTGATTAATAGAAAATTTATTGGTAAAAATAACATACCCAAAAGTGCGGCAGAAGTAGAGTTGATTAGAAAGTTGGCACTAGAGGAAGATGATTATGCGGGCAGAATGTTTTCTAAAGATTCTACCCTTGGCATAATGATGATTCAAACCGATTACGGTTCGCGATTAAAAAATACCGAAGAAATTAACGATGGTGGTAACTTAGCTAAAATAGTAATAGATGATGAATTAAGTTTTGATTTTGATGCGGTAATAGATAGACCGTCTGGGTTAAGTTTAGACCCCAAAGAGATACCTAAATTTGAAACACCAGGAATGCCAGAATTTAGCGACTTTATGGCCGCATTTAGAGTGGTATTAAAAGAACAAAACTGGCAAAAAGGCCTAACGCCAGATGCAGGAGCAATGGGTTATTTAGCCGTTGGTAACCCGTGGATGATGGACTTTTTTAATAAAGTTGTTCTGCAAGAAATGGCTATGTACTCGGTGTTATCTATGGTGCTTATTTTGGCTGTTTTATGGTTAGTGGTTGGCTCTTTACCGGGTATGATTTGGCCAACTGTTATTGTTGGTGTGGGTATTATTTGGACGCTTGGATTAATCGGTTGGAGCGGTATTGCGGTAAATATGCTAATTAATATTATAGTATTTTTAATATTAACGGTCGGCATTGCAGCCTCTATTCATATTTTATCGGGTTATAAACAGTACCGTCAAGGCGGTTTAGAACATCAAGACGCGATGCGTAAAACCATGCGTAAAACAGGCTTACCAATACTATTGGCGGCCATTACAACCATTGCCGGTATGTTATCTATGTTGGTGGTGCCCATTGCACCTATTCAAGCATTTGCAGGTTTTGCCGCCACCAGTGTGGTGGTAACGTTTGTATTAACCCTTATTTACTTGCCAGTAGGTATGCATTACTGGGCACCTAAAGTTACCAGTAAGTCGGGTGAAATTAAAATACGCCCTATTGACCAAAAATTGCAAGACGGCTTAATGGTTATTTATGATTGGGGGTTAAATTACCCCAAACGCATTATTTTTATTTTTATAGTCGTAAGTGCCATTGGTTTAGCAGGTATTCCTAAAGTGTTTATAGACACCAACATTACCACCATGATTAAAGAAGGCCCCGGTTTGCGTTTGGCTTTGCGTGAAATTGATGGTAATTTTGGTGGCACATCAACAGCTGAGATATTGATAGATTCAGGCTCGCCTGACGGTATTAAAAACCCACAACTACTAAAAGCGATTGATGTTTTAGAGCAAAAAATCCTCAATGGCCGACCCGACTTAGTGAGTAAAGTAGATTCGGTAGTCAAACTGGCTAAACGCTCGTATCAAAATATGACCGATGGCAGTGGTGAAAACTACATTATTCCAAACGACCCCGATGTGCTATCGCAAACCTTGTTTAGTTTTGAGTCGGCAGACAGTGCCACCCGAAAACTGTTTGTAGATGACGAATGGCAAGTAGCCCGTTTAACCATAAGTGTACTAACCAAGGGGTCGACACAATACGCCACATTTACCGAAGAAATAAATGTTTGGATGGATGAAAGTTTTGCCGACATACGCGCACAAAACCCCGACTTTAAAACATCGGTAACCGGTAGTGTGCCGTTAATGATGACCATGATGGAGTTTATATCTAACGCTCAAGTCAAATCGTACGTGTTGGTTATTGCGGTTATTGCCGTGTTGTTATTGCTGATATTTGGCTCATTAAAATTTGGTGCGATGGCGATGGTGCCCAATATATTCCCTATTATTATGCTTATGGGGGTAACCGGTTGGGCAGGCATTGCGTTAGACATGGACACCTTACTGGTGATGCCCCTAGCCATAGGCATTGCGGTAGATGACTCTATTCACTTTTTAACCCACTACCGAACCGAGTTATTAAGTGGCAAAAATTCTAAACAGGCTATTAAGTCTAGCCTTAAACATGTGGGGCAAGCGATGGTGTATACCTCTATCGTTTTATCATTGGGCTTTTTAGTGTTTTTACTATCGGTGCATCAAGGTTTATCTAACTTTGGTATTTTGGCGGCCATTGCCATGTTTACCGCACTGCTAGCGGATATTTTATTATTACCCGCGATGATTTACGTGTTTAAACCTTTTGAAAAAGAAATAGCAAAAATTAAGGCAGAAAATGAAAAAATTACTAATTAATACGCTTATAGCCGGTGCTATTTTTATTAGCCAAAGTGTAAGTGCAACACCCACTGCAAAAGAAATTATGCAAAAAGTGTTAGACCGAGACGACGGTAAAACCAGCTATAGCCAAAGCCAGTTAATGAGTTGCCGTTTTAAAGTTAAAGATGGCAAGTACAAGTGCATAAGTAAACCGCGTGTAAAACAGTTTGAAGGTTTAAATAAAGACATAGGTGATAACTTAAAAGACAGCCGTGGTTTAAATATAATTATTAAACCTGCGTCTGAAAAAGGCATGGCGTTTTTACAAAACGATTACGACGACAATGCCAAAGACTCGCAGCAGTGGATGTACTTACCCGCCATGCGAAAACTAAAGCGCATTATTTCCGAAACCGATGACGGCGCAAAAACGGGCAGTTTATTTGGTTCAGAATTGTCTTATGAAGACATAGAAAAACGCCACATTAATGATTATACCTATGAGTTACTGAAAGAAAGCACACAAAGTAAGCGGCCTGTATGGGTAATTAAAAGCACACCAACCCCGCAACAAGCAACAAAAACGTCGTACTCATACACTAAAAACTGGGTAGACAAAGACCGATTACTGGTTTTAAAAATAGAAATGTATGACCGCCAAGGCAAATTGAAAAAGACTTTACTTAATCAACGTGTGCAAAAAGTAGACGGTATTTGGGTGGCAAAACAACTGCTAATATTAAACCATGCTAATCAACGGATGAGCATGATGCGAACCACAAAAATGGCGTTAAATATAGACGTGCCCGATGCGTTGTTGGGTACACGTATGTTAAATGATGCCAGCTTTAGAGAGTCTCAATTAAAGCCAATAAGGGCGATGGCGAAGTAGCTACGCTTGCCTGTTATCAAAATTTTATGATTAAACTGTTTACTTATATAACCTTTATTTGTTTTTCTTTAAACCTAAATGCACAGCAAATAGAAGTAGAATTTTCTGTAGAAGAAACGCTTCAAAATACCGAAGTGAGCTTTGAGTTTGATGATGTTTTTATTGAACAAGAACAGCTAGGTTTTCCATTAAGGGGTAAACTTAGTTTTGATTTGGGTTATCAAATAGACTCACCAAAACGTTGGATAACAGCAGGCCCCTACGCACAATTAATTGCCGACAAACAAACCCATTACGGGCAGTTTTATGGCGAGCTTACCATTCGCAATAACTATGCGTTTAAAATAGAGGGTGACAGCCAAGCAGTACAAAACCGCTACCAACTAGACCCCGTGGTACGCGAACTGTATTGGAAAAAAGCCTTTGGCGATAAAACACTTACCGTAGGCAAAAGCATTGTAACTTGGGGCAAGGCCGACTTATCAACCATTATCGACATTATCAGCCCCGTAGATAACTCGGCATCATTATTTGCCAAACCAGAAGAAATTAAAGTAGGGCAAAACGTAATCAAACTCGATTGGTATAGTGGCAATAAAGAAATGAATTTTATTGTTGTACCGCAAGCACTTAATAATAGCCAAATAGAGGCGGGGCATCCGTACAATGTCGTGCCACAGTCTCCCAACAATGTTAGTGATAACAATGCCGAATGGGCAATACGGCTAAACCAAGTTTTTGATAAATGGGAATACTCTGCCGTAGTGGGTGACGTGCATCAGCGAGACCCTTTAATTATTAACCATGAACAAACCTATTTAAAAAACCCAGTAGCCGGTTTAGGTTTAGTATATTCTGCCGATCCATTTTTATGGAAACTAGAAGGCTTGTTTATAAAAGACAAACCCATGCAGTTATTAAGCTTTAATGGTGTTAAAAATAACAACAGTTATAAAATAATGGCAGGTTTTGACTATTCTCACAAAACCTTTGGTAATTGGATTGTAGAAATGTCGGGCGAGTCACCCGTGACGGATGACAACGCGGTATTGGCTGGCGAAGGGTCTAAAGTTACAGCAGTTACGTGGAGCGACCAATTTTTAAAAGACGACCTAAGTGCCAATGTGGTTTTACTGGTACTGGGCAACAATATTGATAACCATTTAATACGCGCTGGCTTAACCTACAAGTTAGATGATGAGTGGACGGTTACTACGCAACTAAGCATCATCAACTCAACAGGGTCAGACGTTTTTCTTAACGCAATAAGTAAGTTCGACCGTTTGGATGTAAGCCTTAACTATAATTTTGATTTATCGAATTAAAAATAATACCCTCAAAAAACACTAAAATCGTTGCCTACATGGATGTAGGTACACAGAATTGCTTGGAGCATTATGCGTGCGACCCCTTGCCCTTGTTTGTAAAACCTTAAAGATGCCCTAAAGAGGTATCAGTTCCACCTCTGGTTTTTTTACTCTAAACCCAGCGGCATGAAAATGCCCGCCGCCACCAAATAATAAAGCAATTGCCGAAACATCTATACCGTCTTCGTCAGATCTTAACGAGTAAATGCGGTCGGTTGCGGTTTCAAAGTACATGGCGGCAAAAGGGTGGCCTTTTGCTAGTACGTTTCCAATTTCTGATATGAGTTGGGTGGTGTTGATGCAGGGCACGTTATAACCGGCTATTTCTGTCAGCGGTATTTCTGCATTGGCTATTTTTTGTACTTTTTGTTGCTGATATTCTAAAATGGTTTGACCTTTTGTTATCAACGTTTTGATGTTTTCATCGTTGAGGTAATGTTCCCAAGTATCAAAATCCATGCTGGTTGCAGACAAAGCAGATGAAATTTCTTTGCTGTTTTCTAATTGCCAATGCCATAAATCTTTATCTTGAATGTATTGCAGTAATAAAGGTATTGGCGTATCAGGAAAAAAGTGCTGCCAAGTTAATACCGCGCCTGATTTTTCCATATCAAAAATACAAAAACTCAAACCTTTTAAATCTTCTTGAGCGGTTTTATGGTGGTCTATCACTAAAACCGAGTTTGCTTCTTTTTTAAGTGCTAAAAGCGTTTCGCGTGGGTAGGCAAAGTCGACAATATATACGGTCTTACCCGTAACAACAGGCGGCGGGTTGCCATGATTGGCCGCATAAAAAGTGACGGTTTTATTGAGCTTTTTTGCCCAAATATGTACAGCAAGTGCCGCACCAAAACCGTCGGGGCAGTTTTTATGATAAATACAGGTGATGTCGTTAGATTCGTTACTCATTTTTTCTCGTCGGTTTGGGTTTGATGTCAATTTTACGCCTAGTTAACGCAGTATTTTTTTAAATTAAAGCATTTTTGAATGTTCAAAAATAAAAGACTCAATAAAATGCTTGGGTTTTGCGCTACTAAAACGTGCTACTTCTTGGCCTTGTTCAAAAAGCATAATGGTTGGGAAACCACGTACCTTATAGCGACCTGCAAGTTTCATGTTTTTACCCTCGTCTACTTCAAGTTTGGCAAGTTTTATTTGTCCGCTCATCTCGTTAATTACCTGATTTAAAATAGGGGCAATAACAATACATGGACCACACCAGTCTGCCCAAAAATCTACCAAAACGGGGATAGTGTTTGATGCTAGCAGCACATTTTGGTCAAAGCTGTTTAAGTCGGTATCAAAAATAAATTTATTAGGCATTTATAGGGGCTTTAGCGGTTTTTTAGTAGAGCATTATTATATTATGAAATTGTAATGTAGTTACAACGATTTGATGAGCAATTAATCACCATAATGAGCTAAAGTGTTGTTGTTAAAGGGTAATTTAGTTTATCCACATAAGCTGTGGAAAACTCTGTGTAAAACAATTTAATAAGCACTTATAAGGACGCTACAAAAGCCGAAAATACAAAAGTGTCATTTTTTGACCACTTTAAAAACTTCAATGTAATCATTGGCTTATAAAATTAATGCTAAATTTAGTGAGAACTAAGTCACGTTTTTATTTTTCTATTCGTTATTCTTTTTTTGTGTGGAATAAAAAACGTGTCAACTCTTTTTTTAGTGTTTTTTTAATAAAATAGCTATAAAGCCCTTGGTACAATCTTGCCAAGTTTTTTTATACCAATAAACCGCATTTAATAGGCATATTTGCTTCATATTGGTGTACGCATTAAAGAAAATATTGAAGGACTGGAGTTATTCAAAATAATAGCGTTAAGCCTTGCACGTTTAGGTGTTTTTGCTTCTGGCTTCCTGCCCTCGGTGCTTCGCACGTCGCTATCGCTCCCCAAATCGTTCCTGACGATTTAGTCAAAACTAGCAAAGCTTAACGCTATTACTATAATGCCAATATTTATGCATAAACCAAGGTTAAATTTTTAACTCTGCTTTAACTCAGTTAATCAGGTTTTCTTAAATTAAAATGTCTTTTTTTAATCATAAAAACCTTCATGTGATTTATAATGAAGACTCTTTCAAAATGTTTTATTTAAAATGAGTCAATTTAAGCATTATTTTTCTCCCGATACGCCTAATAAAAATAAAACCGCCGTTTTGTTAGTTAACTTAGGCACACCAAACTCTACCAGTGTTAACGATGTAAAAAATTATTTGCATGAGTTTTTAGCTGATCCAAGAGTGGTAGAAATGCCTCGGCTTATTTGGCTAACCATTTTGCATGGCTTTATTTTACGCTTTAGGCCCAGCAAAACGGCTAAGGCATATAAAAAAATATGGCTAAAAAACGGCTCACCATTACTGGTAAACAGTGAAACGCTGACCAAAAAACTCAATAGCATTTGTGATGAAAATCACCGTGCGTTTTTAGCGATGACTTATGGCAAACCATCTATTAAAAATGTATTAAAAGACATATCTAAACAGGGTTTTGATTCGATAAAAGTTATTCCTCTTTACCCTCAATATTCGGCAACTACCAGCGCACCTATTTTTGATTTGGTGGCAAAAAATTTGATTATGTGGCGGCGTATTCCTAATTTATCGTTTCATAATCAGTATTACGCGTTTGACCAATACACCAATGCGATAGCAACTACTATTAAAAATTATTTAAAAACCAATCAGCCCGATTTATTATTGTTTTCATTTCATGGTATTCCTGTTCGTAATATAAAAGCGGGCGACCCTTACCAATACCAATGTGAACAAAGCGTACAAGCCATTGCAAAAGCCAGCGCTTTAGATAAACACCAATGGAAGCTGGTGTACCAGTCGCGTATGGGGCGCGACCCTTGGCTGTCACCTTATGCAGATAAAACCATAAAAAAACTGGCCAAGCAGGGTATAAAAAAAATAGCCGTCATTAGCCCAGGGTTTGCGGTAGATTGTTTAGAAACCTTAGAAGAAACGGCGATGGTAAATAAACAAATTTTTATAAAAAATGGCGGTGAACAGTTTGACTACATACCTTGTTTAAATAGCAGTGACCAACATGCTCACATGCTAAAAGACATTTTTAAGTTATAACCGTTTATATTATTTCATTTTGAAAAAAATAGCGGTTAGTGCTTGTTTATTAGGCCAACCGGTTAGGTACGATGGCGGCAATAAAATTACGCCGCTCATTAAAAACTGTATTTCTAAGCAGTTTGAAATTATCCCAGTATGTCCAGAGTTTGAAGCAGGGTTGGGCATTCCTCGCCCACCTATGCATCTTATAAAAGACAAAGCTCAATACAAAGCGGTTTTGGTAGATGAACCATTTACAAATTTAACCCAACCTTTAACGCTTCAATCTCACACGTGGTTAAGTAAAAATAAAGATATTGCAGGTTTAATTGTAAAAGCCCGTTCACCCAGTTGTGGCTATAAAACGGCAAAAGTGTACAACGATAAACCGCCAATAAATACGCCATTAAAAACAAGTGGTTTATTTGTGGCCACTATTCTTAAAGGGTTGCCCAATATTCCAATTATTGATGAAGAATCTTTAGCTGATATTGAACAACGAGAAGCGTTTATACAGGCTGTGAAGCGTTATGATAATGAAAAAAGGCAATAATAATTTAATAGCTGGCTTACCCAAAAGGAGAAATGGAAAAAAACAGTAAATTGGCGCATAATAGCGCGCTTTGTTAAATCTTATTTCGGGTATTTTTGTGCTAGTTACTTCTAATGTCACCATTCAGTTTGGTGAAAAACCACTTTTTGAAAACGTTTCGGTTAAATTTCAAGACGGAAACCGTTACGGTTTGATTGGTGCCAATGGTTCGGGCAAGTCCACCTTTATGAAAATATTGGACGGAAACTTAGAAGCAACCGCAGGCAACGTAAGCTTTGGCCCCACAGAATCTATGGCAACCTTACAGCAAGATCAGTTTGGTTTTGAAAATTTTAATGTTTTAGATACCGTAATAATGGGGGATGCCGCTTTATGGAAAATAAAACATGAGCGTGATGCCATTTACGATAAAGGCGCAGACATGACCGAAGATGACGGTATGCGTGCGGCCGAGTTAGAAGGCGAATTTGCCGAAATGGACGGCTACACCGCCGAAGCCAGAGCAGGAGAATTATTGCTAGGTGCAGGTATAGAAGCACGCTTGCATGACGGTTTAATGGCACAAGTAGCACCCGGTTGGAAGTTACGTGTGTTACTAGCCCAAGCTTTATTTGGAGACCCTGATATTTTATTATTAGATGAACCCACCAACCACCTAGACATTAACTCTATCCGTTGGTTGGAAGATATTTTGTTAGACCGCAAATGTACAATGGTAATAATTAGCCACGACAGGCACTTTTTAAACAGTGTTTGTACCCACATGGCAGATTTAGATTACGGAGAAGTAAAGCTTTACCCCGGCAATTATGACCAGTACATGGAAGCCTCTACCCAAGCGAGAGACCAAGCCGTTGCATCTAACGACCGTAAAAAAGAACAAATTGCAGAGTTGCGTTCATTTGTTTCTCGTTTTTCTGCTAATGCATCTAAGTCTAAACAAGCCACGTCGCGTCAAAAACAAATTGATAAAATTCATATCGAAAAATTAAAACCGTCAAGCCGTAAAAGCCCCTATATACGTTTTGAACCGGCCGAAAAATTGCATCGTTTAGCATTCACCACAGAAAACATGACCAATGGTTACGACGAAACATTGTTTTCTGGTTTAGACATTATGCTAGAAGCGGGTGAGCGTTTAGCCGTAATTGGCCCTAACGGTGCAGGTAAAACCACCTTCTTAAAAACCTTAGTGGGTGAAAAACCCATGACCAAGGGGTCGATAAAATGGGCAGAAAAAGCACAGATTGGTTACTTTGCACAAGACCATAATGAAGACTTTGAAAAAGATGTAAGCCTAACGGATTGGATTGTACCGTGGACAAAAGAGGGCGATGATGAACAAGTAATACGTGGCACATTGGGTCGTATGTTGTTTTCTGGTGATAACATTAAAAAGTCGGTTAAGGTATTGTCTGGTGGTGAGCAATCGAGAATGTTGTTTGCTAAATTAACACTACAAAAAGATAACGTATTAATTTTAGATGAGCCAACCAACCACTTGGATATGGAATCTATAGAGTCTTTAAACAATGCCTTAGAAGATTACGAAGGCACGATAGTATTTGTAAGCCACGACAGAACGTTTGTATCGTCTTTAGCAACGCGTATTATCGAATTTACGGATAACGGTTTGGTAGATTACAAAGGTAATTACGAAGACTACTTGGCGCAAAAGCCAAGCGTAATTAATTAATAGAGCTGCCTTTTAGCTTAAGTTTTTAAATTGTTTGTCCAATAAAAAGCCCTGTACCTTATCGAAGCAGTGGTTTTTAATAATGGCTAACTGTTGTTCGGTTTCAATGCCTTCAGCTACAATCTCAAAGCCCGATTCTGAAATCATTTGTGCCAATTTAGAAACGATGTGATGCTCGTTAGGGTTTTGTGTAAAACTAATAATAAGTGAAATATCAAATTTAACAATATTGATTGGCATATTAGATAGGTAAGAGAATGACGAGTAACCACTGCCAAAATCGTCCAAAGCAATTTTAAAGCCCCGTTTTTGTAACGGTTCTAAATTACTAATGGCCTGCTTTAAATTGCTCACTAAAGATGTTTCGGTCACTTCTAAAATAATATCTCTATCTGGTAAATGTTTTTCTAGTGGTTCTAGCCAAGTAATTAAGTCTTCTTGGGTAATAATTTGGGCAGAAAGGTTGACTGAAACACCAATGCCTTTGGGGATAAGGTTGTTTTCTAAATCGGCAGCGACTTTTAAAATTACGGCTTTATCTAAATCCACCTCTAGAGATTTTGAACCAATAAAGGGGAAAATACTGTCGGGGTGTATGACCTTGTCTTTATGTTTTATACGTATTAACGCTTCGTAATAAGACAAGCTATTAGTTTTAATATCAACAATCGGTTGGTATTGCATGCTGATATTTTCGCCCGTTTCTATAGCGGTATAAATGGCTTGGTTAATCCAGCTAACAAATACTTTGTTTTCTTTATTTAATTTGGCATCATAAATAATAACGTGGCCAGAACTGGGTTTTTTAGCCGAATACATGGCTAAATCGGCTTTCCACAATAAGTCTTTAATTTGGTTGTCGTCATTAGCTTTAATGGTAGAGGCAATGCCAATACTTAGCCTAACTTTGTCTGCCAATTGCAAGCTCGAAAAATCAAATTGGCCGTATTTGAACAAACACCTTTGCGCCAAAACTTCTGCACTGGTTGCATCGCAGTCAATTAAAATAATGGCAAATTCATCGCCACCTATTCGATAAATATCTTCACCAGTGCGTAAAACATCTTGAAATGTGTCAACAATACTTCTTAATACGTCGTCGCCTGTTTGGTGGCCGTAGGTATCATTAATTGCTTTAAAGTCGTTAACGTCTATAAGTAGTAGGCTTATATTAATAGACGAGCGAGACAGTGTTTTTTGCACATTCTCTAACTTGTCATCAAATGCCCTTCTATTGTGTGCAGACGTTAGCGGGTCTACATGCGCCATTTGCCAAAGCTCAATATTTTTATTGTATAACTTAGATTGGAAGCTAATTAATGCCGTGTGATATTGGCTTATCGAATCATGAATTTTGTCAATTTCTGTAAAGCGAAACAGGGGTTTAGTGCGTTTTTGTACGTCATGTTCTTTGCTGTCTTCTAAATCTGCAATATAGCTGTTCAAATAGGTTAAAGGTTGACCAATAAGCTTAATAATACAAATAAATAAAGCAAAAATGAAAAAGGCAGAGGCTAAGCTTAAATTAATTAGGCTGTTAGAAAAAAGTGCTTTAAAGTGAAATAAATCACGGTTATTGATAGTGGTAAATTGCACCATGTTTTTAATATTTGCAAAAGGTGTAACGTCGGTATTTGAATTAAAGACAATACTTTCTGGGGTAATATATTTAAGCGTTTCGATAGAACGTAGATAAGGCAATAGATCAAATTGTACCAAAAGGTAACCAATTAAGGTTTTCGTATTATTAAAATTTTGGTATATCGGCTCATTAACTAAAAGGTAGTAGTAACCATTTTTTTTAACCACTATTTTATTGGTTGTTGCGGGGCTAAAATTGTAAAATATAGAAGATTTTGTGGTTTTTTGGATAGCAACGCCGTTGCTGTCAAATATTTCTACATCAATTGCATGTTTGGGTAAACGGTCGGATTGAAACAGGCGCAAACTTTTCCAGTAGGGGTAAACAGGTTTGTTGCCTAATTGTTGTCCAACCTCTTGCCAGGCGGATAGTTTTTTAGTCGCCTCACTACTACTAATATTCAGCTTATTTATAATGCTGTTTAATTCGGCTTTTGCGTTGTTATGGGTGCGTAACTCAATATTGTTATTGATTTTATATAGCTTTATTTGACTGTAAAAATACAAACTAATAAAAACAGCAAAGGTCATAATGCCCGCTATGCTGACAAATTGTTTTAAAGATAAAGTGACATTTTTAGGCATTAATTGGGTTTTTTGTTATCGCTCAGTCGAGTTCTAAAAAGGATTCAAGCACATCAAACAAGCTAAACTCAAGTTCATTATCAAAAAAATGCGATGCATTAGAGATGATTTTTACTTGGGTTGAGGATTGGGCTAATAAATTAATCCAGTCGGCACCTATGCGTTCGTCTTTTTCACCCATTACTACTAATGCTTTGGGTGTTAGGCTTGTTAGTGCATTTAAGGTAAAGCTTTTATCGTACTGGGTGTAGGATAAAAACTTTTTTGGCGTGGTTATGTATTTTTTACAAAAAGATAAGCTAAACGTGTCATATAAATTGTTGTTGTTTTTTAGCCTGTTTTTGGCATCAGCTATCATTTTTGTGGTTTCTTCATTTAATGGGGTGTTTAGCCCAAAATAACCTAACGACAACATAATGACTTTGTTTATTTTTTTTGGTTTATGCTGTGCTGTGTGTAAAACCTGTGTGGCACCAAAACTGTGGCCCAATAAAATAACTTTTTTATGGGAACGTTTGGCCATTAAGTTAACCCAATAGTTTATTTCTTTGGCATCGTCTAATATCGAGTGGCTATGTATTGCGGCACAGTCTAAAAAGTTTTTTCTTAGGCTAATGCCATAAGATAAGGTAGGCAATAATACGTTTAAACCCGCTTCTGCTAAAGATTCGCCTAGTAACCTTGTTGTGTAAAAATTATTGGTTTGTAAAAAAGGCGGGATAAGTATAACCACCGGTGAGTTGGCTTCACCGGCTATAAATTCTGCCTGGATAATTAAATTGGGGTTTAATTTATAAGATAAAATTTCTGCCAATAAAATAGAGGGAAAAGCCAGTAGCAGAATGACAAACCATTTCATTATGTTTTTATTTTTATAATTATTGAATCAATTTGATTATAAGGTAAACCACTCTTTTTGCAATATCTATAGGTCATTGATTCGTTTAATACACTATTTTCATCTTTTTAAATAGGAGTTAGGGTACTATAAAAGCATTAATTCAACTGTTAAAAACTCATGTCTTTTATAGAAGCCGCTAAATTTTCATTATTTGTTAATGTCAAAGCATCATTGTTTAAGCAATTAATTGCTGAGCATTCTATTGTCGTTTTTCCACCTGATACGGCGTTAATTAAAAAAGCTCAACGCAATAAACAGGTTTATATGTTGTTGGATGGCTTGGTGGATGTTTACGACGATATGCACCAAAAGCCGCTTAGGTCACTAAATGCAGGGTCGGTTTTTGGAGAAATATCCGTTTTAGATTCGCAACCTGCTACTGCTTGGGTGGTTACAAAAACAGAATGTAAAACACTAATTTTAAATGAGCAAGAAATGTGGCAGTTATGTAATAAAAGCCATGCATTTACTAGCAACATATTAAAACTGGTGGTAGAACGAGCACGCCGTGTTTCTAGCCAGTTAGATAAGTCTGCACAAAACATAAAAGAAATAGAACAACAGGCGCGTGTAGATGCTTTAACCGGATTGTTTAATAGACGCTGGTTAGAAGAAAATTTGGCTAAAATAATAAATAATTTCCAAAGAAAAAATATACCACTTAGTTATTTAATGATTGATATTGACCATTTTAAACAGGTTAATGATACTTACGGGCATGATGCAGGAGATGTTGTTTTAAAACAAATTGGCACGATATTGCAAACCTTTGCCCGTGCAAGAGATGCAGCGGTTAGATACGGTGGAGAAGAAATTTGTTTAATATTGGTTAATATTGAACAAGAAGAATCATTAGGCGTGGCCGAAAGATTAAGATTGGCAATTGAAAAAACAGAGTTTAAGTACACTAGTGGTAAGTGTTTAAAAATTACAACGTCTGTTGGGTTAGCGGTGTTAAACAAAAATGATGCGCAAGATAGCTTAATGAAACGTGCTGATAATGCCTTATATAAAGCCAAAGATACTGGACGCAATAAAGTGGTTGCCGGGTAAATAACATGCCATTACCGCCTGCTAATGCTCGTCAATTAAGCCACCATCGTCAAATAGACGTTAAGGGTTACCAAAGGGACGACGGCTTGTGGGATATAGACGCGCACATGACCGACCAAAAACCGTTTACCTTTGCAAATAAAGACCGTGGTGGCTTTATTGTAGCAGGCGATTATTTGCACGATATGTGGCTAAGGATAACGGTTGATAAAAAAATGATCATTCATCAATGTTATGCGTCAATAGACAGCAGCCCGTTTGCCATGTGTCCGCAAATTAATCAACAGTTTTCAAAATTAAAAGGCATACAAATTGCCCCAGGTTGGAGTAGAAAAGTACGCAAAATAACCGGTGGCATAAACGGCTGTACACACTTAAATGAGTTATTAAAACCGATTGCAACTGTCGCCTTTCAGACCATTTATGGTGGACAATATGCCAGTAAAAACAAAGACAATAGTGAAACGCGTAAACCGCCTTTTTTAAATACATGCCATACGTTTGACGATGCAAGCCAAGTAGTAAAAGACTTTTGGCCACAGTATTATAAACGGCCCAATGGGGAAGGTTAAGGAAGACTTGACGTTAGTTAATCGGTCTTTTTAAAGCAAGGGGTCGACGCTACAAGCCTTTTTTGAGGTGCGCTAAATACATTTCTAAACGGAGTGAGCTAGCGAGACAAATTATTAATTTAACTTTTGTAATTCATCACTAATTTTTTGTTCACAAAATTGGGCATAGTCTTTGCTGTTTAAGTTCTCTTGCACTGTTGCTGTTATATTAATTTGCACATGGGTTTCTGGTTCTTTTAGTACGTCCATAAGATGACTAAAAAAAGTCATGTCACCAACAAACTTAGCATGGGGTGAGTTTGGGTAGCTAAGGGTTAGCAACAGTACAGGCAGTTTATTATGTTCTACCGCTTTAAATAAACGGTAATTAAAACGTTTGGTTTTACTGCCGTCAGTGGTTGTACCTTCGGGGAAAACTAAGGTATTTACGCCAAAATGTATTTGTTTTGAAATGGTTTGGTTTATTTGCTCAACAATACCTGTACGCCCTCGTTCTATAAAAATACAGGCGGTTTTTTTAGTTAGCCAACCTATTACTGGCCATTTAGCAATTTCTGCCTTGGCGACAAAACCTGTCGGTACAACGCAACTTATAGCGGGTATGTCTATCCACGATATGTGGTTGGCAATAACTAAGCAAGGCGTGTTTTGAAACGCCCCTTTTATGGTAATGCTAATGCCACAAATACTAAGTAACCGTTGGTGCCATTTTTGAATGCGTAACCACTGACGGGGGCTAATATTTGCAGGGGAATTGGGATAAAAAGCTAAAAAAATGATGGCATAACTAATATGAAAAAATAGCAGCGTTAAACGAAGTGCAATACGAAAATAAGCCATTAATTAAAACGATCCAATGTGGATGTGTTATCTGACGGTTCATCTTTTAGTGTTTCTGCTTCTTGCACTTCTTGCTCTATAATTTGTACTTCTTCTGTAAGTTCGGTAGCCAAATAATCGGTTTTAATATCTAAATGAGACTCTATATAACCGTCATCTTGAGAGTGGTTTTGTATGGTTCCCCAGCCAAATTGTTTCTTTTTAGGGGCGTTATTTTTAATGGCAAGTAAGTCTGTATTGTTAAACAATAAACCTTTAAAGTGTTTAATGGCTAAGGGTTTTGTGTTTTTAGGGGAGTAATATTTAATTTCGCCAAGGCCAACTTGGTATTGTTTTGTTTTGTCTATTAGGCTAATTTTGCCTTCTACTACGCCAAAATACACACCTGCAGGTAAGCTGAACTCACCATTTTTTTCAGACTCTATAATGCAACTACCTGGGTGGCAAACCCGTACAATATAGGCACTATTGTTAGCTGTTATTTTGGCTAATGGTGTCAAAATACTGCAATGTTTGGCTTGTTCGTCACGCTCTAAAACACGCAACAAACCATAAATTAAGTTTACTTGGCATGGCTCATTATTGTTATTTTGTAGCGATACTTTTATGCGTGTATTGGGCGTTAGTAAATAAGACGGCCCATTGTTAATGGTCACTTTAGCGCTTAGGTTGCCTGCCGTAACATACTTATAGCCATGCAAAGCCACAGTGGCAGTCGTGTCTAATTCGGTTTCTATATTGGTGCCCGATATTGAATAAAAGCGGTTTGTTTTATTGTTATCAATGTTTAATGTTGTTGGCATAACATATAAAGGTGCGTCTTTTAAATCGCCCATTGATATTACTTGATTGTTTAATAACTGTTTAATGTTGATTCCGTCAATAACGCTGGGGAAAAACAACGTATTAAATGCCAACATAAAGTCAATATTGTTGGTAGGGAAAGCGATGGGGTTTAGCTCTAGTATTTGGTACATAAGCTGTTCGCGCAATGGTGCATTGTTGGGTAGTAACTTTTGAGCTATATCACTTAATGTGTCACCCTTGGCTATTTGCCACTTAGTAAGTTCCACAGCAAAGCTATTACTTTGTGCTTCTTGCGCCCAAATAAAGCAAGGGGTCGACGCTAGAAGGCAAAAAACGAGTGATTTTAGAATGGCTTTCAACGTTTAAAATGTTCCGTTATGGCTGGTAGAGGTTTATTAAGGAAGAACTGATTAACTGGGTAGAGCATGGTTAAAAGTTTAACCTAGGTCAATACTAATAGCGCTAAGCCTTGCTCGTTCACAGCTTTATCGTGAACTAGCAAGGCTTACCAAGCGGGCTATTGGAGCAATATCAAATAATGTTATCACTTGCCGCTCGTAAGCCTCGCTAGTTTTGAAAAAGCACCAAAACGAGCAAGGCTTAACGCTAATAGTTTAAAAACCCAGTTAATCAGAGTCTCTTTAACGTTGGTAACATTAAAGACAATCGCTTAGCATTTCAACTAATTTTTTTATTTGGTTAACATCGTGGTTGGTGTTTAAGGTTATGCGTAAACGTGATGCATTTTTTGCAACCGTGGGCGGGCGGACAGCGCCTACTAAAAAACCATTGTTAAATAAGTTTTGTTTGGTGGTTAATAGGTGTTCTTTGTCGGCAATAATAATGGGTTGGATAGCCGTGTCTGATGGCAAGGTATTAACGCCAACTTGTGCGCAATATTGTTTAAAGTAAGCAATGTTGTCGTTTAATTTTTCACGTCGCCAATGCTCGGTTTTAATTAGTTGTAAGCTCTGCCGTGCAGCTTGGGCCAAAGCTGGCGGGGTGGCGGTGGTAAAAATGTATTGCCGTGCGTTATTTATTAAGGTCTCTATTAAGGTTTCGCTGCCTGCTACAAATGCGCCAAAACACCCAACGGCTTTACCAAGGGTGGCCATATAAATAGGTACGTCTTTTACACTTAGGTTTAGGTGCTGACAAATACCACCGCCGTTTTTACCCAATACACCAAAACCGTGGGCATCATCAATCATCAATTCGGCTTGGTATTGTTTGGCAAGGGTGACCAAGTTTTTAAGGGGTGCTAAGTCGCCGTCCATACTAAACACACCGTCGGTAACGATGGCATGTTGCGGGTTGTCGCTAAGGTTAATAAGTTGTTGTAGGTGGTTAAGGTCTTTGTGTTTGTAACGTTTAAGTTGGGCTTGGCTGTTTTGCCCCGCATCTATTAATGATGCATGGTTTAGTTTGTCTTGAAACACCGTAACGTTTTTATTGTACAACGTGGTAAGCACCGCAAGGTTAGCCATATAGCCCGACGAAAACAATAATGCCCGCGGCCGATTGCAAAACTCCGCCAGCTCTAACTCTAAAGCGTGGTGAGCTTGGCTGTGACCGTTAATTAAATGTGCAGCACCGCTACCTACGCCAAAATCGTCGACCCCTTGCTTAAAGGCTTGTTTAATTAAAGGGTGATTGGCTAAACCTAAATAGTCGTTACCTGCAAAATTAATGCAGTTTTTACCTGCAATGTTTTGCAGGTTTTGTT
Organism: uncultured Gammaproteobacteria bacterium; assembly: GCA_964589575.1. Classification (GTDB taxonomy): domain Bacteria; phylum Pseudomonadota; class Gammaproteobacteria; order QNFE01; family CAZPSE01; genus CAZPSE01. The sequence continues at coordinate 50,464 of CAZPSE010000002.1, read as the reverse complement.
GCGGTGATGCACAAACTAGCCGAGAACGATAAGCATGGTCTTTTTTTAATTGTTGCAGTAATAAACGGCGTTGTTGTTCAAAAGCAGACATCAACTTGGGATGCACATATCCTTAGGGCTGTTTTGGTTTTGGTAGGTTAAACCCAGTTTGCTAAATAAATCTTTATCTTTATTGGTTTCTGGGTTTTCTGTAGTTAGCAGTTTTTCACCATAAAAAATAGAATTAGCCCCAGCAAAAAAGCACATGGCTTGCAGTTCATCGGTCATGTCGGTACGCCCTGCAGATAAACGCACTTTAGACAATGGCATAATAATACGCGCCACGGCAATGGTGCGTGCAAAGTCTATTGGGTCTAACTCATCTATACCGTAAAGTGGTGTGCCTTCTACCTGTACTAATAAATTTATCGGTACAGAGTGGGGGTGTTCTGGCAAGTTGGCTAATTGTTGCAACATGCTAGAACGGTCTTGAGGTTTTTCGCCCATGCCAATAATGCCACCGCTGCACACTTTAATGTCGGCATCACGTACCGATGATAACGTTTTTAAACGGTCGTCATACGTGCGAGAAGTAATCACTTGACCGTAAAATTCTAGCGAAGTATCTAAATTGTGGTTGTAATAATCCAACCCAGCTAAGGACAATTTTTTAGCTTGTGGCGGGCTTAACATGCCTAACGTTACGCAGGTTTCCATACCCTCGGCTTTAACAGCGTGTATTAGCTCGATAACTTTATCTAAATTTTTATCGGTAGGGTTGCGCCAAGCGGCACCCATACAAAACCGAGACGAACAGTTGCCCTTAGCAATGCGTGCCGCTTTCACCACCTCTGCAACGGGTAACAAGCGTTCTTTTTCTAAGCCGGTATCGTAGTGGGTGCTTTGTGGGCAGTAAGAGCAATCTTCTGGGCAGGCACCGGTTTTTATCGACAATAACGAACTGATTTGGATTTCGTTAGGGTCAAAATTTTCGCGGTGAATACTGTGCGCTTTAAATAACAAATCATTAAAAGGCAATGCAAAAAGGGTGTTAATTTCGTCTAAAGTCCAATCGTTTTTTATTAAGGTGGTCATGTTTTTTTGAGTTTGTTTTAAAATATAGGGTCAGTTTGGGGCATTATAGTTTAACTGAATAACATTATGGATAATTTAGATGAAAAAACTAAACCAATGGTTAACAAACGCACAATATTTTTTATTGCCAGCAACGTGTGTACTGTGTTCAGCAAAAGGATTAACGCAAATGGATTTATGCAAAAGCTGTTTTGACAGCATAAAACCAATAAAACGCGCTTGCCATTTATGTGCAGAACCGTTTGAACAAGCCAGTGATGGTTTGTGCGGACACTGTTTAAAAAAACGGCCTTATTTTGATAATGTTGTGGCTTGTACTTTATACAAAGACAGCGCAAAAAGTTTAGTTAATCAATTAAAAAATAATCAAAAATTAGCGGCAGCAAAAGTAATGGCGCAGTTAATGTATCAATACTGGCAACAAACAGGGCACAGCTGTATTGATGCGGTCACCTACGTACCAACGCATCCGCTAAAAAAAAGACAGCGTGGTTTTAACCAAAGTTACTTAATTGCAAAACAATTTTGTACGCAGGCAAGCTATCCGCTAACCGACGTAGGTTTAGAAAGAGTGAAATGGTCAGACAATCAAGTAGGTTTAACACGCAAAAAAAGAATCAGCAATATACGTAATGCGTTTGCAGTAAAAGGAAAAGCGGTACCCAAAAGAGTGTTATTAATAGACGATGTCGTCACCACCGCATCTACCGCTAACGAAGTGGCGCGCGTTTTAAAAAAAGCCGGTGCAGAACAAGTAATTGTTTTAACGTTTGCCAGAACAGCCAAATAAAAACGTTACGAGCCTTGCTCGTGTCGTTTTGCAAAATTTATTGTTAGTGGTAGAAGTATGCCGACACGAGCAAGGCTCGTAACGGTATGTAGATAATTTATGCAGGGTTGGTATGGCGCGGTAATTGGTTTAAGTATTCCCACGTAAAACGAGGGAACACGAGGCTTCTTAACTAATAGGGTTTGGGTTTTTAATCAGAACGTTTTTTCTTTGTGGCTTTTTGCTTTTTAGCGCGTTTTTTAGAACCATCTGGGTTGCGCTTGCTAGACGGTTTTGCCGTACCTTCGGCGCGTGCTTTGCCTTTATCTGGTGCGGGTCTGCTTTTACGGTTGTCGCCATCAGTTTTAACTCGAGAGCGTTGAGGTTTACTGTCTCCGCCTCGTCCGCGTGAGCCTTGTGGCTTTTTATCATCATCTCGGCTACGAGAACGCTGTGGTTTGCTGTCGCCACCTTTGCCAAAATCTTTTACTAACGATATATTTAATTTGGTATCACACACCCATACTTTTTTAAGGTCGTTAAATACGTTTTTAGGCATGCCCTCGGGCAAGTCTATGGTGCTGTAACTTTCGTGAATGATTATGCGCCCCATGTCGGCGCTGTCTACACCGGCTTCGTTAGCGATTGCACCTACAATGTTGCCCGGTTTTACGCCGTTATTGTGGCCTACTTCTAAGCGGTAACGCTGTTGCCCTGCTTCTGCACCGTTGTCATCTCTGGGTGGTTTTTTGTCTCTATCACGGCTACGCTCTCGGTTTTTTTCGTTGCGAGACGGTCTGTCGTTGTCAAAACGGTCACGTTGACGGCCTCTTTCGTGGTCGGGTATTTCACGTTTTGGTGGGCGTTTACTCAATAATAATGGGGTATCACCCTGGGCAATTTTAGCTAAAGCGGCGGCCATTTCTATGGCGGGGATATTATGTTCTTGCTCGTAATTTGCGAGTATTTTTTGGTAAAACTCCAAACCTTCTTCGGCTAGGGTATCGGTAATTTTTTGACAGAAATTAGCAATACGTTTGTCGTTAATCACTTCGGTTGTTGGCAGTTCTAATAAGGCGATGGGTTGTTTGGTTGCGCGCTCTATGCTTTTTAGCATGCGCATTTCACGCGGTGCGACAAATAAAATAGCATCACCTTTACGACCTGCACGCCCAGTACGACCAATACGATGGGTGTAAGATTCTACATCGTGTGGCACGTCGTAGTTTATTACGTGGCTAATTCTTGGTACATCTAAACCACGTGCGGCTACGTCTGTTGCTATTAATATATCTAAACGGCCATTTTTTAATCGCTCAATGGTGACTTCACGTTGTTTTTGTACCAAGTCGCCATTAATGGCAGCGCTGGCATAACCGCGGGCTTCTAGTTTTTCGGCCAGCTCAACGGTAGAATTTTTGGTGCGAACAAAAATAATAACACCGTCGGTTTCTTCTGCTTCTAGTATGCGCGTTAGTGCATCCAGTTTGTGTAAGCCACTTACTTTCCAGTATCGTTGGGTAATAGTCGTTACTGTTGTGGTTTTAGTTTTTATTTTTATTTCGACTGCGTTGGTCAAATAGTTTTGCGCAATTTTATGCACCGCTTTTGGCATAGTGGCAGAAAATAAAGCAATTTGGCGTTGTTCTGGTGTTTGTTCGAGTATCCATTCGACATCATCAATAAAGCCCATGCGTAACATTTCGTCAGCTTCATCTAAAATAAGGGTCTTTAAGCCGCTAAGGTTTAAAGATTTTTTACGAATGTGATCCATTACACGCCCAGGTGTACCCACCACAACATGTACGCCACGGGCTAATGGGCGTAATTGAATAGTGTAAGACTGACCACCGTAAATTGGCAGCACGTGAAAACCTTTCATGTGTGAAGCGTACTTTTGAAAAGCTTCTGCAACCTGTATGGCTAACTCACGCGTTGGCGTAAGCACCATAACTTGTGGGTTTTTTTGTTTTAAATCAATCCGGTCTAAAACAGGCAAAGCAAATGCTGCTGTTTTACCTGTACCGGTTTGTGCTTGGCCTATAACATCACGGCCTTCAAGCATATGCGGAATCATTTCTGCCTGAATTGATGATGGAGTTTCGTAGCCGATGTCCTTAATCGCAGCTAATAAAGATTCTGATAAGTTTAAATCATCAAAACTTAAAGTGGAGGTGTTTTCGGACATGGGTGGCTCAAAATGCAGGCAATCGCGCATTATAAAGGTTTGCAATAATCTATGTTAGAAAACTTTAATATACTTATCTTGTGCCATTTTCAATAGGGTCAGAGTAATTGATAAAATCAATTACTCTGACCCTATTGAAAATAGTGATTGAAAAAAATAGGTGAGATTTTAGGATTAAAAAGTTTTAAAATTATTTGATGAATTTATATATTGTGTTAATTGTTGCAGGTTTATTAAGTCAAATGTCTGTGGCGAGTATTTATAAGTGTGAAGAAAATGGCAAGCTGACGTTTAGCCAGTGGCCTTGTGATGATAATGCTAAGGCAATGCAACTAAAAACGCAAAAGCTGCTGGTCAATGATGATACTGAAACGGCAAATGAACGAAACTTAAAAGTTGAGCATTACAGTAAAACGTTAGAGGCTTCTCGGCTAATAAGGCTGTATAAAAGGGAAATAACGGCCAACAAAAAAAACATTGTTACGCTTAAAAAAACCTTACAAGAAAAGCTAAAAAAAATAAAGTCGGTAGAGCGTCATCGTCGCTCAGTGCATAGCGTGCAAGAATTTAAACGGCTAAAAAAAGTAGAAATAGGGTTGTTGAAATTGAAAATAAAAAAGAAGATTAAAAAGTCACGAGATGACATTAAAAATAAACAGCAGGCCATTAAAAAACTTAAAGTGAAAAAATAAGCAAATGAACTCCCCTCCTAAAATATTAAAAACCCAAGTGGTTGCACAAAGTAAACTGTTTAAGGTAGAGCAAATGGATTTACGCTTTTCTAACGGTGTAGAACGTACATACGAACGATTAGCTAGCGGAGGCGTAGGTGCTGTTTTGGTGGTGGCGATGCCAGATGATGAGCATTTTTATTTAGTGCGCGAATATTCTGGCGGTGTAGAGCGATACGAATTATGTTTTCCTAAGGGTAAAATAGAAAAAGGCGAAGATAAGTTGGACGCGGCCAATAGAGAGCTGGCAGAAGAGATTGGTTTTGCTGCCAAAAAATGCACACTTATTAAGTCGGTCTCTATCGCGCCGGGGTACTTTGGGCATATAACACACATTATTTTAGCGCAAGGTTTGTACCCGCAAGAGGCGATAGGTGATGAGCCAGAACCTTTAGAGCTGGTTAAATGGAGATTGGACGATATACAGGGCTGGTTAAACCACCCAGAGTGTACCGAGGCAAGATCGATTGCGGCGGCTTACTTGGTTAAAGATTATTTAGCCAGTCAAAAAAAGGCTTAAATCGTTGCCTACAAGGATTGTCACCTTCTTTATGCATCCTGCATTCAGGTGTACCTACTTCCATGTAGGCAAGGTACACAGAATTGCTTGGAGCATTATGCGTGCGACCCCTTGCTTAGTTTAGGCGGCTATTTTTTGGTCTTTATACTTAATGGTTTGTACGTCCCAATGGTCTTTTTTTAAGCTTAGCAATAAGCAAGATACGCCACCGTGGGTTCTAACGTTACCGCTGGCACCGGGGTTTATTACCCAAGGTTGTGCCAATGTGTCTATTGTTTGGTGATGTGTGTGACCATAAATGGCCATTCGGCACTCTGCAAAGTGTTCTCTAATGCGGTTATGGTCTGGCTTTTGTTTACCAAATTGGTGGCCGTGGATAATGCCAATTTTGTCTAAACCGATAGTAAACACAATGCTTTCTGGTATGGCTTTAACAACCGATGCGTGTTTTTTTGGCCAAACGGCTTCAACGTCGTTATTGCCTGTAACAAAATAAACATTGGCATTGATGGCTAATAATTGTTCCATTACGGATTTGTCCATAATGTCACCTGCGTGCAAAATCACATCGACATTTTTTAAAGCATTAAGGATGCGACTATCAAGAAAGCCATGACTGTCGGAAAGTATGCCAATGGTTTTAATTGAAGGGTTAAGTGATACAGTGCTGGGCATAGTTTAAGTCTCTAGTTTGCTAACAATTAAGGAAGACCTGATTAACGGGCTAAAGCATGGTTAAAAATTTAACCTCGGTCAGTGCATAAGCATTGGAATGATACTAATAGCGCTAAGCCTTGCTTGTTCACAGCTTTATCGTGAACTAGCAAGGCTTAGTTGCTACGGGTATCCTACCCTCGGTGCTACGCACGTCGCTATCGCTCCCCAATTTGTTCCATACAAATTAGTATCAAGCGGGCTATTGGAGCATTAGCAGATAACGTTATCGCTTGCCGCTTGTAAGCCTCGCTAGTTTTGAAAAAGCACCAAAACGAGCAATGCTTAACGCTAATAGTTTGAAAGCCCAGTTAATCAGGTCTTCCTTAAAAGCCCTCTATTAATAGAGAAGGGATAAAACGCGCTAATGATATATAATTACCTTTCTTTTGTCACTTTTAAAACCCAAGCTACGTAGTTAATTTATTGTAGTGCTTTGTCTTTAATATGCAAAAAATCCCCTTAACTTACCAATTGTCTCCGCTTGCTTATTTTGATTGTATTCATAGTAAAGATTGGGCAATTTTGTTGGACAGTGGACACAAAGGACAAACCGTTTTAGAAAATGGCCGTTACGACATTATTACCGCAGAACCCTTGCAAAAGCTGGTTTATGAAAATAATAACGCCCGTGTTTTAGAGGCGAATAACATTGTTTTTGAAAGTGAAGATGGGTTTGATGCCTTGGCTTTTATGCAAAAAACCCTGCCAAATGATTTGCCTAATACCTTTGCTGGGGGCGTTTTGGGTTACTTATCTTATGCTTTAGGCAGTACCACCTACAAGCCTGCAAAAAAAAATAACACCCTACCGTTAATTATGGCGGGTTTGTATCAATGGTGTTTACTTACCGACCACTTAAACAAAACGACCTGTTTATTAAGTTGGGACGATACGTATGACTTAACCCAGTGGCAAAAATGTTTTACCGGTGATGTAAAACAAACAACAAAAAATGTACAAATAAAAAACAACAGTGACGGTCAAAATAACTACCCGCATTACTTAAAAGCGTTTAATAAAATTAAGCAATACTTGGTCAATGGAGATTGCTACCAAGTTAACTATGCACAAAAATTTAGTTACCAAGTAAAGGGCAGTGCCTATGCCATTTATAAAAAACTAAAAAAACAAAATAATGTGTCTTTTGGTGCGTTTATGCATTATCCGCAATTTAAGGTATTAAGCTTTTCACCCGAATGTTTTTTGTCTTTACAAAAACAAACAGTTAAAACATACCCAATTAAAGGCACCAGTAAACGCTATAAAAATAAGGTTTTGGATGAAAAATCTAAACAGTTACTTATAAAGAGTAAAAAAGACCAAGCAGAAAACCTCATGATTGTAGATTTAATGCGTAATGATTTAGGCCAAGTTTGTAGCAAGGGGTCGATAAAAGTGACCGAATTATTCACTATAAGCAGTTACCGCTATGTTCATCATATGCAAAGCAAAATTGAAGGTGTGCTGGCTGTTAAAGAAAATGCATTGTCGCTATTAAAAAGTTGCTTTCCAGGTGGCTCTGTAACGGGCGCACCTAAAAAAAGAGCCATGCAAATTATTGACGAATTAGAGACAGATAACAGAGAACTGTATTGCGGCAGCATTTTTTACATGACAAAACGTGTAATGTTAAGTAATATCGCGATTCGAACCGCCGTACACAAAAATAACACGTTAAATTTTTGGGCGGGTGGCGCAGTGGTAAATGACTCGGATGTACAGTCCGAATATCAAGAAATGCAAGATAAAGCGAAAGTATTTTCTAATTTAATAGAGAAGTAAAATTATGGTTAGTAGTTACATGACAAAAATATTTGGCAACTCCCCCTTTATGCCTATGCAAACGCACATGGCAAAAGTGATTGAATGTGCCGAAGAAATGATTCCCTTTGTTGATGCGGTAATTGAACAAAATGAAGCAGCCATTAAAAAATGCCGTACTAATATTGTTCGTTTAGAAGGTGAAGCGGATCACCTAAAGCACGAGCTAAGAGCGCACTTGCCAGATAGCTTGTTTATGCCAGTTTCTCGTCGCGACTTATTAGAAGTGCTTTTAATGCAAGATAAAATTGCCAACAGAGCCAAAGACATTAGTAGCATAGTGGTAGACAGAAACATGGTTTTACCAGCATGTATACATGTTACTTATAAAGCTTTTTGTCAGCGTTGTGTAGACGCGTGCAAACAAGCCTTTTTAGCCATAGAAGAGTTAGACGAGTTGGTAGAGGCCGGTTTTAAAGGCAGAGAAGTCACCTTGGTAGAAAAACTGTTAGTTAAGTTAGACTCGATAGAGTCTGAAACGGATAATTTAGAGTCCAGTTTACGGCGTTCGATTATGGCACTAGAAGCCACAACGCCACCCGTGGATATTATGTTTTTGTATAAATTATTAGAACGCACAGGTGACTTAGCCAACTTTGCAGAAAAAGTAGGTAGCCGTTTACAAATAATGCTGGCGAGGTAAAGGTTATGGAATTTATTTCAGAATACGGAACAATATTAATTGGTTTAGCCATCGTTTTCGGGCTATTTATGGCATGGGGCATAGGTGCAAATGATGTTGCCAATGCGATGGCCACCTCTGTAGGCTCTAAAGCTATCACCATTAAACAAGCCATTATCATCGCCGCTATTTTTGAGTTTTTAGGCGCATGGTTGGCAGGTGGTCAAGTAACCAATACTATTCGTAAAGGCATTATAGATGTCGGCGCGTTAGACGGCTCGCCAGAAACATTGGTTTTTGGTATGTTGGCCGCATTACTAGCGGCAGGTACTTGGTTGTTGATAGCCTCATTTAAAGGTTGGCCGGTATCTACCACGCATTCTATAGTTGGTGCTATTGTTGGTTTTGCCGTAGTGGGTATAGGTATAGACGCGGTGCACTGGAACAAAATTGGCACCATTGCGATGAGTTGGGTGGTATCGCCTGTTATATCTGGCTTTATTGCTTACAGTATTTTTATGAGCATTCAAAGTTTAATTTTTAATGCCAAAGACCCACTAACCGCAGCCAAAAGATACGTGCCTTTTTATATTTTTGCAGTAGGTTTTATGATTGGTTTAGTGACCATGCTAAAAGGGCTAAAACACCTAGGTTTAGACTTTAGCACCGCGCAAAATTACGGTATGGCATTTATGATAGGCCTTGTTTCTATGGTAGTAGGGCAATACTTAATATCTAAAGTGCATTTTAAAAGCCACGAAAACGACAGCTTTCACTTTACCAGCGTAGAAAAGATATTTGCCGTGTTAATGGTATTTACCGCATGTGCAATGGCATTTGCACATGGCTCTAACGACGTTGCCAATGCGGTGGGTCCTGTTGCGGCCATTGTTGGCATTGTAGAGTCCGGTGGTGAAATGGCGCAAAAATCGGCCATGCCAATTTGGATATTATTAATGGGTGGCATAGGTATAGTAGTTGGCTTAACCATGTACGGTTACAAAGTAATGGCAACCGTTGGTGGTAACATTACAGAGCTTACCCCAAGCCGTGGGTTTGCCGCAACGCTAGCGGCTGCCAGCACCGTAGTATTTGCATCGGGTACCGGTTTACCAATATCTACAACACATACATTAGTAGGTGCAATATTGGGTGTGGGTTTAGCGCGTGGCATTGGCGCATTAAACTTAAAAGTTATTGGCACTATATTCATGTCTTGGATTATTACCCTGCCAGCGGGTGGTATTTTAGCCATTATTTTCTTTTTTATAATACAAGCGGCGTTTTCATAATAGCTAAAAGGACGATAGTTGCACTTTTTAAAAGTAGCATCTAGGTTTCATAAAAATTTTAGTAAAAGCCAAGGGATGAACGATAACCTTAAAAATGAAAGGTTATATTGCACTTCTTTGCTGTTCTTTTTTAGCAACATGTTTGTTTTATTGTTGTATTTTAGCCCTATGAAGACTTAAAATTAATCGCTTTTTTACAAGTGAAATTTAAAAAAAGTTTTATAAAGTCTGTCTTTTAGGGATGCACGTGTGGTCTTCCGTTGCGGTATGGTGGTTTTCCTTTGGTGTTATGGTTGGGCTTGTTTAAAGCGTTGTTACAAATAAATAACACAATTCATCTAACAAGTACTTATCTGTTTAAAATCATGCGGCTATATTTTTGTTGTTAATCAGCAACGGTAAAACTAAAAAACAACACAAAGATTTTTTTAAGTTGTATTGGGTGCAAAGTTAAGATTAAATTGCGCCACTTTTCGAGGTTTGAGAAGTAATTCCCGGAATTAATATAAAAACTTGGGAAGGTAGCTAAATAACAATAGTTACATGCATGTGGCTTTGCATAGTTACTAAACCAATAAATACACAATTACTTAGGAGTAATTAAATGAACAAAAAATTATTAGCCGTTGCTGTTTTAGCAGCCATGACCACATCTGCAATTGCAGCCCCTACCGTTTACGGTAACTTTCGTGCCTCTGTTGGCCAAGTAAGTGCAACTGCCGACACTTTGGGTTTAGTTAACAACGCATCGCGTGTTGGTATTAAAGGTTCTACTAAGCAAGACGGTTTAACAGGTTACTACCACATTCAAATGGGTGCGCAAAATGATGGTGCTGGTGCGGCTTTAAGCAGTCGTTTTTACTTTGCGGGTGTTAAAGGCGATTTTGGTAATGTCAAAATCGGTCGTTTATCTCACCCATACAAAATGGCGGGCGTAAGCGGTGGTTTTGATCCTTTCTACGACACGTCTGCAGGTGCTAATGATGGCGGTTCTAGTTTTGGTTTATCTAACGACACTAACGGTTTTGTAGATAATTCTGTTATTTATTACGGCAAAGCGGGCGCAATTAGCTATAACGCAGGTATTATGTTGCATGAAGTTGCTACTGGTCAGAAACATGGCACCAACTTTGGTGCAAAGTTTTCTGGTAAAGGTTTTACAGCCGGTGTTCAAATGTTAAACAAAGTTGCTACTGATGATACCGGTTTACGTGTACACGGCACATTTGATGCAGGTGTTGCTAAATTAACAGCAAGCTTTGAAAGCATTGAACGTGGTGCTGCAGACGGAACATTAATTTATGTTGGCGCTAAAGCCGGTGCAATTATTGCTCAGGTTGGTATAAATAGTGGAGACTTAGGCGGTGCTCGTGAAGCAGAAGGTACAGGTTTCTCTATAGGTTATGTTATGAACATCACTAAAAAAACCAAAGTTACCCCTATGTTTTCTAGTGTAGATTACAAAGCAGGAACCGACCGCACTTTTGTTGGTGTCCAGTTAGTTCAAAGCTTCTAAATATAGTTTTTATATAAGCTAAATGGTTGGGTCAGGTTTCTGGTTCGGCATAAAAAAAGCCAAATTTTATATTTGGCTTTTTTTATGCGCGCAATAAACTGCGTTTATGTTTGTTGTTAATTAGCAACAATAATCTGCCGTTACCAAATATAAAGTACGAAATACTTGTAAGCATTTTAGAAATGAGTTTTAATGACCTCACTTTTCGAAGTTAAGAGAAGTAATTCCCGGAATTAATACAACAACTTGGGGACTCTTCTTGATGTGATGTCGTTAGATGTCGAACTACTCCATGCATGGCGTGGCGATTAAGAAAGGGAAACTAATTAAAAAATAAAAATTACTTAGGAGTAATTAAATGAATAAAAAAGTACTTGCAATTGCAGTTGTAGCTGCAATGTCTGCGTCTGCAGCACAAGCTGATGTTAAATGGGGTGGCGCTTTACAGGCTGAACTTGCTTCTTTAGGCGGTGACGCTGGAACAACCGGTTTAGGTTTTGGTGATACATTTTACGGCGGTGGCAACAAAGGTGGTTTAGCTGTATCTTGGAAAGATGGCGATGCATTTGGTAAAATTGGCTTTAACGTATCTATTGGTGGTGGTACAACAAAATCATTCGTTAATAAGCCTCGTGATATGTTTGTAGGATTAAAAATTGGACCTGGTAAAGTACAGTTAGGTCGTCACTCTTCTTTATATAAAGTAACGGGTGGTGTTAAAATTGATCCTTTCTTATCTACTGGTTTACAAGCTCGTAGTAACGGTGGTCAGTCTGCAGGTCAAAACGGCTATATTTCATCTGCTCGTTATTCTATGAAAGCGGGTGCGGTTAAATTTGGTGTTGATTTTTCACCTGAACTTATAGCCTCTCCTGATGGTGAGACCGCAGCTGGTCTTGGAAAAACTGCAAGATTAGGTATTGCAGCAAGTATGGATATTGGTTCTGTTAATGTTTTCTTCGCGACTGATAATCATCAGCATAAGCCGTCAACTCAAGCTTCTCCTGAAAGCATCACTAAATTTGGTGCTAAAATGAAAGTTGGTAAAATGAAGCTTGCTTTACAAGTTGAAAGTGGCTTAAAAGCTGCTGGTGTTAAAACTGTAAAACCTGGAGCTGATGGTGTTGATGATACTTTAACATTCGTTTCTTTGTCTATGCCTATGGGTGGCATGACATTGGGCGCTTGGGTAGGTATAGCTGACAAAAACGGCACATCACTTTCTGTAGGTGTTAAAAAGTCATTATCTAAAAAGTCTATGATTTATGGTGGCTTTAGATCTACAGGTCATTCGACTGATAAATCTTCTACTGCTATCTTAGCTGGTTTACGTACAGGTTTCTAAATAACTGTTATGTAAAAGTATTAACTTAGGTTAATGAAAAGGCGTTATTATTAACGCCTTTTTTTATGCCTGTAATAAAGTGGGGCGTGTAATGGCTTTAGACAATGTTTGGCCAAAAAATCAATTGTTAGAACAAATAAGTGAACAACCAATAATTTCGGTTACGGATTTTAGCGATACTAAAAATGTAAATAAAAAATTAGTAAAGCGTGTTTTACAGCTAGAAAAAGACCCTAATTTTTCTCATGATTTGTTTGGCGTAAGTAAGGTGAGTGATGTTTCCTCTTGGAGCTTGCCAGAGGCAAACTTGCTTAATGAGCGTGTAATTAAGATGATTAGTGTTTTAACTAAAAGTGATAAGGTTAAAATTAACTTATCTTGGGCATCTATTTATAGAAAGGGCGACTATACTGCGCCACACGCGCATGACTTTTGTGATGTTAGTGTGGTGTACATGCTAGACCCTGGCCAAGCTAATAAAATAAAACCCAATGCCGGTCAGTTGGTTTTTTTAGATTCACGCATTGCGGGTTGTTGCACCACGGCAGAAGGTGTACCAATACAAGAGGTATGTGCAGATATGAAAGCAGGCACAATGATTGCCTTTCCCTCGCCTTTAATTCACTTTGTGCACCCTTATTTAGGTAAGCGCCCTCGTATTACCATCGCTTGGAATTTAAGTATTTAGTCTAACATTTCGTTTAGTTTTTCAAATTGCCTTTCGGTTGCTTCAAAATCTTCATTTGTTTGAGTTGATGCACATGATGCCAACAAAAAAATTAAAGAGATGGATGTTAGTAGTGTTTTCATAATATTTTCAATAGGGTCAGAGTAAATTGATTTGATTGTTAAAATAAACTTTTTAAAACGGGCGTTACTTCGACAACAATCAGTAATCCTACCATCAGCTTTATTATTAATAAGTCAGATTCTATTTTATTAAATCGGGAGTCGTAATCGGCAATGGCTTTAGTTGTGTTTATTGTGTTTTACAGTTTTAGTTAAAAGTGTAAAGTTTGTAAGTCATATAAATAAGTAATGATAAGCCTAAAACAAGGGATATGATGAGTGGAATCATGGTAAATTTTCTAGCCTCTTAATTTCTTTTAAAATTTTGCTAAACAGTATACTTATCATTAAGGTGATGGTGGCAATAACTGTTGTAACTATGTATAACCTAAAGCCTGTTTCACTATTATAGTTTTTAAATATCCATGCAATTAGTGATGTATTTATTATAATTAAGGTAATAAAAATAGCTTTTAAAAATCCAATGAGTTCTTTTACTTCATCTAATTTAGATATGATCACATTGTACGCTATTAATTATAGTGAAAATAATAGCATTAACCATTATTTCTTTTTAGCCCATGAGTCACGTAGTGTCATGGTGCGGTTGTAATGCCCTGCGTTGTCTTTGCAAAAATAGCCCATTCTTTCAAATTGGTATACTTGGTTTGTTGGTGCGTTGTTTAGCATGGGTTCTAGTTTGCAATTGTTTAAGGTTATTTGCGAGCTTGGGTTTATTTGCTCTAAAAAGTCGCCTTTTGTTCCTGGGTTGGCAACATTAAATAATCGGTCGTACAAAATTAACTCTTTTTCTATGGCTTGTTTTGCGCTTACCCAGTGTATGGTGCCTTTTATTTTTCGTCCGTCTTCGGATCGTCCGCCTTTGGTAGTTGGGTCGTAGGTACAAATAACTTCGGTTATATTGCCATTATCATCTTTAACAATATTTGTGCAAGTTAAGTAGTAGGCGTATTTAAAACGTACTTCGCGGCCGATGCTGAGTCTAAAAAACTTTTTTGGTGCATCTTCTAAAAAGTCGGTTTGTTCTATGTACAACGTTTTACTAAATGGCACTTCGCGCGTGCCTAGTTCTGGTTTTTGTGGGTGGTTTTTGGCGTTGACCATTTCTACTTGGTTTTTTGGGTAGTTGGATATGGTTACTTTTAGTGGCTCTAAAACTGCCATTGCACGTGGTGCATTGTCGTTTAGGTTGTCGCGTACTAGGTTTTCTAATACGCCCATTTCTATGGTGGCATCTTTTTTGGTTATGCCTATACGCTCGCAAAATTGGCGTATTGCTTGTGCTGGGTAGCCACGGCGACGCATGCCAGATAAGGTTGGCATACGTGGGTCGTCCCAGCCTGATACGTGGTTGTTTTGCACTAATTGTGCCAGTTTGCGTTTGCTCATTATTGTGTATTCTAAATTTAAACGAGAAAACTCTATTTGTTGTGGGTGACATTTTATGGGCAGTTGGTTTAAAACCCAGTCGTATAGTGGGCGATGGTCTTCAAACTCTAATGTGCATAATGAATGGGTTATGTTTTCTAACGCGTCTGATATGCAGTGGGTGTAGTCGTACATTGGGTATATGCACCAATCATTAGCTGTTCTGTGGTGTTTTGCATGTTTTACACGGTATATAACAGGGTCACGGAGGTTGATATTGGGTGATGACATGTCAATTTTTGCACGTAATACGCGCTCGCCGTCTTTAAATTCTCCGTTTTTCATGGCTTCAAATAGTTGTATATTTTTTTCTATACTGTTTTCTCTGTCTGGGCTGTTTTTGCCAGCTTCGGTTAGTGTGCCTCTGTACTGTTTAATTTGTTCTGCATTTAAACTGTCTACATAGGCTTTTCCGTCTTTAATAAGTTGCATGGCAAAGTTGTACAGTTGCTGGAAATTATCAGACGAATAATGCAAGCTATCCCATTTGTAGCCTAGCCATTGAACGTCTTTTTTTATTGATAGCTCAAATTCTTTGTCTTCTTTTTCTGGGTTGGTATCGTCAAAACGTAGGTTGCATGTGCCTTTATATTTACTTGCTGTGCCAAAATTTAAGACGATGGATTTTGCATGCCCTATATGCAAGTAGCCATTAGGTTCTGGCGGGAAACGCGTAATGACTTTACCTGCATTTTTGCCTTTTTGAATATCATCTTTGATGATTTGATCAATGAAGTGGTCTATTGGGGTGTTTGTATGTTCCATAAAACCTAGAAGTAAACGAAAAATACCATTTTCTCATTGTAAGCGTCTTTGAACAAGTTTTATGATGTTTAATGTTTGGTTTTTATAAGGAAGTGCTGATTAACTGGAGTTGCAAACTATTAGCGTTAAGCCTTGCTAGTTCACGATAAAGCTGTGAACAAGCAAGGCTTAGCGCTATTGGTATAATGCCAATGCTTACACGCATTGGTCGAGATGAAATTTTAAACCATGCTTTAGCCTGTTAATCAGGATTTTCTTAATGAAGGCTTAGGCAAGGGGTCGCACGCATAATGCTCCAAGCAATTCTGTGTACCTACATCCATGTAGGCAACGGTTTTGGTGCTTTTTAGCGGTTATTTATTTGGTCATTATCTAAAATTTGTGTTCCTAAAATAATGCCCAGCTCTTGAAAGTTTTGTAATGTTTGTAAGCCGCCGTCTATTACAACTTTTGGCTGTGGGTGTTGCATTTCTTTTGCTATGTGCGTTAGTGCTTGTTGGCCTGTTAGTTGGTTGTCATTTTGTAGCATTTCTAAAAGGCGCGCGGTTACTGGGTTGCTTTCTACAAACTCTACGCTGTCGTTGCGGTTTCTAAATACAATTAGGTAGCTGGGTTGTTCTGGTTTTTTTGTTGGGTTGTATTGCTGGGCATCTAATAAGTGTACTGGCCACTGGTAGTTTAGTAGCCAAACTAAAGACGATATTACAGGGCGTTCATTTAACAAGTCGCCATTTGCATCTATTATGCCTAAATCATTATGCTCGTCGGATACATCTAAAATTAGCTCTACTAATTCGTAATGCGCTAATTCCATCATAAAGGGTGGGTCGATGTTGCTAACTTGGTAGTGGCTTTCTAGCCAGGTTAGGTATTGCTCGGGTATGTCTTTAAAGTAAGGAGAGTGGTTGTTTGATTGGGCATAAAATAATCGTATATTTTTAAGCCATTGCTGTTCACTATAAAAGGTTTTTAATACGGGAAACCCGTTACCTATAAACTCGACCACGTTATTAAATAATAACTCGCGGTAAATATTCATGCGTCGGTCTTCTACATTTTTTGGTAGCGCATGGTTTTTTGGGTCGCGTATATGGGCGGTAAATTCGTATTGTTTTTGCTGAAATAAGGGCAGTGTTGTTTTAGCCATTGCTTACTTCTATAACGGCTTTTTGTTGTGCGCGGTGTATTTGCTCTACTTCGTTTAACAAGGTTGCTATGGGCGGTATGTTAAAGTCGCGCTCTAATAATGTTGGAAACGTACCAAACTGTTTGTAGGCGTGATTTAATATTTTCCATACGGGGTCTATTACATCTGCGCCGTGGGTGTCTACAATTAAATCATCTGCTTCATTATAGTGACCGGCAATATGTGCATAGGCTATGCGGTGTTTTGGCATGTTGTCTAAAAAGTTTATGGCATCGTAACCATGATTAACCGAGTTTACGTATATGTTGTTTACATCTAACAATAATGCACAGTCTGCCTCTTCAATAACGGCGTTTAAAAAATCAATTTCTTCCATTTCTTTATGCGCGACGGCGTAATACGAGGCGTTTTCTATCGCGATTTGTTGTTCTAAAATATCTTGTACTTGTTTTATTCTGTCTGCCACATAATGTACCGCCTCTGTTGTAAAGGGTATGGGCAGTAAGTCGTACAAATGACCATCGTCAGAACAGTAGGTTAAGTGTTCGCTGTATATTTTTATATTGTGGTCTTGCATTAACGTTTTAATGTTTTTTACCAGTTCTACGTCTATTGCGGTGGGGCCGCCAATAGATAATGATAAGCCATGACAAACAAAATCAAACCGTTCGGTAAAGTGCCTTAGTTTTTTGGCATAGCGGCCACCAAAACCTATCCAGTTTTCTGGTGCAATTTCCATAAAGTTTACTTGTGGCATGGGGTAGTCAATCATTTCGTCTATTCGGTCACGACGTAAACCAAGGCCTGCACCTTTTACAACAAAATCTGTTTTTGACATTTGTATACTCATTATTGCATGAGCAAGCCTTGCTTGCTCATGCGGTTTATTTAAGGAAGACCGGATTAACTGGCATTTTCAAACTCTTAGCGTTAAGCATTGCTCGTTTTGGTGTTTTTGCTTCGGGCTTCCTGCCCTTGGTGCTTAGCACGTCGCTATCGCTCCCCAAATCGTTCCAGACGATTTAGTCAAAACTAGCGAGGCTTATAAACGGCAGACGATAACGTTATTTTATAATGCTCTAATAGCCCGCTTGGTAAGCCTTGCTAGTTCACGATAAAGCTGTGAACAAGCAAGGCTTAGCGCTATTAGTATACTGCCAATGCTCTAGCGAGTTAATTGGTCTTATTTAAAGGCGTTGTTAATGTTGGTGGTAAATTTATTGGCTTCCATAAAGCCTACTACGCGATAGTTTTTTTCTTCTATTGTTGTTCCTGCTTTATAAAAAATAATGCCTGGTGGGCCAAATAAACCAAAATGTTTTAGTAAGGCTTGGTCGTGGTCATCATTTTTAGTTACGTCTGCTTTTAATAAAACGGCATTGCCAAGTGCTTGTTTAACGCGCGCATCACTAAAGGTGTAGGCTTCCATTTCTTTGCAGGATATGCACCAGTCTGCGTAAAAATCTAACATGACGTTGCGGTTTTCTGCTTTGGCTTGTTTTAACGCTTTATTTAAATCTTCAATGCTTTTTACGGGTTCAAAAACCAGTTGAGTAGACTGTTGCCCACCGCCAGAACCAAACGTGCCTTTTAATGGTGCAAAAAAGCTATTACCGCCAGACAGCGCGCCTATCATTAATAAGGTTCCGTATAAAACCATTACAATGCCTATTGTTTTCCACAGTTTTGACCAGCCAGATTTTTTGCCTATTGCTTCGAATGCGCCAGAGTATACGCCTGAGCCAATTAATAATATTGCGGTTAAAACCATAATGGTTTGTACCGGTAATATGCGTTCTAACATCCACAAGGCCATCGCTAGTAACATAACACCAAATACGGCTTTGGTTGCGTCCATCCAAGCGCCAACTTTGGGTAATAGTTTACCTGCAGATGTGCCAACAATAAGCAGTGGTGTACCCATACCCATACTTAACGAGAATAAGGCCAAACCACCAAATACGGCATCACCTGTTTCTGCAATGTAAATTAATGCGCCAACTAACGGTGCGGTAACACATGGGCCAACAATTAAGGCTGACAATAAGCCCATTATGGCCGCGCCTTTTAGTGACCCGGCTTTTTGGTTATTACTTACACCGGTTAATTTAGCTTGTATAGATGCGGGCATTTGTAGCTCGTAAAAACCAAACATGGACAGCGACAACAATACAAATAACGCAGCAAAAACACTTAATACGATGGGGTCTTGAAACCAAACTTGAACGTTTATACCCAGCAGACCCACTATCACCCCTGCGGTTGTGTAGGTAAACGCCATTGCTAGCACATAGGCTAAAGATAAACTAAAAGCACGTTTGGTTGATATTTTTTCACCGCTGCCAACAATGATGCTAGACAGGATGGGTATCATTGGTAGTACGCACGGTGTAAAGGTGAGTAATAAACCTAACCCGAAAAAGGTAAGTAAGGTTAGGTAAATACTGTTGCTAAAAAAGCTGGCGGCTATTTTGTCTTGCTCCGTTACTGGGGCAGAACTGCTACTTGTAGATGAGGCTGGAGGCGTATTTACAGATGATGCGTTTGTAATAGGAGCGGAGGTTGATGAGGGCGTTAGCGTTATATCAAAAACTTTCTTTTGAGGTGGATAACAAATTCCAGACGATTCTGAACAGCCTTGGTAAGTAACCCTAATTTGTGCGTTTTGCGTTACTGCCGTGCCGCCAATGACCGGCACGGTAATATCTGCAGAATTATAATAAACCTGAATGATGCCAAAAAATGGGTCGTCTTTTTCTTCGGATGGTGAATATTTTGCTTCGCCAAGGCTAAACCCGTCGGCATTGATTAATTCAAATTTAAATTTGTCTTGATAAAGATAGTGCTGGTCAACAATATCCATACGTACAAATATTTCGCCTTTGTTTTCTATTACGCTGGCTTTAAATGCTTTATCTGGGTGCAATACTTCGTTTTGCTCTTCTAGGCCAAAATTAAGCCCGAAAGATTTTAACGCGTTGCCCGCTGTTTGTAGTGCGTTGGCGGCTTGTTCTGTAACGTCTGCAACTACCGACAGTTTGGGTAGCTCTACCAATAAGGTGTGCGTGTAGGGAGGGTAACAAACACCTATGTCGGCACAGCCTTGCGAGGTGGCGATGAGTTCTAATGTTTTAGATTGGTTACTGTTTTTAAACGGGAGTTTTATTTTTATACTTTGGCGGTGTGTTTGTACCTCGCCAAAAAAAGGATCGACCTTCTTTTTGCCTTTTGGAATATCAGCATCGCCTAAGGTTACACCGTCTGTATTAGAGCGAAATTGAAATTTGCTGTTATATAAATAATACTTATCGGCAATGTTGTAAGTCACTTGCAAATTTTGATTATCTAAAACTTTAACGGTGGCTTTAAAGGCCACCTCTGGAGGCAACAGTTCATCCTCTGCAAATTGTTCTGCAAAAGCAAATTGTGAAAAATTTAATAAAGCGGCGCTTATTAGTATAGATAAAGTTTTAATTGATTGTGACAACATGGACGACTCGTAAAATGATCAGTTGAAAAAATAACATAAGTAATTATTATAAAGATACCTTTTATAGAGAAGAAGTTCCATCTCCAAATGGAATTATTAATGACATGCCTATTTTATTTATATTATTTATTGCAATACCGCTGGTTGAGTTGTACTTTTTATTTCAAGTTGGTGACATAATTGGTGGCTTTAATACCATTATGCTTATTATTGTTACCGCCATGGCGGGGTCTTACTTTATACGTCAGCAAGGCATAGCGACGTTTTTAAAAGCGCAGCAAAATATGCAGCAGGGGCAATTGCCCGCAATGGAAATGCTAGAAGGCTTAGTTTTAGTTATAGCCGGCGTTATGTTAGTTACCCCCGGTTTTATTACGGATAGTTTTGGTTTTATACTTTTAGTGCCACCTATTAGGCGGGCGTTTGTCACCGCTATGGGTAAAAAAATGATTGTTCGCCAAAATAGTATGCGTCAACAACCTCCTTTTCAAACGTTTGACCAATCATCACAACAGCAAGCACCTGGCAAAGTTGATGATTTTATTGAAGGTGAATTTACCAAAGACGATAAATAGTGATGACGGATATAAAAATAGCTAAAGACGATAAAGAGGCCATAGTTAAAAAAATTCAACTGTATTTTAATGACGAGTTGGATCAAAACATTGGGCAATTTGATGCTGAATTTTTACTGCAATTTTTCACCGAAGAAATAGGCGGTTATTTTTACAATCAAGCCTTAGCCGACGCACTAACGGTTATTGAAAGCAAGGTCGAAGACATATCTGATACGTTTTATAGTTTAGAAAAAGCCACGCAAAGCTCGCGTTAAAATACGCAATGGAAAGCCTCAATAATCTTTCATACTATCAATTAAGTATCGCTTTCATTCCTGTTTTACTGGTTTTAGTTATTATATTTAAGTGGTCTTTAAACACTAAAGACGCTTTGATAGCAATAAGCAGAATGTTAGTACAACTGTTATTAATTGGCTACGTTTTAGCTTTTATTTTTGAGTCGAACAGTGCGCCTTTAATATTATTTATTTTAATTGTTATGGTTATAGCGTCCAGTTGGATTGCGATAGGCGCAGTAAAACATAACCGTTTACAGTTGTATAAATACGCTTTTGTGTCTATTTTAATTGCAGGTGGCGTAACTTTATTGGTTATAAGCCAAGGTGTTTTACATTTACAGCCGTGGTATTTGCCACAATACATGGTGCCGTTAGCGGGGATGATATTTTCCAATGCGATGAATAATGTTAGCCTAGCCGCAGAGCGTTTTTTTGCAGAAAAAGACCGTGGCGTAAACTACATTGATGCACGAAATATTGCCTTTAAAGCGTCGATGATTCCCATTACTAATTCATTTCTTGCTGTTGGTTTAGTGTCGCTACCGGGTATGATGACAGGGCAAATATTATCGGGCGTAGAGCCACATGTTGCCGCGCGGTATCAAATTATGGTGATGTGTATGATTTTTGGTTCTGCTGGTATTTCGTCTGCTTGTTTTTTAATGTTAGCAAAATCTTTTTACAAAAAAATAAACTGACAGCAGGTTTAATACTTACTATACTAAAGTGCTAGTTTGTAACGAAAAATGCCCATGAAAAGTTTATTATTACTGTTTATTTTATTTATTCCTTTTTCGGCTTTTGCTCAGTTTGAACTCAATACAGATAAAAAAGGCATTGCTCTTCTTGGGTTTGACCCTGTTTCTTATTTTGACAACAACCCTAAAAAAGGCCGTTCTTCGTTACGTTATAAAGTGCAGTCTGCTACGTATCTTTTTAGCAGTAAAAAAAACCTAAACCTATTTAGTAAGAACCCCAGCGCCTATATGCCTCAATACGGTGGATACTGTTCTTACGGCGCAAGATTTGGTAAAAAGCTTGAAATTGATCCGAGCGCTTACTCTGTCATTGACAATAAATTGTATTTACTGCTTAACCGCGCAACACATAAAATGTGGCAACAAGAAACCCAAAAAAATATTGCAATAGCAAACCGGGTTTGGCCTTCTATTGTTGATATTGCTCCTAAATTGTTAGATTAGCTAAACAATGAAAATAAAAGGGAGCGTATATAAGCATTTTTTAAAAACCTTATTGCCCTTGTGTATTAGTGTTTTTATTGTATTAATTGGTGTTTTCGAGTGGAGTAATTTTCAAGCTTCTCAAAAAAAGCTGCAAGCCAAGCTTGCTAACCTTTCTTCTGTGTATTCTTTAATTTTAGCCGACTCTATTATTAAAAAAGACAACAATGCGTTAGGGCTTTTTAGTGTTTCTTTAATTTCTGACCCCGATATTGCAGGGTTAAAAATCACCGATAGTGAAAAGAACGTTTTAGAAGTTTACGGCAATGTATACCCCGAAAAAAAGTACTTAACAATTACTAGGCGTATCAACGCTGCTGACGAGTCTGGTTATAAACTGCTTGGTTTTTTCACGCTGATTGTTACCGAAGATAATATATTTGCTACTTTAAAAAGAAGAGTTTATTACGAGTTGTTATTGCTTTTTGCTTTAATTTTAATTGTTTTAGTGGGTACAAAAAGAGCCTACAAAGTGGCTATTGGTAAACCACTAAACCAATTAACTAAGGCGATTAATTATTATGATGAAACCTCTGTTCATAATGATATTAGCAATAACGCCAATAACGAACTTAGCCTGGTTATAGATGCTTACAACACAATGCAAAACTCGCGCATTGTTATTGCCAAAAAATTAATCGATTCTCACAGCCAGTTAGGGTTAAAAGTAGAACAAAGAACGCAAGAGCTTACAACGGAAACACTTAGGCATAAAAAAACATCCGATTTATTATTTGAAGCACAACAACGTGTATCAGTAATTTTAAACACCATTACAGATGCGGTAATATCGACCGACCTGAGTGGTATTATTACTTACAGTAATGCATCGGCTCAATTGATGTTTGAACAACGCCAGCATCAATTATTGGCTAAAAAAATAGAGACCGTGCTTTCATTAAAAAGTATAGAAACGGATGAATTACTCTCTCCCATTATGGGTTTGGTTGATAATAGCCCTTTGGGTAGTTTCAAATTAGAAGCAAAATTTAACACACCATCAGAAAAAGAATATTATCTCGAATTATTGTGCAATGTATTAACCAACTCTGATAATAAAAAAATTGGCTACTCTTTTATTATTAGGGACATAACGGATTCTTGGAAACATGCTAAAAAATTATCTTATTTAGCCAGTCATGATGCATTAACAGGCTTGCTAAACCGAAGAGAATTTGAACGGTTATTAGGGCTTTCTGTTATTGATGCCGATACGTTTGATACCAGCCATGCCCTATGTTTTATCGACTTAGATAATTTTAAAAGTGTTAATGATAATAATGGCCATTTAGCAGGGGACGAACTATTAAAAAAGGTGGCTTTTGAATTTAAAAAATTACTACGAAAAGGGGACTATTTAACGCGATTAGGCGGCGATGAATTTAGCGTATTATTAATGAATTGCTCCACCGAAAACGCCATGCTAATTATGGAAAAAATGCGTATCGCCATTGAAAATATTGATTTTGAATGGGACGGTTCAACTATTAGTATTGGCATAAGTGCGGGCGTTACCTCTATATATTCTGGCTGTGGTACTAGCGAAGATGTTTTGTCCCGTGCTGATTCGTCGTGTTATATTTCTAAAAAGTCAGGTAGAAACCAAGTGCATTTATTTCATGAAGATAAGTTAAACCCGACGTTTGGTGATTAATATCAGCTTTTACTGCCCCTTGCAAATAAGCAAGGGGTCGACGATTTAGGCCCTTTTTTCACTATTAAACAGTGAGCCAAAAAACTTTCGGATGTCATCAAATATTACATACAGTGCCGGCACGATAAATAAAATAATCACCGTGGCAAATAACAAACCAAAACCTATAGACAATGCCATTGGTATTAAAAACTTAGCCTGACGTGATGTTTCTAAAATCATTGGGAACAAACCACCAAAGGTTGTAAGGGTGGTAATTAAAATAGGCCTAAAGCGTTGTTTGGCTGCTAATGAAATAACCTCTAAGGCGCTGGCTGTGGTTTTAATTCTTAACTGGTTGGCATAATTAATTAATATTAAAGAATCATTAACTACAATGCCCGACAACGCAACCACGCCCAACATACTTACTATGCTTAGGCTGTAGCCCATTATTAGGTGCCCCCATATTGCGCCAATAATACCAAACGGGATACTAATAAGGATAATAAGCGGTTGGCTGTAACTTCTAAACGGTATGGCTAACAACATGTAAATTGCCACCATGGCTATGCCAAACATGGGTATTAAACTGCCCAAACTTTTACGCATTTCTGCACGAGAGCCTTCTAAAGAATATTGCAACCCAGGGTATTTTTTTAACAAGTTGGGCAAGGTTGCTATTTGTAAATCGGTAATCACAGCCGACGCTTCGCTACGTGGTGAATGTTCTGCGCTAACTTCTACCACGCGCCGTCCATCTCTGCGGTTAATTTCTGTAAAGGCGCGTCCACGTTCTATAATCACCACATCTCTTAATGGTACTTCGTTACCTTGTGGCGTTTGTATAATTAATTCGTCTAAACTGTATTCAGAAACCCGTTCAGACTTGGGTAAACGCACTTTAACTTTTAGCTCGTTTCGACCACGCAATTGCCTTAATACTTCTAACCCTTGGTAGGCATTACGCACTTGGCTGGCAATGCTTTGCGGTGTTAAGCCCAAGCTTTTACCCAGCGCATTAATGGTAAAGTCGAGCTGTTGTTTGCCCGGGCTAAAACCGTCATATACGTCTTTCACTTTTGGGTATAAACGCAACGCATCGGCCAATTCTGCACTGGCTTTTTCTAACACGCTAAGGTCTCGATGGTTTAATTCTATGGTGAGTGCTTTGCCCGACCCAGGGCCGCCCGCATCGGCTTCAAACAAAATGGATTCTACCCCAGCTACGTTACCAATTGCCTTACGCCATCGGTTGGTAAATTCATCGGTAGACATGATTTGTTCGCGTACTTCGGGTTCGGCCAAATATACATAAACGGTCGCATTTTGTGTGCCGCCTTTACCAACACTGGCAAATATACCTTTTATTAGTTCGTTATGACGTTCGCCCGCAGCCTCTTTAGCTTTGTCGTAGGCGTAACGAACAATAGATTCGGTATTGTTAATGTGCGTTCCGTAAGGCAATAAAATAGTCGCACGAGAAAAGTCCGACTCTACCTTTGGGAATAGGGTTAAACCCATGCGACCACTTAACGCGTAACTTAGTGTTATAACTAAAATGGCAATGGCAACAATAAAAGATAGATAGCGAAACTTTAATACCACAGCCAGTGCTGGCATAAAGTAAGTATCTATAGACCTTACAAAACCTTTGCTAAATTTTTGTTGTTTTTGATGAAACCAATGGCCGGCTTTTGTTTTGTCTTTTTCTTTAGCGCTGTTTAAATGCCCAGGCAGTATAAATAAACTTTCTAATAGCGATATTAAAAATACAGAAATAACCACAACCGGTATAACAATAAATATATTGCCCATAAACCCTGGGATAAATGCCAAAGGTAAAAAAGTTACAATATTGGTTAATATGCTAAAAGTAACGGGTGTTGCCATTTCTTTAGCACCTGTAATTGCAGCGTCTACGGGGCTCATACCTTGTTGCCGATGGTGGTAAATGTTTTCACCAATCACAATGGCATCGTCTACTACAATGCCTAAGGCAATAATAAACGCAAACATCGAAATCATATTTATCGACACGCCTAAATGCGGCAGTATTAAAAAAGAACCAAGGAAAGAAATAGGAATACCCATCATTACCCAAAAGGCCAGCTTTAAGTTTAAAAATAAGGCAAGAAAAATTAATACTAAAATTAAACCTAAAGCACTGTTTTTTAATAATAAGTCTAAGCGTTGTTCAAATATTTTAGAGCGGTCACTTAAAATACTGATTTTAATTTCTTCGGGTAATGTTGCCTCATGTGCTGCTAAAATTGTATGCACTACTTTAGAAATTTGCGTAGGTGTTTCGTCACCAATACGAAACACGTCTAACATTACGGCGGCTTTATTATTGTAAAGTGCGTGGTAATCATTGTCTTCGTAAGCATCTTTAATGGTGGCAATATCGGCCAGTTTTACTTCGCTTCCGTCGGTATCAGACAGTACGGTAATTTGCCCAAATTCTTTTCCAAATTCTCGGCGTTCGGTCATGCGTATTAAAATTTCACCGCCAGATGTTTTAATGCTTCCGCTAGGCAGGTCTATACTGGTAGCGCGCAGCTTTTCTGCAATATCGTTTAAGCTTATGTTGTAACGGCGCAGTTCTTTTTGCGACACTTCTATAGAAATTTCTAGCGGTGGCACACCGGTAATTTCTACTTGCGTAATGTGCTCATTTGCCAAAAAAGTTTCGCGCAAATTTTCTGCTAAATGATGCAAATTAGCGGTGCTAGTATTGCCATACATGGCGACAGAAACGACACGCCGTTTTGTAGATAGTATGGTAATAGAGGGCGTTTCTGCCCCATTAGGGAAGGTGATAATTCTATCCACCTCTTTTTGTATGTCTTGTGCAAATTTATTTATGTCAATATCGGTTAGCGCATTTAAATTTACAAAGGCTGCACCTTCTGACGCGCGCGAGCGCATAAAATCAATACCTTCTAAGCCCGATACCGCCTCTTCTATGGCTAAAATAATGCCTGTTTCAATTTCTTGGGGGCTGGCACCGGGGTAGGCAACTTGAATTTGAACCACATCGACAGAAAACTCGGGAAACACTTCCTGTTTCATATCTTTCATAAAGATATACCCGCCCAGCAAACAAATAACCATTAGTAAATTGGCTGCCACATGGTGCGATGCCATCCATGCGATTGGGCCTGATTTTAAATTACTCATTGGTTTCACTTTGTAATTTAAGTTTCATAGCTTCAATGGGCGAAGATAGGTCACTTATTATTAGTTTTTTATTAATATCGAGGCTTTTAGCGTCAATAAAAACAAAGTTTTTGTTTTTCCATACCGGTTTAATAGGCACAATGTTTAGCTTATTGTTGTCTATTAGCCAAATTTTATTACCATCACGCACAGCTCTGCGGGGGATTTGTACAACATGGTTTAATTTTTTTGCGGCTAAATGCAACTCTACAAAAGAACCAAGCAACAATTTAGGTTTGTTTTTATTGGACGCTTTTAACGACAATGGGTCGTTTACTTCTACCGTTAATTTAGCCATTCTAATTTTGCTATCTATATTAGGCTGTAAACGTTTAATTTTACCGGCTCTTGTGTTTTCTGCCCATGCAGAAGGGTATTTAATAACTGCTTTAGAGGCGTTTTTAGAATTAAACTCAGGTATTTGCAAAAAAGCCAAACGGTCGGTTGGTAGGCTAATAGTAACCCAGTAATTATTAATATCAATAAGGCTGGCTAAGTTGGTACCCACACTTTGCCAACTGCCAGTATTAACACTGTTACTTTCTATTAACGCATTAAAAGGCGCTTTTATTGCGGTTCTAGCCACATCTAATTGGGCTTGTTTTAACTTCGCCTCGGCAGAAACTAGGCTGGCCTTAGTTAAGCGTAACTGCGGTTTTCTTAAAATTAATTCTTGGTCTTTTATCGCTAAATCTGCCCCCAATAAACGGTATTCTTTTTTGGCAACAGACTGTTTACCCATCTCTATAGATAAATCGTTTTTTGCGCGTACTACATCGCTGTTTTTTTGAACGGCTATTAATTCATAATCTAAAGCGTTAATTTTTACCAATGTTTCGCCTTTAGAAACAATGCCACCCGGTAAAAAGTCGGGATGGCTGGCAATAATTTTACCCTTTACTTGAGAAACCAAATTAATTTTACGTGCGGCAACCACATTACCCATGGCAACAATGTTTATTTGGTGGTCAATAACGTCAAGTTTAATTGCCCTAACCACAGGCGCAATTTTAACAATTTGGGTTTTCTTTTTTGCGGTGGGTTTGTTTTGCATAAAATACCGTGCAAGCCCTAAAGCACTACCTAAAATGGCTAAGCCCAAAATAAAAATAAATATTTTGCTAAGCATAGATTGTTTATTTGGTTTATTTTGCATGGTGTGACTTCTCTTTCTGGTTTGTATTGTCCCAGCCGCCCGAAAGTGCTCGGTATAAACTAATGCGGTATTCCATTAATTCTCTTTTGGCTTTTATATAATTGCGTTGTAGGTTTTGGTCGCTTATGACGGCATTTAAAACACGTTGAAAATCTAACGCACCGTTAATATAACTATGACGAATTTGCTCCGTCGCTTGGGCAGAATATTGACGTTGCTTTTTTAGGCTTTGCAAATAACCAAGCTGTTGTTTTTCGTTAAACAACGCGTCTTCTACTTCTTTAACCGATAACAACAAAGTGTTTTGATACGCCAAAAAAGTTTGTTGATAACTTAATTCATTTTGTGTCACCGCTAATTTTGTCGCATCGCCATCTAAAATAGGGATAAGTAAACTTGCGGCAAGTGACGATGCCCAGTTGTCAAAAATATTGGCTAAGCTAGAACCATTACGGTTATAGCTGGCGGTTAAATTAATAGACGGATAACGCCTAGCGACAGCAATAGCGGTGGCTAAATCTGCTTTGGCTAAATTATTAAAAGCGGTTTGTACGTCCGGTCTATTATTTAACACCTTGGCCTTTAAACCCAATGCGGGCATGGCAGGTAAATTAGGCACGGTTAAATTAACAGGTAGGTCAAAATCAAAACTGGGTGTTGCCAGCAATAACGCCAATTGGCTTTTATATTTTTGCAACAACCTGTTGCTATTAAAATAATCACCCTTTACCGACTCAACACTTTGCCGTTGCTGTATAACGTCTGCCGCCAATGCCTGACCCGACCTAAACTGTTGCTCTAATAGCTGTAAATAACCTTCAGTTATAAATAATTGCTGATCGAGTAAATTCAATTGCTGCATTTGCTCAATCAACCGATACCAAGCAATCGCAACATCGGCACTGGTAGAAATCGCCAGCGTTTTATAATCTAATAACGATGCCTTAATATCCAAAGCCGAACTGTCGGCCTGATTGCTCAACTTACCCCAAAGGTCTAACTCGTAAGCGGCAGACAAACCAACTGAATAAGAATTTACATTGCTAGAGATGCCAAACTTGTCTGCCGAGTTATTGCTAATGCCCGCCGTACCGTTTAACGTAAATGCTTGGCCGGCTTCGGTCGATTGTAAAGCCAGCCGAGATTGATTAATTTTTATTAGCCCTGCTTTTAAACTGTTATTGCTTTGTAACGCTTGGTTAATTATTTTATTTAAGGTTGGGTCATTTAGTGCCAGCCACCATTCGTTTGCAATTTTGTTTTCACCTTGTAAAGAAAACGCCTCACTAGCAAAAACAATTTTAGCGTCATCATTAAGGGTAGATTTATGGCTAGGCAAATTGCTACACGCACTTAAAAATAAAGCACCAAGCAATATATAATTTTTAGAAAAATACTTTTTTGAAATCATTTTTGATTAATTTAAAAGGTTAAAAACAGGCCGTTTTCGTCGACCCCTTACTATTAATAAACTAAAACAATAATTAATAGAGGTGCCCTTAACGTATATTTTAGCAATTAAGTGGGGTTTTCGTTGTAACGCTTTGTAACTTATTTGTAAAAGCCGTTGCACGAAAGCTACAAAGCCAAAACCTTGCGTTATTTTGTTTGTAATATATAGGTAAAATTTATTGAATGAGCGTATTGCATGCTTTTGTAGCAAAATACCTTGGTTAGATTTTTTTAGGGCATATACCAATTAAATGCTAGGCAAATTATTGGCTAAATCGTTATGTGCAAAAAGGTATAGCTGGGCAAAATGTTTGTTACAATGAAAAGATTATGGCTATAAAAATAACTAAATCTTGGCTAACTTGGCTTCCCTTGCTGTTGTTGATTACTGCGTTTCTTACATTGCAGTGGACAACTGCTCAC
Source organism: uncultured Gammaproteobacteria bacterium (assembly GCA_964589575.1). Classification (GTDB taxonomy): domain Bacteria; phylum Pseudomonadota; class Gammaproteobacteria; order QNFE01; family CAZPSE01; genus CAZPSE01. The sequence continues at coordinate 20,246 of CAZPSE010000002.1, read as the reverse complement.
CTACACTTGGGTCAGCAATATAATGAGCATGCAAGCCATCATCAACATTCGGCTAAAGCACATACTCACAACCTAACCAATCAATCTGTTAATGTTTTGCATCAAACAGGCTATACAAATGTAATTGTATTTACGGATGAGTGCCATGTTCCAAAACAAGAAAAACAGAAACATTTTTCTACCGCTTTAGTTGCCAAGGCTACAAGCCTTTCCCTGTCTCAGCCATTTTTGTTGGTTAAGGCTAAAATACCAAAAAATCCAAAATCGAATTATTTTGATTTATCAATAGTTAATCCACGCGCCCCGCCACAAATCTCTTAATTTTTTTAAAACCTGTAAACAGCTACTTTGCTGGTGCACAAACCCATTACTTTAGGCTATTTTTAATCGTCTAAATAAAATTTAAAGAGATATTTATGTTATTTACGATAAAACAATCACGATGGCTTTTAGCCGTTTTTATTACCCTTTTTGCAAGCTTGGCTTTTGGCCATGGCATGTCTGAGGCTGAAAAAAATCTTATTATTGATGGCGGAAGCCTAAGCTTTATTTGGATTGGTGCAACCCACATGTTGTCGGGTTATGACCATTTGGCGTTTGTATTTGGCATTATCTTTTTCTTAACTAAGTTTAAAGATATTGTTAAATACATTACGGCATTTACGGTTGGTCATAGCATAACTTTAATTTATGCGACGTTTAATGCGATTCAAATTAATTATTTTTTAATTGATGCCATTATTGCATTAAGTGTTTGCTACATTGCCTTTCATAACCTTGATGGTTTTAAAAAGTACCTTAATATTAAAGCACCCAATATGCTTGTAATGATATTTAGCTTAGGCTTAATTCATGGCTTGGGGCTATCTACGCGGTTACAGCAACTGCCACTTAACCCAGATCACTTATTAATGAATATTATTTCATTTAATGTGGGTATAGAACTTGGTCAAATTGCCGCTTTAGCTATTATGCTGGTGTTGATTACGGCGTTTAGAAAAAGTCACTTTTTTCCTACCTTTAGTAAAATTTCAAACTATATTTTAATTGTTTTAGGGGCATACCTTTTTCTTATGCAAATGCACGGTTATGCTCATACCTCGCACCCAGAAGAATTTGTCGTTAGTAATAAACAACCTGCACCACAAGCGATGCTTGAAAAGCAAATGAAACCGCCAAACTGGACAGATAGCATTATTGTTGATGTTCCAGAGCGAGGGGAAATAGAGTACAAATTGCAACTTGCTAAAGGTGCCACGCTGGATTACGCATGGAAAACCGACAAAGGCGCGTTGTTTTTTGATTTTCATGGCGAACCCACAGGCGACACAACGGGTTACTTTAAGAGCTATAAAAAAGACACTAAAACCAGCTCATCTGGCAATTTAATGACAGAATTTACAGGGACACACGGTTGGTATTGGAAAAACAATAATGCCTTTCCCGTAACGGTTACTTTACAGGTAGCGGGTGAATATAAGCGTTTAGATTTAGAGAACCGTAGCCCAAAAACAAAGCATGACACGATTGATTAACCAAGGAATATTATGAAAACTTTAATTGCAGCATTTGTATTATCAGCCCTTTTTTTTAGCACATCTATTTTTGCAGGTGCAAACCACAGCCATGGTCACAGCCACAGCCACGAACCCACACCTGTAAAACAAGGCGCGGCAGAAAAACATGCCGATGATGTTATTGATTCACTAATTGAAAGAGATAAAATCGAAAAAAGTTGGGGCTCTATAAAAGCCAGTTCAGTTGAAAAACAAAAGTTTGATGGTCGTACAGAATGGGTTGTTGTTTATGTTAATGAAAAAATTAGCAACACCGACAAACAAAAACTGTATGTATTTTTAACCCTGAGTGGCGAATACATTGCGGTAAACCATACGGGAAACTAAATAATGCAACCAAGCCTGTATGTTTTTATAAGCTTGGTTTGCGGGGCTTAGACAAAATTTATAAGCATTGGCATTATATTAATAGCGTTAAGCCTTGCTAGTTTTGAAAAAGCACCAAAACGAGCAATGCTTAACGCTAATAATTGGAAAATTTCAGTTAATCAGTTCTTCTTTAAAGAGGAGCTGATTAACTGCGCATTACCTGTAAGCTAGAGAAATATTATGAATATGATGAAAAAAATACCCTTTGCTTTTGGTTTATTGCCCTTGTGTTTATGGGTGTTTGCTGTATCTGCAAATGCAGATACAGCACAAAATTTAAAACAATGGATAAGCAACGCGGTAGATAATCATCCGTCGGTAATATTGGCTCTGTCCCATGTACAATCTGCAAAATTAAACATTAATGTAAGTTCAAAACCATTATATAACCCAGAGTTAGGGCTAAATTTTGAATCTTCAGCAAGCAACACCATAAGCGTTGCTTACTCACAAACCTTAGACTGGGGCAACGCGCAGCATCAATTGGCTAAACGTGCCTCGTTAAAAAAACAAGCCATATTGTTAGACTGGCAAACAACACGCTACGAAATAGCAAACCAATTAATGCAAACGCTATTAAGCTATCAAATTGCTAAACAGCTAAGTGCTTTACTAAAAGAAGAGCAAGTTTTATTTAAACAATCGTATCAAGTAGCAAAAAAACGCTTTAACGCAGGCGACTTAGCAAAAGTAGAAGTGGATTTTGCTGGATTATCGCTCTCACAAGCTAATTTTAGGGTCGCCAATGCAATAGCACGGTTAAATGAACACAAATTAAGGTTGTTTAAGTTGTCGGGTAATAATGTAGGTTTTAATTTAGCGTTACCGCAACTAAAAAATAAAAGTAAAGCCGAGCTAAACAACCCCTTGTTAATAGCCCAACTGCCACAAATAAAAGCAGCCAGTAAAAGAGTAGAAGTGGCACAGGCAAATATAAACGTGCAAAAAGTAAGTAATCAGGCCAACCCAACGGTGGGTATTAAATTGGGTAAAGAAGCCGACGACACATTAATTGGTTTGTCTGTTTCTATGGCGTTAAATATTAGAAATGATTACAGCGAGAATGTCAGTTTAGCTAGCTCAAAAGTTAGTGCCGCAAAAAATGCTTATCAAGTATTGTTTTTACAACAGTCTACGCAATTAGAACTGGCGGCAATAACATACACCTTACATAAACAAACGTGGCAAACGTGGCAACTAACTGGCGCAGATACCTTAAACCAACAAATTAAGCTGTTAGAAACATTATGGACATCGGGCGAGTTAAAAACCACCGACTACTTAATACAGCTAAAGCAAACACTACAAACCAAAGCCGATGCATTAGAGCAAAAAGGAAAAATGTTAACAAGCTGGCTTAATTGGCTAAATGCATCGGGCGAAACAGCCAATTGGTTAATTACAGGACAAAACAAATGAGTAAACCAATTAAAAACACCATAAGCCTAATATTGTTATTAGCATTAAATAACGCCAGTTTTGCATCTGCTGGGCATAACGATCATGGCCAAGAAAAACAGCTTATCCAACTTAGTGCAACACAAATGCAATTGGCAGGCATAAAGGTGACACCTTTGTACCTAAAAAAAATCGCCAACAGTATCGTCGCCCCTGGTGAAGTGGTGTTAAACAGTTATAAAACGGCCATTGTTACACCGCGCATTACCGCGCAAATTTTAAAACGGTTTGTAAAGCTGGGTGATACAGTAAAAAAGGGTACGCCTTTATTAGCCCTAAGTAGTGTGCAAATGTTAAATGCGCAAGGTCAATTGCAGTCCAGCTCTCTCGAGTGGTATCGGGTAAAAAAGTTGGGTAAAAAAGTCGTGTCTGCACAGCGTTATAGCGAGGCGAATATTGCCTTTGAACAAGCTAAAAACCAAGTTTTGGCTTACGGCATGACAAAAAAACAATTAAACAACTTTTTAAAAGAAAAAAGTGCCGCTAAAGCAAAAGGGAATTTTCAGTTATTAGCTCCTCAAAACGGCACGGTTATTTTTGATGACTTTTTACTGGGTGAATTAGTGCAACCCGGTAAAAAATTGGTAAAAATAAGTGACGAGTCGGAGATTTGGGTAGAAGCAAAATTATCGCCAGACCAAGTAGGCAAAGTAAAAAAAGGCAGTTTGGCAATGGTGGTTATAGGCCAGCAAAGCTACCAAGGTAAAGTGATACAAATCCATCACACATTAGATGAAGCAACGCGAACCTTAGGAGTAAGGTTAGAAATAGAAAATAAAAAAGACCATTTGCACCCGGGCTTATTTGTGCAAGTAAGCATTAAAAGTCAGCAGCAACAAATGGCTTTATTTGTACCCCTATCTGCCGTGTTAAGAAACCAAAATGGAGATTGGGTCATTTATAAAGAGCATAAACAAGGCGAGTTTGAACCCAAAAAAATAACCCTAGTAAGAACCGTTGGTGATAAAGCGGTTATTACAGGTGTAAATGAAGGCGATCGCGTAGTAACCAAAGGCGCATTTTTTGTACAGTCCGAACTGGCAAAGTCTGGTTTTGAAGTACACAATCATTAAGGCTTTATTTTATGTTAAATTCAATAATTGATGCCTCGGTTAAAAACCGACTTTTAGTATTAATAGCACTTTGTGCCGCAGGCGTTGGTGCGTATTTACTTTTACCTAAGCTTAGTTTAGATGCCTTCCCAGATGTAACGAACGTACAAGTACAAATAAATACCGAAGCCAGAGGTTTAGCCGCCGAAGAAGTAGAGCAATTAATCACCTTTCCCATAGAGGCAGAAATGTACTCTTTGCCCGATGTAGAAGAGGTGCGTTCTATATCTAAAACCGGTCTTTCTGTCATAACGGTCGCTTTTAAAGAAGGGGTCGATATTTACTTTGCTAGGCAACTGGTTTTTCAGCAGTTACAACGTGCAAAAGAACAAATACCGGCCGGTATTGGCATACCGGGTATTGGGCCCAATACATCGGGTTTAGGGCAAATTTATCAATACATATTACGTAGTGATGACCCCGTTAAATATGATGCCATAACACTAAGAAGTTATAACGACTGGATAGTAAAACTATTATTAATGCCGGTAGATGGTGTAACGGAAGTATTGTCATTTGGTGGTGAAGTTAAGCAATACCAAGTGCAATTAGACCCGCAGCGTTTATTGGCTTACGGTTTAAGCAGCCACGATGTTGCAAAAGCGTTAGAAGACAACAACCACAATGCCGGTGGTTGGTACATGGACAGAGGTGCCGAACAATTAATTGTACGTGGTGTAGGTTGGATACGAAGTGGCGAAAACGGTTTAAACGACATACGCAATGTACCGTTAAAAAATAATAACGGCACGGTTGTGCGCGTAAGTGATGTTGCAAAAGTGGCGTTTGGCGCAGAAATTCGCCAAGGTGCGGTATCTATTACTCGCCGAGACAAAGACGGCAATGTCGAAGCGTTAGGTGACGTGGTTGCAGGCATCGTATTAAAACGTATTGGTGCCAATACTAAAGCCACAATAAACGCTATAGAGTCGCGCATGGCGGCAATTAATACCGCCCTGCCAAAAGGTGTAACGCTAGAAGCTTTTTATAACCAAGCAAGTTTGGTAGACCAAGCCGTAAGCACGGTTATTGAGGCACTGTTAATTGCATTCGTATTTATTATTATTGTATTAATGTTGTTTTTGGTTAACTTTAGGGCAACGCTTTTAGTATTAATTTCTATTCCTATTTCTATTGGTTTAGCACTAATGGCCATGGCATATTGGGGCATTAGTGCCAACTTAATGTCGTTAGGTGGGTTGGCTATCGCCATTGGTATGATGATAGATGGCTCGGTTGTGATGATGGAACATATTTATAGCAAGTTAACCAAGCTAGACAATAAGCATTTAAAAAAGGCAAACAACCTATCTGGGGCAGCAAGCTTGCACAATACAGCACACGACGATTATGGCATCGCATTACAAATAAAAGAGTCGGCCAAAGAAGTAGCGCGGCCTGTGGTATTTGCGGTAATGGTAATTGTTATTGTGTTTGCACCATTATTCAGTTTAGAAGGAGTCGAAGGCAAACTGTTTCAACCAATGGCCATCTCTATTGTATTGGCCATGTTAGCCTCGCTAATGGTTGCGTTAATAGTTGTACCTGCGCTGGCCACCTACTTTTTTAAAAAAGGCGTAAAAGAAAGAAAAAGTTACGTGATGATTCCGATGTTGTATCTTTACAATAAAATGCTACCGTGGTCATTAAATCATAAAAAAACAGTCATAGGTACAGCACTATTTTTGTTTATTGGCGCGTTAGCTTTAGTGCCACAACTGGGTACAGAGTTTGTACCGGAGTTAGAAGAAGGCACGTTAAACATACGTACCACACTTGCCCCATCTTCTAGTTTAAAAACATCGTTACACGTTTCTCAAAAATTAGAAGCTAAATTACTAAGCTTCCCCGAAGTATTGTATGCCGCGAGCCGAATAGGTAGGCCAGAAGTTGGAGGAGATCCAGAACCTGTATCCAACATAGAAACCTACGTAGGTTTAAAACCCGTTAGCGAGTGGACATCGGCATCGAACCGTATTGAACTGCAAAAGCTAATGGAAGCTAAAATGTCAGAACACCCAGGGTTGTTGTTTTCATTTTCGCAACCTATTGCAACCAGTGTAGACGAGTTATTGTCGGGCGTAAGAGCGCAACTGGCGATAAAACTGTTTGGCTCAGACCTAAACATGCTTGCCAAAAAAGGTGCAGAAATTGAAGCCCTAGTTAAACAAGTAAAAGGCACAGTAGGTGTCGCGATGGAACAAATAGGCGGCGAAGCACAGCTAGTTATAAGGCCAGATAGGGACAAGTTGGCGGTTATTGGCATATCGGTATCACAAGTGATGGACTTAGTGTCAGGCTCTATAGGCGGGCGCTCTGCAGGGCAAGTAATTAACGGTAACGAGCGGTACGATATTTATGTACGCCTAGGCGAACAATATCGCAACAATGTCGAAGCCATTCGCAGTTTAATATTGCAAGCACCTAACGGCGCATGGGTAAAACTGGGCGATGTTGCAGAGGTGAAAATAGAATCCGGCTCACCACAAATTAGACGCGACGACGTACAACGGCGCGTAGTAATACAAGCCAACGTAGAAGGGCGCGACATGGGCGGTTTGGTTGCCGAACTGCAACAACGTATAGACAACGAAATAACCATGCCAGCAGGCTATACCGTCGTATTTGGCGGACAGTTTAAAAACCAGCAACGTGCTCAAGCGCGTTTAATGCTAGTTGTACCGTTGTCATTAGGGCTAATATTTTTACTGCTCTATTTCGCCTTTAATTCTGCAGGGCAAGCCATGTTAATAATGCTAAACGTACCCTTAGCCTTAATTGGCGGTATAGCCGCCTTATATTTTACAGGGCAATACTTGTCTGTACCGGGTTCTATAGGTTTTATCACGTTGTTTGGAGTAGCGGTATTAAATGGCGTGGTAATGGTTAACGCTATTAATAACCGCGTAAGTGAAACGGGCGATTATGTACGTTCGGTGATAGACGGCGCGCAATCTCGCCTACGCCCCGTATTAATGACCGCCACAACCACAGCGCTGGGTTTAATCCCCATGTTAATATCAACAGGTATCGGCTCAGAAGTGCAACGCCCACTAGCAACGGTAGTGGTGGGTGGGTTGTTATCATCCACATTATTAACGCTATTTGTTATCCCCGTTTTGTACGAAGTGTTTTCTAAAAACAAAAATAGCCATTAGAATGGTTTAAAACTTTTAAAAAAAAGCCCCAAATTAAGCGGCTTTTTTTTCATCAATTTTCCAACCAGGAAAAACCAAAACAGCAGGGTGGCACTTTAACGCCCTTGCCAATACTTTTGCTCGTTCAACTGAAACGATTTGTTAGCTTGCTTATGTGATTGATAGTTCAAGCTTACGCCCTAAAACGGATGCAAATTTTTCAAGAGTTGAAAGCCTTATATCTTCCGCATGATTTTCAATTCTAGAAATTGCAGATTTTTTTGTATGCAACTTCTTTGCTATTTCTTCTTGTGTTAACCCCGATGCTAATCTTGCCTCTTTTAGCAAAATACCAATTTTAAATGCTTGATAACCTTCCTCAAACCCTTCAGAAAACGCGCCATCTGTTAGTTTTCGGTTTGCAATATATGTATTTAAATCGTTCATATTTAACGCCTACTTTGATATTCTTTTTTACGTTTTTCAGATAGCCTAATTTCTTTTATTGGTGTTTTTTGAGTCTTTTTTTGAAAAGCATGATTTAAGATAATTAACGTATCGTTCTCAATAAAACCCAACAGCCTAAAAATATTTTCACTAATTTTACTCTCACTTCCCAAATATCATCTGTGCTGATTAATTTTTTGAAGTATTGCTTCGGAACTGTTTCTAGTTCTTTAATCAATTTTAGTGTCCAGATAACTTTTTGAACTTGCTTACCAGAAAGCGAATTTAAAAACTCCTTAACGCCTGCATAACTTGCCATTTTTTACGCTGTGCAGTGCAGCGAAACGGCGTATAAAACGGTCAATGTTGATGTACTTGTTAGCCTTATACACGTACTAATTTTAATAGTGGTTCAAATGCGTATAGTGCTGGTCTACTACCTGATGCCTCTTCAACAGTTACAATAATTTTATTGTCCAGTAATATTCTAGTAAACCTTGCTGCGCTGGCTGTTGGTATGCCAGCGTTAGAAGTGAATCTATTATTTCTAAATACGGGGTTAGTAAAAACAAAATCTAAGGCACTTACACTCCATTTAGAAGATAGCACATCGGAAAATGTGTTTTTCATGCTTTCATAAAGCTCTCGAATATTCTCAGCTATTAAAAGATTCCTGATGGCTTGTTGCTCAACAGCTTCAAGAAAGAAGCTGCACCAACTTTCCCAGTCGCCATTCTTAGAAACATTTCTCATTGTATCTATATATAAACCTTTGTTTTCTTCCAGGTACCCACTTACATAAAAATGTGGTGCAGATATTGTTCCAGAGGACCAAAGCATTAATGTTATTAGCATCCTGCCAATACGCCCATTACCATCTTTGAATGGGTGTAACGCTTCAAATTCAATATGAGTCATAGCAGCTTTTAGTAAGGCCGGATGATTGCTTTTTTCAATATATTCAAATAGTTTATCTAGTCCGTCTTGTAATTTCTCTGGACTAATTGGGATAAATAATATTTCTTGTTTTAATTGATCAGCTAAATAATTTTGCTCTGTTTTAAATTTCCCTGGTGACTTTGAGAAGCCACGACCAAAAGAAAGTAATTTCTGATGCGCACCTTTAACAAGTGATGCTGATAGAGGGTGGCCATCTTCTAAGGCTTTTTGAGTTGCTCTCAATGATCTTCTATAAAGAAGCGTCTCAATCACTTCGTGTCTAACATTGGAGCTAGCCGTTGTATCTTCATCGTGATCTGCATCGTATTTAAGAATTTCGTCCATGGTGCTAACTGTCCCCTCCATTCTGGAGGAGATCACTGCCTCTTGATTTCTAAGAGGAGCTAATAATATTTCACTATTATGCATGTTTTTTAGCATTTGATCGTAGCGTGCTATCGCGTCAGTTGCTTTTATTATTGAATCTAAAAATTTCCCATAATCTAGGTTACTTGGTGGAAATTGATCATAATGATAATTTACAGCATTATCTAAATTTAGTTTCATTTCAACGTTGTCTCTTATAATTATGAAAATATTAACAATAAAGCGATTACACTATAATATACCTATTATTTTGAATGTCAAATAACGGTGAATATTATAGTGTAAAGAATTTGTTGTGAATCACCCCACATATTTGAGATACAAATGATTTTGACGTTAATGTTTTATGGTCAATTCCATTAGTACCTAATAATTCATGAAATATGAGAGACAACCAAAGTTGATATTAATTTATTAACATCAAAAGCTCTTGTCTCTCATATTTCATGAATTATGAGGATGCAAACAGCATTAAACCTGATGAATTACAAGGAAACATGTGAGGGAACTTGGATTTAAGGCTAACTGGGGATTTACCTGATTCACTTATGTAAAGCAGGTGTAATTATTTGGTGTGTAAAGGGAAACTAAAACGTTGTTGTCACCTTATTGCTGATGAGACGACTTTTAGTTTTACTAGGTCTTCCTCAAGGATAATATAAAAAGCGTATATCTAACCCCTATCGGTCTATAATTACCCCTTTAAAAATACCAAGGGGTCGACGCTACAGGCACTTTTTTGCCTTAAAAGCTCGACCGTTAAATGTATGTACATTATCAAACTGCTCGACATATTTGTCGCCTGCCCCCGAAACTTTGAAGACGTTTTGTTTTGGGAGCTAAAAAACCTTGGCATTAAATCTAAAACCTCTACCGGCGGTGTGCGGTGCGAGGCAACCCTACAACAAGCTTACGAAATTATATTACACACCCGTGTGGCCACGCGCGTACTGTGGAACCGCTTAAAATTTCCGCTGCATAAGGCCGACGACCTGTACAAAAACGCACGCCGTATAAATTGGAGCGAAGTGTTTGATGTTGATCAAGACTTTGTAATACACACCCAAGGCCAACATAAAGAGTTTAATAACAGCATGTACGCCGCATTATTGTTAAAAGACGCGGTGGTAGACGACTTTAGAGAACGTTTTGACAGGCGACCGTCTATAAACAAAACCCATGCAGATGTGCATTTACATTTAAGTTTACAAAAACAACAAGTGGTTATATCTATAGACTTAACTGGCCACAGCCTGCATCAACGCGGTTACCGCAAACACAATGTGATCGCACCAATAAAAGAAAACCTAGCCGCGGCACTACTGTATAAAAACAAATGGCACGACATTGCCACGCAAGGCGGCAGTTTTGTAGACTTGTTTGCAGGCTCTGGCACATTTGTAATAGAGGCCGCGCTAATAGCAAAAAATGTAGCACCGGGGTTATTTAGAGAAGACTTTGCCTTAAGAAACCTAAAAAACTTTGATGCAACCCACTGGAAAAAAATAAGAGAGCAAGCCAAGCAAGCAATAAAAGAAACCGTCACATCACAATTTATCGCCAGCGATAGTGACGGTCAAGCCATAAATGCCGCACAAGAAAACGCCTATGAAGCGGGTGTGTTTGACCTAATCGACTTTAAACAACAAGCGGTGGCAGATTGGCAAAACCCAAAAGATGAACACTATAAGCCGGGCTTGGTACTAAGCAACCCACCCTATGGAGAGCGACTATCTACCGACCGCGTTTTATACGGCGAGACGGGGCAAATACTGCGCCACTATTTTGTAGGTTGGCAAGTGGCCATATTGGGCAGTGAGCAAAATTTATTAAAACGCCTAAAGCTAAACAAACCCGACGAGTTTGAGTTTTATAACGGCCGAATAGAAACCTCCATGCTGTCGGCATTAATCAATCAGCCATCTGCACAAAGTGTATTAGCCATTAACGACAAGCCTGTAGAAGGCATAGAAATGTTTAAAAACCGCGTGCTAAAAAACTTTAAACATTTAAACAAATGGGCAAAGCGAGAACAAATAAACGCATGGCGCGTGTACGATGCCGACCTGCCAGAGTTTGCCGTCGCGGTAGACATATACCAAAACAACAGCAGCTTTAACTTAGTGGTGCAAGAATACCGCGCACCAAAAACCATAGACTGGCAATTAGCATTAGAGCGACTAAACGCAGTAATTAACTGCCTACCCAAAGTGTTTGATATACCCGCCGAGCAAGTATTTTTAAAACACCGCGAAAAACAAAAAGGCGCAAACCAGTACGAAAAGGTAGACAAAGCATCGACCGAGTTAATAGTGACAGAAAACAACCTAAAATTTAAAACCAACCTAAGTGATTATTTAGACACGGGTTTATTTTTAGACCACCGCAAAACCCGCATGTACTTTGCCAAGTTAGCCAAACAACAGCGGGTGCTAAATTTATTTTGCTACACCGGCTCGGTAAGTGTATATGCCGCCGCCTTTGGCGCAAGTGAAACGGTAAATGTAGACATGTCGGCCACGTATTTAAACTGGGCGAAAGAAAATTTTGAGCTAAACGACTTATTAAACCCCAAGCACCAGTTTATAAAAGCCGACTGCATACAATGGCTGCAAGACGAAAAACAAAAAGCAGGGCACGACAAAAAGCGTTACGACTTAATTTTTTTAGATCCGCCAACCTTCTCCAACTCTAAAAATATGGAAGGGCATTTAGACGTACAGAAAGACCATCAAAAAATGATATTTGAATGCATGAGCATATTAAATGCCAATGGCAAGCTACTGTTTTCGTGCAACTACCGCCGCTTTAAACTAAGCGAAAAAATCCGCGAAACATTTAAGGTAGACGACATAACACCGCAAACCATCCCCGAAGATTATAAGCGCCGTAAAAACATTCATGTGTGTTATTTAATCAGCAAGTAAAATATTTAAAGGGGTTAAAAAAACGCCTCTAGCGTCGACCCCTTGGTGTAAAATCGGGCTTTTAAAACGGTTATAAAACACATGGAATTATTAAATATTATAGAAATTGGCGGAGCGCCTGATTTTTCTAAAATGTTTAAAAAACTGGGTATTAAACAAACCTCGGTTAACGCTATGCGCAAAGCCTTAAAACAACTAAAAAAAACCACACCAAATATTATCGTTGCAGAGTACAACTTTCAGACAGATTTTAGAGACCGCAGCAGCAACCTAGAAAGTTTAATGGCCGTATTGCAACGCCACCCCAATGTGCAACTTATTGTATTTTACGAAAAACAGCACCAAGTGGTTTTTGAAAAGTTTAAAATGCGCTTTAATAATATTCACGCCATTGCATACCCCGTACAAGAAACTATAATGCAAGCTACCTTGCAACAAATTATAAGTAGGCATTAGGGTTGTAGAATGCGTTTTTTAAGATACAATGCGTTTTGCAACAAGCCATTAGTTTTAACTTCGCAACGCGTTAAAAAATTATGCAATTAACTATTGTCCAAAAAGTGCTGGGTTTATTATTAGCACTGTTTAGCTTCTCTATGCTTCCGCCAATTGCCGTATCGTTTTATTATAACGAAAACACGGCCATGCCTTTTTTAAATGCCTTTGGCCTAACCTTTATTACAGGCTTAGCACTGTGGTTTCCCGTAAAATCTAAGCGCAAAGAGTTACGCCTAAGAGACGGCTTTTTAATAGTCGTGTTGTTTTGGAGTGTATTGAGCATATTTGGCGCATTGCCACTGTACATGAGCGAAGCACTAAACATTAGCATAACCGATGCGATATTTGAATCCATGTCGGGTTTAACCACAACGGGCGCAACGGTAATAACCGGTTTAGACCACCTACCGCGCTCTATATTATATTACCGCCAACAACTGCAGTGGTTGGGTGGTATGGGTATTATTGTTTTAGCCGTCGCCATACTACCTATGTTGGGTATTGGTGGTATGCAACTGTATAAAGCAGAAACCCCAGGCCCTGTAAAAGACAGCAAATTAACCCCACGTATTACAGAAACCGCCAAAGCACTTTGGTACATATATTTAGGTTTAACCTTAGCTTGCGCCATAGCCTACTGGTTAGCAGGTATGCCCCCTTTTGAAGCCATCAGCCACAGTTTTAGCACCGTCGCCATTGGTGGGTTTTCTACCCACGATGCCAGTATCGGTTATTTTAATAGTAGTGCCATAGAACTGGTGGCCATATTTTTTATGCTTATTTCGGGCATTAATTTTGCCCTGCACTTTGCCGCATTAAGAAAAATAAGCCTTAAACCGTATATGTTCGACTCTGAATTTAAAACCTATATGGTGTTTATTATTAGCGCAGGTTTGGTAACAGTTGTTTATTTGCATAACTCGGGCGTGTACCCTTCTTGGCAAGAAGCCTTTTTAAATGGCTTTTTTCATACCGTATCTATAGCCACCACTACCGGTTTTACCACCAGCGAATACTTTAATTGGCCAGGCTTTTTACCCGTATTATTAATATTAATGAGTTTTTCAGGCGGTTGTGCGGGCAGTACAGGTGGCGGCATGAAAGTAGTAAGAATACTGCTTTTATTTAAACAAGCAAAAAGAGAGCTAACAAGGCTACTGCACCCCAGTGCAGAAATTTGCATAAAACTGGGGCGCACCCCCATACCCGAAAGAGTGATAGAAGCCGTATGGGGTTTTTTTGCCGCCTATGTTGGCATATTTATCTTTTTTTTATTGCTACTCATGGCATCGGGCTTAGACCAAGTAACCGCGTTTTCTGCGGTAGCGGCGTGTTTAAATAATTTAGGGCCTGGGCTGGGCGACGTAGGAGCAAACTATCAAAACTTGCCAGACTTTCCTAAATGGGTGTTAAGTGTCGCCATGTTAATGGGGCGATTAGAAATTTTTACCCTATTAATATTACTAACGCCAGAGTTTTGGAGACGTTAAAACATGGCAAAAAAGGCACATGCCAAAGCGTTAAGTAAGTCTGCCGTACCCACATTTAAATGGCGATTTTTACTGCCCCAATATTGGCTTTTATGGTTAGGCATTGCCTTATTGTCTTTATACCAATACCTGCCCAAAACTATAAAATACTATGTCGCTAAAAAAATAGGCAATTGGCAATATAAAAAAAATAAAAAACGACGGACAATCGCCTTAGACAACCTAAAATGGTGTTTCCCCCATTGGAGTGAGCGGCAATATTCGCAATTTTTACACAATCATTTTATCGCCTCCATATACATAACATTCGACATGGCAATGTTATGGTGGTCTGGAGAAAAACGAATAAAAAAAAATATTGCGATAGAAGGTTATCAACATATAAAAAACGCCCAAGCCAATAAAGGCAATGTCATTATACTAACTTGCCACAGCCTAGCGTTAGACTTTGGCGTGGTAGCATTGGGGCAAAAAACCAATGTGGTAAGTATGGCAAAAACCATGCGCAACGACATGCTCGACTGGTTAATTTCTCGTGGAAGAACGCGTTTTAATGTGCGCCTAACCGCACGTAGCGACGGCTTACGTTCGGTAGTAAAAGCCACCAAACAACAACAAGCTTTTTACTACATACCCGACGAAGCACACAATACACAACGCACCCTAAAAACGGCTTTTTTTGGTCACCAAAAAAAAACCTTAGTGGCATTAGCAAAACTATCAACAATGACCAATGCAACCGTAATACCCTGTTACACCCATTATAATTTTAAGCAAAACAAATACATCGTAACGTGTTTGCCCGCAATGGAGTTTGATGACATTGACGATGTAAAACAATCAACATTACAAATGAATCAGCAGTTTGAAAACTTAATAAACATCCAGCCAGAACAGTATATGTGGACAATGCGAATTTTTGACGGATACAGCATAGACAAATAGTTTAACGATTGCTTGTTAAAGCTATGCTATTAACGTGATGTTTTCAAAATGTAGACTGATTATTTATCTAGCGCTAAGCCTTGCTTGTTCACCGTTTTATCGTGAACAAGCAAGGCAAGTTGCTACGGGTATCCTACCCTCGGTGCTACGCACGTCGCTATCGCTCCCCAATTTGTTCCATACAAATTAGTACCAAGCGGGTTTATCGTAAAGCCATCCAATTTTTAATAAAAGCTTATTAATCAATAGTCAAATGCTTGTTAACCAGCCATACCAACACCAAAACAGGCAAACCAATAACCGATGCAAATATAAAAAAGTTAACATAACCAAAACTGTCCACAATAGAGCCAGAAAAGCCACCCAACAGTTTAGGCAGTAACGTCATTAACGAACTAAAAATAGCATATTGCATAGCCGTAAACTTAATATTAGTAAGTGCAGACAAAAAGGCAATAAAAGCGGCGCTGGCAATACCAGCGGTTAAATTATCTGCAGAAATAACCAAATAAAGGAACGGTAAACTGTTGCCCGCTTGCGCCAACAACACAAACATTAAATTGGTGGCAATGGTTAGCACCGCACCCAACATTAAGGTTTTAATAACACCAAATTTAATGGCAATAATGCCACCTAAAAAACCGCCAGCAATGGTCATAAACAAACCAAAGGTTTTAACCACGCTGGCAATTTCTGTTTTAGTAAAACCTAAATCTTGATAAAAAACGTTAGAGATAACGCCCAAAACAATATCAGATATTCTATATAAACCAACCAAAGCCAAAATTAACAAAGCCACTTTAAAATGATAACGGCTAAAAAACTCGCTAACGGGTTTAATATAAGTGGCTTGCACCATTTGCTGATTAATAAGTTTAGAATGCATTAATAATTTAGCGGTATAAAAGGTAATAGTTAGCGCAGTAACAAACTGTATAAAACCGACGATAAAGCTAGAAAGCTGATGGAAACCTAATAAATTGCTAATGCTACTTTTAAACTCGGAAGCGAGGGATGAAGTAAAAATAAAAAACAAAATAAACACAGCAACAGATACAAGAAATAAAACAAAAAATCCAAGGTAATCTCGCCCAGTATACTGCTGCTCATCTGGCAAATGATTCGGCTCTGGCATAATTAATGTAGTCACAATACCAATTAACATGGCACTAGCAATAATTAAATAACTGTTTCGCCAAGCGCTGTAATTGTAAACCTCCATAGACGAGCCAAAAGCATCGGCAATAAACAACGCGCCCGCACCCGCTATAAGCATGCCAATACGGTAACCGGCAATATAGGTAGATGCCATCAAAGCCTGTAACTGATTTTTACCCGACTCAATACGATAAGCATCAATAACAATGTCTTGCGTGGCAGACGAAAAACCTAAAAATACCGCAGCCAAGGCCATAATAGTTAAACTGCTGTCACTAGTAGGGTTGGTCAGTGCCATCATCGCAATGGCGCAAATAATACTAATTTGCGAAACCAAAATCCAAGCGCGCCTACGCCCAAGTAACTTAGTAAGCAACGGCACGGGCAACTTATCTATTAACGGTGCCCAAACAAACTTAAAAGAATAACCCAACGCCGCCCAACTAAAAAAAGTAACGGCAGAGCGCGCAACCCCAGCCTCGCGCAACCAAAGTGAAAGCGACGAAAAAATTAAAAGTATTGGAATACCCGCAGATATACCAAGAAACAACATGGTAACTACTTGCGGTTTAAGAAAACTTTTTAAAACATTCATAGGTTTTTAATAAGGCTAAAAAAAGGCCTAATTTGTCGACCCCTTGGTATATACAATAAATTCATTTGCACATTATAAGCGTTTAAAAGAGTTAGTCATAAGCTAACTAAACTCGGTAGTATTAAGTTTTGTTAATTATAGAAAAATGTGCAGTTAAAACAAATAATAGGCGTTGGTTTAGAGCTAATGAATGGCGACACCTTGGAGTTTGATTACATCGTGTTGCCCAGAAAAATAGAATCAAACGGCGAGCACGACAACACCTTTAGTAGAATTACTTATAAAGTAAGATGTTAAACCTACCTAAGGAAGCCCTAAACAACCCCGTTTATTTACAACATTATATGTCCCAAGCAAGGCTTGGGACATATAATGTTTGTTGTTTGTAAATGTAATCGTTGGTTTCTTAACGTGGATTAGGTAAAGAGTTTAAGGTAGAATTAGCACCATTATTTTTCCTCATTGGAGTGAATTTCGTGGCAATTAATATTGTAGCGGTTAAAGAAACCGCTACTGGCGAAAAACGTGTGGCGTTAGACCCACAAATAGCCAGTAGATTAAGCAAAAAAGGCTTGTCGCTAAGTATAGAAAAAAGCGCAGGTTTAGAAGCAACCTTTAGCGATGCGGACTATAAAGATTGTAGCGTAGAAAAAACCGCGGCAGACGTACTAAAAAAAGCCAACATACTGCTAAAAATTAACCCACCAACGGTAGATGAAATTAATGCCCTGCCCACAGGTTCGGTAATAATGAGCATAATGTTTGCTCATCAAAACCCCAAAATGTTGCAAGCCTTAAAAGACAAAAAAATCACCTCCTTCGCGATGGAATTAATACCACGCATTACCCGCGCCCAAGCAATGGACGTATTGTCGTCTCAAGCTACGGTAGCAGGTTATAAAGCGGCATTAATCGCGGCAGAAAAATCAGTCAGCTTTTTCCCAATGTTAACCACCGCCGCAGGCACTATTCGCCCAGCTAAAGTAATTGTAATTGGCGCAGGTGTGGCAGGTTTACAAGCCATCGCCACCGCCAAACGCCTAGGCGCGGTGGTAGAAGCTTACGACATACGCCCAGATGCACGTGAACAAGTAGAATCACTTGGTGCAAAAATGATAGATACAGGCGTAAATGCAGAAGGCGAAGGCGGTTATGCACGCGAATTAACCGACGAAGAAAAAGCCAAACAAGCAGAAGCCTTAGCCAAAAAATTACAAAAAGCCGATGCAGTAATAACTACGGCGGCAATACCTGGGCGTGCGGCTCCTAAAATTATTAGTAAAGCCATGGTAAAAGGCATGAAACGCGGCGCAATAATTGTAGACTTAGCCGCAGAAACAGGCGGTAATTGTGAACAAACCAAACCCGGTAAAACGGTTAAAAGCGGTGGCGTTATTATTGTTGGGCCATTAAACTTAGCCAGCCAAGCACCGGTACAAGCCAGCCAAATGTACGCAAAAAACTGCTACAACTTACTAGAGTTAATGATTAAAGACGGCGAAATTAATTTAGACTTTGAAGACGAAGTATTGGCCGGCAGTTTATTAACCTTTGATGGCGAATTAAAACACCAGCGAGTTAAACAACTTTTAGGAGAAGCATAAATGGACGGCATAGTAGCGTTATATGTGTTTATGTTAGCCGCCGTAACCGGATACGAAATAATTTCTAAAGTGCCGGTTATATTACATACCCCATTAATGTCGGGTTCTAACTTTGTACACGGCATTGTGTTAGTAGGTGCTATGTATGCTTTGGGTCATGCAGAAACAGGCCTAGAGCAAACAATCGGTTTTATCGCCGTATTTTTAGCCGCAGGCAATGCGGTAGGTGGTTATGTAGTAACCGAAAGAATGTTAGAAATGTTTGCCGAAAAGAAAGCAGGTAAAAAATAATGGAATTTTTAATACAAATTAGTTATTTCATCGCCGCCGTATTATTTATATTCGGTTTAAAACGCATGAGTATGCCCGCCACCGCTCGCGATGGAATAGTGTGGGCAGGTGTAGGTATGGTACTGGCCACCTTGGTAACCTTTTTAGTAGAAGGGTTAGACAATTACGCCTTAATGATTATCGCCATATTATCCAGTTCTGCGCTAGCTTGGTGGAGCGGTAAAAAAGTAGAAATGACCGACATGCCACAAATGATAGCCCTATATAACGGCATGGGTGGTGGTGCTGCCGCCGCCATTGCCGCGGTGGGTTTACTGCAAGGCAACAGCGAAGGCATAAAACACATAATAGAAGTGAATGTAGCGGTAATTGGTACCGTGGCCTTTTCAGGCTCGCTTATCGCCTTTGCCAAACTGCAAGGCATATTAAATAAAACCTTACGTTTTAAAGGGTTACACTTTGTAAATTTAGGCATGCTTGTGGCCATAATGGCAATGGGCTACGCGTTAGTAACCTTGCCAGAACCAAGCGGCTTGTTACTGTTTGCATTCTTCTTTGTATCGTTAATATTTGGTATGTCAATTACCGCCCCTATTGGAGGGGCTGACATGCCAGTAGTAATATCGTTATTTAACGCATTAACCGGTTTAGCGGTAGGCCTAGAAGGCTACGTATTAAACAACCCAGCAATGATGATTGCAGGTATTGTGGTTGGTGCATCGGGCATGTTGCTAACCCAGTTAATGGCAAAAGCCATGAACCGCCCCGTATCTAACGTACTGTTTGCAGGTTTTGGCGACGGCGTAGTAGAAGAACAAGGGGTCGACGGAGAGATGAAAGAAATTGAAGGTTACGATGCCGCAATTTCTATGGCTTACGCACAAAAAGTAATAATCATACCCGGTTACGGCATGGCAGTAGCCCAAGCACAGCATAAAGTAAAAGAGCTAATGCAACTGCTAGAAAAGAACGACGTAGAAGTGTTATTTGCCATACACCCCGTAGCAGGGCGTATGCCAGGCCACATGAACGTACTACTGGCAGAAGCCGGAATAGACTACGACAAAATTTTAGACTTAGACGAAGTTAATGCACAGTTTTCTGCATGTGATGTTGCCCTAGTCATTGGTGCAAACGACGTAGTAAACCCCGCCGCACGAGAAAATAAAACCAGCCCCATTTACGGTATGCCCATATTAAATGCAGACATGGCGCAAAACTGTATAGTTATAAAGCGTGGTAAAGGTACAGGTTTCTCGGGCATTCAAAACGAACTGTTTTTTGCAGACAACACCAAAATGTTATACGGCGA
>CAZPSE010000001.1:86751-107300 GCA_964589575.1 uncultured Gammaproteobacteria bacterium | reverse complement strand
TAGGCCACCCAACACTTAAAACATGGTTTTTTTATACCTTTAAAAAGTTTCCTTTTTTTAGAGCTTCAATATCGGAAAACCTTCGTAAAATTTAGAATGTTCACCGCTATAGTTATCCATACCTTTTTTGGTTAAGCATCCTTTAGGCGCAATGTAGCTATAAATCGTTTTTTCTTTATTAGTTTCATGCCATGTAATATTAAAAGCCGCTAGAGAAGGGAAAAAATACAAACCACAATGTGGCAAATTATCGTGTATCCACCATGCTAAGTCTTGCCATTGTCTCCCCTTTTCATACTGGTCTGTAAACCAAGGTATAACCACGCTTACCGTTGCTCCAATTTTGTCATTTTTATCTTTATGGTCAAAAATATGTGCGGCATAATTAGATTCATTCGACGCGCAACCCAGTTTATTATCATTACCAGACTGATTTACCGAAGGTGACCGATACCCAGAAAATATACTAATTCGTCCAAAAGTATTGTTTAACGGTTCTAGCAATTCATTACATAATTGGCTACAAGCTTCTATAGCAATATCTGGGTTGTCGGGTATATTAGGAATGGCATAATAATTAGAAATTTCACTATACAAAAAGTCTCTCATATAAAAAGACTTTGAAAACCTAACCCTGCCTAACCCTGCCTAAAGTTTCTAATGATTTTACTGATTGAGGTTTTCGCATTTTATTTCCTTCAAGTAAAGTTCTGACACTTTTTCAAAACTAGCGAGGCTTACAAGCGACAGCTAATAACATTATCTGATATTGCTCTAATAACCCGTTTAGTAAGCCTTGCTAGTTCACGATAAAGCTGTGAACAAGCAAGGCTTAGCGCTATTAGTATAATACCTATGCTTATACAGTGACCGAGGCTAAACTTTTAACCATGCTTTAGCCAGTTAATCAGGGCTTCCTTATTACAGGTAGTGTAATACCGCAACGGTTGGAACCAACACTGTAAGCTACAGTGCAACCGATGCATTTGACAATGTGGCAATGTGGCAATTCAAATAACTAGAACGGTTAATATATTAAAAGAGGTCTCCTCATTTAGAGCTAAACAGCACGATACTAGAGTTACTGGCTCTTTTAATACGACAGGCATTGCAAGAGGTACAATCCTGTCCAGCGATGGTAATGCTGCCTATGTACTAGATAGAAGTTCTGGCTTAAAAATTATAAACCTAACCGTTAAAAAAAGGGAAAGTCTATAGAGCTACACCGTAATACACTACAAATTCTACTCAAAAAAAAAGCACTAATGCTTACCGCACCAGTGCTTTTTTTAAATACAAAATAGTATTAATTAATACTCAATACCTAAAGACTTTAAAGTTTCAAATGTAAGCTGGCCAACAGCTAGCTTCTTTTCCTTTTGGTAGCTTTTTACTGCTGACATAGTTTCCACGCCAATAACACCATCTAAAGGACCTGGGCTATGTCCTTTTTCTAATAAAGCACGTTGAATGTCAAACACTATATCTTCTGTTGTATTGGTTTCACATAAAATACTACGCCATTCTAAAGAGCTATCTGTAAGCTTTATTCTATTGCTGACAGTTTGATACTGGGCTGGTAAAGTAATACTCTTTTTACTTGAAGGTTTTACAATTTTTCTTACTTTAACGTCTGCATAAACAGCAGGGATAGCTTTTTTAACTATAGTAGGCCCCTTTACCATTACACGCTTTTTTACAGCTTTATAAACAGCAGGGATAGTAACTTTTTTAACATAAGCTTTAGATTTAACAACCTTAGATGTTATAGTTTTATACTCTGCAGGAACGTCTACTAGACACATAATTTCACCGGTAGAGTTGTCAATTTTTTCAATCGGACCACGACCCTTTTCCCACGTTTTATAAGCTTTTTTAACTAACATTTTTTCAACTTTAGTTTCATAAACTGTTGGAAAAGCCTGTAACTTATCGTAGGCTTCTTCCACTAATACTTGTTCTGTTTTCCATTCATAAACTGCAGGAACTACTTCACCAATTTCAGAAGCTTCTTTAACTTGTACTCTCGTAGTTACTATTTCATAAGTAGCAGGCGTTACTTCTAAACGAAAGCTCTTTTCCTTTTTCAAAACTTTCGTCGTTTCTGTTTTATAATCTGCGGGTGTTAATACGCGTGCGTAGCACTCTCCAGGTTTTGCATTTGGCGGTAGTAAGTCACTTTTTTGCTCACTACTTACTAAAGCTGAATTATTTGAAGATTGCACTTGTGAGTTTAAACTTTCTAACCGTGACTTATCTAATTCAGATTGTTCATTTGAAATCATTAAAAATTTATTTTGAAGTTGACTATTTTTTTCCTTCTCCTGCGCAAGTTCTTCTTGCATTTGAATAAATTCAGGGCTGGTATTGGTAGCACAACTTGTTAATATAAAAGATATTGCAAAAAGACTTAACTTCGTTTTCATTTCAAGGACTCTTTTTCTATAAAAAAATAATCGTAACATAATGATTAACACAATACTGTATTCTACAGCACAGATATGTTAAAAAATTGATTGGTTCAGAAAAACTTTAACCGTTAATAAAACGCATCCTTTGTCTTTTTTGCAGCACCTATTCTTCTAGCGTTAAGCATTGCTAGTTTTGGTGCTTTTTCAAAACTAGCGAGGCTTACAAGTGGCAAGCGATAACGTTATCTGATATTGCTCTAATAGCCCGCTTTGTAAGCCTTGCTAGTTCACGATAAAACTGTGAACGAGCAAGGCTTAGCGCTATTAGTATAATGCCAATGCATTGCTCTTAATACATGCACTACCCGTTAATCGGATTATTCTTAATAAATATATTGACAAAAAAAACGGAATAAAATAAGATGCCTAGCTTAAATTTTGGGGCTATAGCTCAGATGGGAGAGCACAACACTGGCAGTGTTGGGGTCAGCGGTTCGATCCCGCTTAGCTCCACCAAATTATTTCTTCGGTTTTTTCATAAACCTTTCGTTTTTTCTTAACTTTATCTATTATTTTTTCAGTTTAGTTAGGAAGTCCTAATTAACTTGCAAGGTTTAACGTTAATAGTTTAAAAGTGTAGTTAATCAGGCCTTTCTTAATAACTATTAAATAGCTGGCTTAACGGTTTATTTTTATAACTTTGATGCCCAAATAGCTAATTTATGTTTCATGGTTATTTGAGTGACTTTATCTTCTGGTATGGGTTGAATCACTTTATCGTGTATTAATAGCCGATATATATATTCAATTTTTGCAGATGCTGAGTCTGTCGCTTCAAACTCTACGACACCTCGTTTTTCTCCATATTTAACACCTTCCAGTATTGCTTTTTTAACTAGCTCTTTTTCATTTTTCATTTTTTTCATAAAAACACCTTAAGGAAGTTCTGATTAACTGGAGTTTTCAAACTATTAGCGTTAAGCATTGCTCGTTTTGGTGCTTTTTCAAAACTAGCGAGGCTTACAAGCGGCAGGCGATAACGTTATCTGTTAATGCCCCAATAGCCCGCTTGATAAGCCTTGCTAGTTCACGATAAAGCTGTAAACAAGCAAGGCTTAGCGCTATTAGTATAATAGCAATGCTTACAAGCATTAACCAAGATTAAATTTTTAACCGTGCTCTAACCAGCTAATCAAGATTTACTTAACATATAAACAGTTACAGACTAAGCAAGAAACACATTATTATTTTTTCTTTTTAGGGTTATAAATATCGGTACACGTACCTTCGGCAACCTCTGCGGCAAAGTTAAAGGTTTCTGACAGGGTTGGGTGGGGGTGTATGGTTAAGGCGATGTCTTGCACATCTGCGCCCATCTCTAACGCCAACACCGCTTCGGCTATAAGTTCACCGGCATTGGTGCCTACCATGCCTGCGCCAATAATTTTGCCCGTTGTTTTATCAAACATCACTTTGGTCATGCCTTCGTTACGACCGATAGATAGCGAGCGACCGCTTGCCGCCCATGGGAATGCACCTTTGGTGTATTGCACACCTTGTTTTTTGGCTTCTATTTCGGTCATACCCATCCATGCTATTTCTGGGTCGGTGTAGGCAACGGATGGTATCGCGCGTGCATCGAAAAAGGTTTTTTCGCCAGATATTACTTCTGCGGCTACTTTTGCCTCGTGCGTGGCTTTGTGCGCTAGCATGGGTTGGCCAACAATGTCGCCAATGGCAAATATATGGCTTACGTTGGTTTTTTGTTGTTTATCAACGTCTATAAAACCCCAGTCGTTAACTTTTACACCGGCTTTTTCGGCATCTATCAATGGTCCGTTAGGGCGACGACCGACAGCTAATAATACTTTGTCAAACACGTCAAAATCGGGTACTTTTTTACCTTCAAAGCCCACTTTTAAACCTGCGTTGGTCGCTTCTATTGTGGTAACTTTTGAGTTTAAGTAGATGTTTTCATAACGTTTTTTAACTCTGCGCTCTAAAGGTTTTACTAAGTCGCGGTCACAGCCTGGTATTAAACCCGGCGACAATTCTACTATGGTTACTTTTGTGCCTAACGCATCGTATACTGTGGCCATTTCTAGGCCGATGATGCCACCCCCAATAACTAACATGCGCTTGGGTATGTCTTTTAATTCTAACGCGCCTGTTGAGTCTATTAATCGTTCATCATCATACGGGAAACCCGGTATTTTAGTGACCGATGAACCTGCGGCGATTATGGCATTGTCAAAACCAATGGTTTTTACACCGTCTTTGGTTTTTACCGAAATGACATGGTCGCTTACAAATTTTCCGTAACCTTCTACTATGTCTACTTGTCGTTGTTTGG
This sequence comes from uncultured Gammaproteobacteria bacterium, assembly GCA_964589575.1. Classification (GTDB taxonomy): domain Bacteria; phylum Pseudomonadota; class Gammaproteobacteria; order QNFE01; family CAZPSE01; genus CAZPSE01. The sequence goes on along the minus strand of CAZPSE010000001.1, from coordinate 102,536 downwards.
CTAAACCTGCTAAACCGCCCGTTAATTGTTTGATAACGGTGTTTTTAAAACCGGCTAATTTTTCTATATCAATTTTTGGCTTTGCAAAAGTAATACCGTGGGCAGACATTTCTGCAGCTTCGTTTATAACTTGCGCGGTGTGTAATAACGCTTTTGACGGTATACACCCTACATTTAAACAAACGCCACCGATGTTTGAGTATTTCTCAATCATGATGACTTTTTTACCTAAGTCGGCTGCTCTAAACGCGGCGGTGTAACCACCAGGGCCTGATCCTAAAACCACCACTTCGGCAAACATATCGGTATCGCCCGTAAAACTGCTGGCTGTTGGTTCGGGTTCTATCGATTGTTTTACCTCTACAGGCTCGGCTGCTTGTTCAACCGCTTCTGCTGGTGTTTTTAGCGCATTGGTTGTTAAGGTTAAAATAAGTGAACCTTGTTTTAGCATGTCGCCCATTTTTATTTTAATTTCGGCAACTGTTCCTGCAGATGGTGCTGGTATTTCCATAGAGGCTTTATCACTTTCTAAAGTGATTAGTGAGTCTTCTGCGTTTAGTACATCACCCACTTCTACTAATATTTCTATTACTTCTACTTCGTCAAAGTCGCCAATATCAGGGACATGAATTTCTATAATATTGCTCATAATCTTTTCCTGAAGGGTTTACATTAATAAACGGCGAACGTCTGATAAGACTTGGTTTAAGTAGGTAATAAAACGCGCACCATCGGCTCCGTCTATCACTCTGTGATCGTAAGATAAACTTAACGGCAACATTAATTTAGGCACAAACGCGCCGTCTTTATATACGGGTTTCATAGACGAACGTGACACGCCTAATATGGCCACTTCTGGCGCGTTGACGATGGGCGTAAACGCTGTGCCACCAATGCCACCTAAGCTAGATAGGGTAAAACATCCGCCTTGCATGTCGGCAGGTTTTAGCTTTTTTTCGCGTGCTTTTACCGATGTTTCGCGTAGTTCTTCGCCTAATTCTACCAAGCCTTTTTGGTCTACATTGCGTATTACGGGCACAACCAAACCGTTTGGCGTGTCCATTGCTACGCCTATGTTAAAGTATTTTTTTAGTATCAATTCTTCGCCAGATGGGGCTAGTGATGAGTTAAAACGTGGGTATTGTTTTAACCCGGCCACCACCGCTTTCATTACAAACACTAATGGCGTTACTTTTATTGGGTTTTTACGGTCATTAGCCATCGCCTTTCTAAAGGCTTCCATTTCGGTAATATCCACGTCGTCAAACTGGGTAACGTGCGGAATGGTGACCCAATTACGGTGCAGTACTTGACCGGTAATTTTATTAATTTTGCTTAATTTGGCGGTTTCTATTTCTCCAAATTTAGCATAATCTATGTCGGGCATGGCGGCTATATTCATGCCTGTGCCAGCTGTTGATGCACTTGCCGAACCACTGCTTAGTAATTGTTTTACAAAGGTTTTTACATCTTCTTGAGTTATACGACCTTTACTTGCCGTACCATTTACCGATGCTAAATCTGCCCCTAACTCGCGGGCAAATTTTCTTACTGATGGGCTGGCGTAGGCTGTTTTAAAACCGGACTCGTTTACTTTGGTGGTACTAACGGGTGCGGGCGCTGGTGCAGGTTTTGCAACGACGGGTGCGGGGGTTTCTTCTTCAACAATGGGTTTTTCTTCTGCAACGTCTTTTACCACTGGCGCGGTTTCTTGTTTGCTTTGCTCGGTGGCATCTAGCATTAATATAAGTGTGCCTTGTTTTGCCATTTCTCCCATTTTTATTTTAATTTCGGTTACCTTACCCGCTACAGGTGCGGGTATTTCCATACTGGCTTTGTCGCTTTCTAAGGTTACTAATGAATCTTCTTCGGCTACTGTGTCGCCCACTTCTACCAAAATTTCTATCACTTCAACTTCGTCAAAATCACCAATATCGGGTACGTTTACTTCTATAATATTTGCCATTATGTTCTCCTATTAAACCGTTATTGGGTTCGGTTTATTCGGGTCTAAATTGTATTTTTTAATTGCCTCGGTAATCACCTTGGGTGATATTTCACCGTCTTCTTGCAAGGCGGTAAGTGCGGCAACCACTATGTAGTATCGGTTTACTTCAAAAAATTCTCTTAATGCTTCGCGGCTATCGCTTCGTCCAAAACCGTCTGTACCTAGCACTTTATAAGTTGCTGGCACGTATTGACGTATTTGGTTGGCGTAGTTTTTCATATAGTCGGTTGCTGTAATCACTGGGCCTTTTTGACCTTTTAAACATTCTTCCACATACGATTTTTTGGGTGTCGCTTCTGGGTGCATCATGTTCCAACGGTCTACTTCTTGCCCTTCGCGTGTTAGTTCGTTCATGCTGGTTGCTGACCAAACGTCCGAATCGACATCAAAGTCTTTCTTTAATAATTTACCCGCTTCTATCACTTCTCTAAATATGGTGCCGCTACCCATTAGCTGTACACGTAATGCACCGCCTTTGGTTTTGCGTACACTTTGCTTGCCAGAGAATAAATATAACCCTTTTACTATGCCTTCTTCACATCCTTCTGGCATTTCTGGGTGGGTGTAGTTTTCGTTCATGGTGGTAATGTAGTAAAAAATATTTTCTTGATCTTGATACATTCTTTTCATGCCGTTTTGTACAATAACGGCTAGCTCATAACTAAAGGTTGGGTCATAACTTAAATTATTAGGTATGGTGTTGGCCGCCATATGGCTGTGACCGTCTTGATGCTGTAAACCTTCGCCATTTAATGTGGTTCGCCCTGCTGTACCACCAATTAAAAAACCGCGTGCGCGCATATCTCCTGCTGCCCATACTAAGTCACCAATGCGTTGATAACCAAACATAGAGTAATAAATGTAAAACGGAACCATGTTAATACCATGATTACTGTACGCGGTAGATGCGGCTATCCACGATGACATTGCACCGGCTTCGTTGATACCTTCTTCTAATATTTGGCCAGATTTATCTTCCTTGTAGTACATAATTTCATTTTTATCTTGTGGCTCGTACAGTTGCCCTACTGATGAGTAAATACCTAACTGCCTAAACATGCCTTCCATACCAAAGGTACGCGCTTCGTCTGGCACGATGGGTACGATGTTTTTGCCTATTTTTTTATCACGCGCTAATAGGGTAATAATGCGTACTAATGCCATAGTGGTAGACATTTCTTTTGTGCCAGAACTTTTAAGTAATGGCGCAAATATGTCTAAAGATGGTACTTCTAAAGGGGCGGCAAATTTATTACGCGACGGTAAGTAACCGCCTAATTCTTTGCGCCTTTCGTGTAGATATTTCATTTCTGGGCTGTCTTTTGCCGGTTTAATGTACGGTATGTCTGCTATATCTTCATCTGATACGGGGATTTTAAAACGGTCTCTAAAACCTTTTAAAGATTCTAAGTCTAATTTTTTTTGTGAATGGGTTTTGTTTTGACCTTCGCCAGATTTGCCCATGCCGTAACCTTTAACGGTTTTGGCTAAAATAACGGTAGGTTTATCGGTACATTCGGCGGCGGCGGCAAAGGCGGCGTAAACTTTGTGTGGATCATGTCCACCTCTGTTTAAACGCCAAATATCGTCGTCTGACATATTGGAAACCATTTCTTTTAACTCTGGGTATTTGCCAAAGAAAAACTCACGCGTATAAGCGCCACCTTTGGCTTTGTAGTTTTGGTATTCGCCATCGACTACTTCTTCCATGCGTTTTAGTAGTAAACCTTTTTTATCTTTTTCTAATAACGGATCCCAATAAGAACCCCAGACTACTTTAATTACGTTCCAACCTGCGCCACGAAACACACCTTCAAGCTCTTGAATAATTTTACCGTTACCGCGTACCGGACCATCTAAACGCTGTAAGTTGCAGTTAACGATAAACGTTAAATTATTTAGTTTTTCTCTGCCTGCTAATGCTATCGCACCTAAAGATTCTGGCTCGTCGGTTTCTCCGTCACCTAAAAAAGCATAGACATTGCGATTAGATGTTTTGGCTAAACCACGGTGTTCTAAATATTTTAAAAAACGCGCTTGGTAAATAGCCATTATTGGCCCTAACCCCATAGATACGGTTGGGAACTGCCAAAAGTCTTGCATTAACCATGGGTGCGGGTAAGACGATAAACCTTTACCTTTGGTTTCCTGCCTAAAGTTGTCCATTTGTTCTTCGGTTATGCGCCCTTCTAAGTATGCCCGTGCATAAATACCGGGGGATGAGTGACCTTGGAAGAAAACTAAGTCGCCACCGTGGTCTTTATTTTGCGCATGAAAAAAGTGATTAAAGGCAACGTCGTACAAGGTTGCAGCCGACGCGAATGATGATATGTGACCGCCTAGCTCGTACGGCAGTTTGTTGGCTTTGGCTACCATTGCCATTGCGTTCCATCTTATATATGAACGTATTGTTCTTTCTATTTTATTATCACCGGGGCTTTTCTTTTCTAAATGGGTAGGGATGGTATTAATGTAGGCTGTATTTGCGTCGTAAGGTAAATTAATACCTTGGCGGCGCGTATGAGCAATCATTTTTTCTAATAATGCATGCGCCCTTTCTGAGCCTGCTTGGTTCATTACGGCATCTATAGAATCCAGCCATTCTTGCGTTTCTAGCGGATCAGTGTCAATTTTTTTGGTCATCTTTTTATCCAAGTTTTCACATTTTTATCGATTCTAACATAGGCATTTAACATGTAAAGGCTTTTATGTTTATAACATTTATATAAAGAGAACATAATGTAGCTATATTTTAGTTTAATAAAATTAAAATATATTTTTAGTACGTAATATAAATTAGTTATAAAAAGAATCTTTGATCCTTCTCTTGCAAGCTATAATCACATGTCTTTTTGTTATTTTGCATGCTTTTATGTACAATACGTTTTTGCTTAATTTGCGGAGACTTTATGTCTGATATTAAAAAAGTGGTGCTGGCTTATTCGGGTGGTTTAGACACGTCCATTATCCTTAAATGGTTAGAGGAAGAGTACCAGTGCGAAGTGGTTACCTTTACCGCAGACGTAGGCCAAGGCGAAGAATTAGAGCCTGCCCGTGTAAAAGCCGAGGCGATGGGCATTAAAGAAATTTACATAGACGATTTACGCGAGGAATTTGTTCGTGATTTTGTTTTTCCTATGTTTAGAGCCAATACTATTTACGAAGGTGAGTATCTTTTAGGTACGTCTATTGCTCGACCATTAATAGCTAAACGTTTAATAGAAATTGCTAACGAAACCGGTGCCGATGCTATTGCACACGGCGCAACGGGTAAAGGTAATGATCAAGTACGTTTTGAACTGGGTGCTTACGCTTGCCGTCCAGACATTAAAATTATTGCCCCTTGGCGCGAATGGGAGCTTAACTCGCGCGAATCATTAATGCAGTATGCTAAAGAACACAATATCCCTATTGAACAAAAGCGCGGTACAAAATCGCCCTATTCTATGGACGCTAACTTGTTACACATATCTTACGAGGGCGACATTTTAGAAAACCCTTGGAATGAACCTGAAGATGATATGTGGCTTTGGAGCGTATCGCCAGAAAACGCGCCAGACAAAGCCAGCATTATTGAGATTGGCTTTACTAAAGGCGACATCACGTCTATTAACGGTGAAGACTTATCCCCCGCTACTGTATTAGAAAACTTAAACAAAATTGGTGGTGCTAACGGCATCGGCCGTGTAGATATTGTAGAAAACCGATACGTAGGCATGAAAGCTCGCGGTTGTTACGAAACACCGGGCGGCACTATTATGCTTAAAGCACATCGCGCTATAGAATCCATCACCTTAGACCGTGAAGCTGCCCATTTAAAAGATGAACTTATGCCACGCTACGCCAAACTTATTTACAACGGTTATTGGTGGAGCCCAGAGCGTGAAATGCTACAAGCCATGATAGACAAGAGCCAAGAAAACGTAAACGGCACGGTACGCTTAAAACTCTATAAGGGCGGCATTACTGTACTGGGTCGTAAGTCTACAGACAGTTTGTTTGATGAAAACATCGCCTCGTTTGAAGATGACGGTGGCGCATACAACCAAAAAGATGCGGAAGGTTTTATAAAACTTAACGCCTTGCGTTTTAGGATTGCTAATAAATAATAAGTATCATTAAAACTTTGATTACGTTAAGCGAACTTTGGACTTACCCTTTAAAATCTGCCAAAGGTATTTCACTTAACACCTCAACCGTTAACAAATGGGGGTTAGCGTTTGACCGAAGCTTTATGTTGGTTGACCCTGCAGGATTTTTTTTAAGCCAACGTCAAACGCCGCAGCTCGCAACCATTGAGGCATTAACAACACCTTCTCAACAATCAATCACTTTTCAGCACCCGCTAAAAACACCCCTTTTCGTCGACCCCTTGCTATCGTTAGGCACTAAACAGGTTACTGTTTGGCAAGATACCTTTATGGCAAATAGCTATAAAAGCGAAATAAACGATTGGTTTAGCGATATTTTAAACACCCCGTGCGAATTAGTATCAATGAAAAAAGAGGTGGAACGTCAGGTAGACACAGAGTTTGCAAAAAAAGGCGATATTACCGCGTTTTCTGACGGTTTCCCTTTGTTATTAATTTCTCAAGCCTCTTTAGATGATTTAAACCAAAAGCTTAACCAACCCGTTGGTATGGAGCGTTTTAGGCCTAATTTAGTGGTAACAGGTTGCAAGGCATTTGAGGAAGATACGTGGCAAAAAATCCAAATTAACGGCATTATTTTAGATGTGGTTAAACCCTGTAGCCGATGCATTATCCCTAATACCAACCAGCAAACAGGCGCACGCACGGCAGAACCTTTAAAAACACTAAGTAGCTATAGAAAGGGTTTATTTGGGATGAAGAATAAAGTGTTTTTTGGACAGAATGTCATTCAACAAAACCTTGGCAAAATACAATTAGGCGACAAGCTAATTGTATTAGAGTGAATAACCGTTAAAAACTGTACGCTTTATTGCTATAAATAAACCATAAGTCACTTTGTTGCAGTTTATCTTCTAAACGTGTTTTTACTAATGTAATGTCTTTTTTACTAACAAAACCGTTTACCGCAACACGCAGCTTAGAACCCTCTTTTACCACCTGTGCGTGATAACCTAACGTACTTAGTTTTGCTACCAAGTTATTGGCGTTTTTTTGGTTAGAGAAAACGCCCATTACCAATGACCACTTTCCATGGGCTTTAACCACACCTTGATGGCGTTTTATGGCTGTTTGTTGCGCCCATTTTTTTACCGTTGCCAACTCTATTACACCCAAGATAGACTTGTTTTTATCGTTATTCACAACGTAATAATCTAAAGGTTGATCCATTACTATAGAGTCGTCATGTTGGCTATTTACTTCTATTTTGCCTTCTAGCAAACAAACCAAGTCTTTTTCTGAGTTTGATTTTCCCCAAATATCTGTGCCTCTTACACCTGCGGTTATCGCGCCAATTTTAAAGTCGATATTTCTTTTCCAACGGTTTGATGCAACCTTAGCCGTAGTAAACCTAAACGCCCCTTTTAAGACTTTAACAACCGAGTTAAATACTGAGCGGTTCGTTTGCGTTTCTATTTCTGTAAAAACGATTTGCGCCTTCTCACCAATTTTAATGGTTGAACCTTCAATCATTTTAAACCAGACTTTTCCATTTTCACCCGTAACAATATTATCCGACTCTGATATTTCCATACCGGGATAAATAGCAATTTTTTCATTACCTTGTTGGATCCAAGCAGGATAAATTACAGTATCAACAACGATTGACGACTTAGCAAAAACAGCCCCATTAAAAAGCATCAAAAATATTAGTACATTTTTCATTATTGTTCTCTATTAATTTATTAGCATTGATGTACTAGAGGCTTACGTTTGAGGTTAGTTCATGCAAGCACAGCATAACGCCTAATATTACTTACTTTAATGTTATAGGTGTTAACTGATTCACAGTTTTATGGCAGGCAAAAAAAAACCTGAATTAATCAGGTTTTTAAAACAAACTTCTTTAAATAAAACGTTGTTTGTTATCGTTTATATTACTCAGTACAACTACTGATGCTTACCACGCCAACTTCACGAGTTCACTTTTTATTAATGTCATACAGCGTGTGTAAGCATTAAAGCGCACCAAGCTAAAACGTTATTTAACGACGCAACCCTAAACGAGTAATTAGCGATGCATAACGGTTGTCTGACTTACCTTTTAAGTAATCCAACAACTTTCTTCTTTGGTTTACTTTTCTAATTAAACCACAACGAGAGTGATGGTCATGTATGTGTGTTTTAAAATGCTCGGTTAGCGTTAAAATTTGAGCACTTAATAAAGCGACTTGCACTTCTGGAGAACCAGTGTCGCCTTCTTTTGTTTTATATTCAGCTACGATAGCTGCTTTTTGATCTGCTGATATGCAAGACATTTGCAAAACCTCGGAAATTATTATGACATTAAAAAACGCCGTATTATACAGTTTTTATAATTAAAAAGCCTTAATTATTAACCATAAATTACGACGGGTTTTCTTTACGCATCCTTGGCGTTCAGGTGTACCTACATCCATGGCACATTCTCTTTGCACATCCATGTGCACCAAATGTACCTACATCCATTGTCACCTTCCTACGCATCCTTGCGTTCAGGTGTACCTACATCCATGTAGGCAAGGCAAGTAAGGCAAGGGGTCGACGGAAATGGCTGTTTTAGTGACCCAGTATTTACTCTGGACTTTTTAATAACCGATCAGGGCAAACTTTTCCATCGTTGTCTATGCGTGCCATGCCTAAAAACTTATCATGCTCATCATACATCCTCATCTTACCTTCTAGTGGCGCATTGGGTAGTTGCATGGCTTGACCTTGGTTAATGTAATACGCGCTGTCTTCGTCTAAAATTATTTCTGGGTAGTCGCCCAACATACTATCTATTGGTAATAACAAAGCATTTAATTTTTCAAAATCTTTTTCTTCGTAGTATTTGTTCACTTCTTCCATTGTGACAATGTCTTCCATATCAAACGGTTCTGCGTATATACGGCGCAATTCTGCCACGCTACCGCCACAACCAAGGTCTTTGCCTATATCTTCGGCCAAAACTCTTACGTAGGTGCCTTTAGAGCATTCTACCTCTAGGGTTAATAAATCACCGTCTCTTTTTATCACCTCTAAAGAGAGTATTTCTATCGAACGTTTTTTGCGCTCAACTTCTAACCCTTGTCTGGCAAGTTTATACAGTTTTTCACCGTTTACTTTTAACGCAGAATACATGGGCGGCGTTTGTTCTATCGTGCCAACATACTGTTCAATGACTTTTTTTATTTGTTTATCCGTTGCAGAAACTGTTTTTGTTTCTAACACTTCACCTTCTTCATCGCCTGTTGTTGTTGTCACCCCTAAGCGCACTACAAAACGGTAGGCTTTGTCTGCGTTTAATAAATAGGCGGCAAACTTTGTCGCCTCACCAAAACAAATAGGCAATATGCCAGTGGCTAAAGGGTCTAGGCTGCCGGTGTGCCCTGCCTTTTGTGCAAAGTAAATGCTTTTTAAGTCTTGCAGGGTTTTGTTTGATGATTGACCAATGGGTTTATCGATAACTAAAACGCCACTTATATCACGACCTTTTTTTCTTCTACGACCCATGGTTTACCTTGTTGTTTGTACAAACAACTGTGAAAGGGTTTAGGATTTTTTTAATAACTCAGAAATTTTTCGGCCTTTTTCCATCGAGTCATCGTAATGAAAGGAAACACTAGGCACATGGCGTAATAACAACCGTGGTGCTAAAGCCCGACGAATAAACCCCGCCGCTTTATTTAAAATCTCGACCATTTTTTCGTGCTGTTCTGTCATTTCTGAAACGTAAATTTTTGCCACGCTTAAGTCTCGGTTTACATCTACCGACGTTATGGTAACAAACAACGCTTTTAACTCATGGTCTTTAATTTCATGCCTAATAATATCCGACACTTCTTTTTGTATCAGATCTGCAATGCGATGAACACGTGGGTTATTTTTTGCCATTTAAAGGTACTTTTTAAACCTTAATCAACAGTACGTTTAAATTCGGTACGTTCAAATACTTCTATTTGGTCGCCGGCTTTAATGTCGTTATAGTTTTTAACACCAATACCACATTCTGTTCCCATTCTTACGTCTTTCACTTCGTCTTTAAAGCGTCGTAGTGATTCTAACTCACCTTCATAAACAACCACTTCTTCACGCAACACACGTATTGGCGCACTCATTTTAACCACGCCTTCCATAACCATACAACCCGCAATAGCACCCAACTTAGGCGAGAAGAACACATCTTTAACTTCTGCCATACCTATAATAGTTTCGCGTATTTCTGGGCTTAATAAGCCGCTTACCGCATCTTTAACGTCGTCTATCAGGTTATAAATAATGCTGTAATATTTTAAGTCAATATTATTGTCTTGTATCATACGTTTCGATTTACCATCGGCACGTACGTTAAAACCAACCATTATTGCACCAGCCGCTTGCGCTAAGCTAACATCGGTTTCACGAATACCACCAACACCGCCACCAACAATATTTACCTTAACTTCGTCAGTAACAATGGCTGTTAATGCATCTTTTATCGCTTCAAAACTGCCTTGAACATCGGTTTTTAATACAATGTTTAACGAGGTCATTTTTGCGTCATCAGCACGAGAGAAAAAGTCTTCCATACTTACTGCTTTTTTCGCATCACTAGCGGCCAGTTTAATAGCATCTTGACGAGATTCAGCAGCTTCTCTAGCTTTTTTATCTGTTGCCATCACTAAAAAATCATCACCTGCAGTTGGTGTGCCAGATAACCCCAATACTTCCAAAGGAATCGATGGGCCAGCTTCTACAATGGTTTTTCCATTTTCGTCTAACATGGCGCGTACACGACCGTATTCTGTTCCAACTAATACTATATCGCCTTTTTTTAACACACCGTTTTGCACTAATATACTGGCTATCGTTCCGCGACCTTTTTCAAGTCGGGACTCGATAACGATACCGTTTGCGTAACCTTGCGCGGCCCCTTGTAATTCCATCACATCTGCCTGCAAGCTTATTGCTTCTAACAACTCGGTTATACCGGTGCCTTCTTTTGCAGAAACGTCTATAAAGATGGTTTCACCACCCCAATCTTCTGGGATAACATTATGATTGGATAATTCTTTTTTAACTTTTTCTGGGTTGGCACCTTCTTTATCAATTTTATTAACGGCAACAATAATGGGTACATTAGCCGCTTTCGCATGCTGTATAGCCTCTTCTGTTTGTGGCATCACACCATCATCGGCCGCTACTACTAAAATAACAATATCTGTAGCCTTTGCACCCCTTGCGCGCATTGCACTAAAGGCTGCGTGTCCTGGGGTATCTAAAAAGGTAATCATGCCATGGTCTGTTTCTACATGGTACGAACCAATATGTTGTGTAATACCACCTGCTTCACCATCGGTCACTTGAGACTTTCTAATATAATCTAAAAGCGATGTTTTACCGTGATCTACATGGCCCATAACCGTAACAACTGGTGGGCGTATTGATAAGTCACCACGGTCTTTTACGTTTGCATTGTGGTGTATTTCATCTTCAATTGTGGTGATTGAAACATATTCATATTCAAACCCTAGCTCTTCACAAACCAGTGTGGCGGTATCTTTATCAATGGTTTCATTAATGGTTGCCATCACACCCATTTTAAACAATTCTTTAATAACCGCAGTCGCTTTAAGTGACATGTCTAATGCAATATCACCAACTTTATTATCTTCAAAAATTCTTACTTTCTTTTTGCCAACAGTGGTTGGTTTTGCAAAACCGTGAACATTTTTAAGTTTTAATTTCTTTTTATAAATGGTTTTACGTTTACTTAATAAATGGTCTGCAGTATCGGCATCTTTTTGTGTATAAATTTTGTCCTTAAAATCATCTTCACTGCGTACCACTTTTTTCTTTTTCTTTTTGTTTTTATTGGCGTTTAAAAGATCTTCAATATTTTGTTCTTTATCGGTTTTCTTTTTATAATCTGTAGACTCTGCAGGCTTGGCTACTTTTGTAAACTGCTTAGTTTTTGACTCTTTTACTTTTGCCTCTTCTACCTTGGCGTTTTCTGCGGCTAGTTTCCGTTCTTTTTTAGCTTCTTGCTCGGCTTTAATATTATTAATTGCAGACTTTCTTTTTTCTTCAAACGCTTTATTTTCTGCTTCTTTTCTGGCACGTTTTTCTGCAATGGTTTCTTTTCTATTAATAATAGGTTTATTGCTGGTTGGCACTGGTGCTACTTTTTTAGCAGGCTCACTTTCTATTGGTTTTTTCATAGAAAGTGTTTTTTTAGATTTCTCCGGAGTTTCAGAATCTGATTTTTCCTTGGCTTTCAAACTCAATTTAGAGCCTGACTTGGTAGATAACTTACCGCCTTTACCATGGCTCTTTTTTAAATAGGCTAACAACGCAGACTTTTCACTAATAGAAATAGTGTCATCTGCTGTTTTACCTTCTACACCCGCACTTGCCAATTGAGTAAGTAGTTTATCTATCGGAGTACGAATACTCTCTGCTAGCTTTGTTACTGTTACGTCTGCCATTTTTTAGTTCCTGTACTTACTGCTCGGTCTCATTTTCGGCTTCAAACCAAGGCTTTCGGGCTGCTAAAATCATTTTAGCTGCCCATTCGGCTTCAAATCCGAGTTCTACTACTTCGTCAACACTTAACTCTGCTAAGTCTTCGGCAATATTAATTTCGTTGTCATTCAATTTTGTAATTTCTTCATCGGTAATGCCTTCCAACTCTGACAGTTGTAAAACATCGCCTATCTCTTCTTCTAAAGCCAACGCACTGGTTAGCAATGCGTCTTGCGCTCTTTCTTTTAACGCTGCAACAATATCTTCGTCAAAGGCTTCTATTTCGCACATTTCGTCTTCAGGTACGTAGGCCACTTCTTCTACGGTGGTAAAACCTTCGTCAGCCAATATTTTGGCTATATCTTCATCTACATCTAACTGTTGAGTGAAGAAAGCTATCGTTTCGGCCAACTCTTTTTGGCTTTTTTCTTCCGCCTCTTCTGCATCCATAATATTTAATCGCCAGCCTGTTACTTCACTAGCTAATCTAATATTTTGACCGCCTTTACCAATTGCTAAAGCCAGTTTTTCATTTTCTACGGCAACGTCCATGGTTTTGTTTTCTTCATCAACAGTAATGCTTAATACTTCAGCCGGTGCTAATGCATTAATTACAAACTGTCCGGGTGTTTCATTCCATAAAATAATGTCGACACGTTCACCAGACAACTCATTAGATACGGTTTGCACACGTGAACCACGCATACCAACACACGCACCTACAGGGTCAAGACGAGGATCGTCCGAACTTACTGCAATTTTAGCTCTAGCTCCTGGATCTCTGGCTGCGCCATGTATTTGAATAACATCTTGGCCTATTTCTGGCACTTCCAGTCTAAATAGTTCTACTAAAAACGCAGAAGATATACGGCTTAAAAACAGCACAGGCCCTTTGTTTTCACCGCGTACTGTATCTAAAATACCCCTTACGCGATCACCAACACGAATCGCTTCGCGAGGAATCATCTTTTCGCGAGGAATAAATGCTTCTACGTTATCACCTAAATCTAAAAACGCACCGTTTCTATCAACACGGCGTACGACACCAAATAGAATTTTTCCAACTTTATCTTCATAAGCATCAATCACACGTTTGCGTTCTGCTTCGCGTACTTTTTGCACAATAACTTGTTTAGCAGCTTGTGCGCCAATTCGGCCAAACTCGACACTTTCTATTTCATCTTCAATAAAGTCGCCTAATTCTTTTTCTGGCTCTAGTGCTTGTGCCGCCTCGATAGTAATTTCTTTGGTAAAACTTTCCATTTCACCATCTTCTACAATCAGCCATTGTCTGTAAGTGGTATGCGTACCCGTTTCACGGTCAATAGCAACGCGCACATGCATATCTATTTTTTGGTTTTTCTTACTTGCATAGGCTAAAGCTTCTTCTAAAGCTTCAAAAATAATTTCTCGAGGCACATCTTTTTCATTTGATACGGCATCGACTACCAACAATATTTCTTTATGGCTAATAGGCTCAGGCTTCTTAATTTTTTTTCTCATTTTGCTCTCCAATAGTCCCTTAAATTATATTTTTGCTTGTAAATTTGCTTTTTGAATATCCGACAAATTAAAATCAAACGATTCGTTATCAACCGTCATTAAAATCATCTCGTCTTTCACTTCGTTTAGTATGCCAACAAACTTTTTTCTTCTTGTTAGCACATCAGGAAACTGTAATTTAACGACAACCGTTTCACCTACCACAGCTTCAAAGTGTTTTTTGGTAAACAACGGTTTATCTATACCAGGAGACGAAACCTCTAATGTATAGTTGCCTTGTATTAAGTCTTCAACATCTAACAACATACTTAATTGCTTACTTACTTTTGAACAGTCTGAAATATTAATACCGTTTGGTGAATCTAAATAAACACGTAATAAACCGCCCTGTGAGTTATCAAATTCCACACCAAGCATGTCTAAATCTAACGATTCGACCGTTTCTTTTATTAATTTCCAAAGTTCTTCTGATATTTTTTTCATATGCCCAACAATAAAAAAGCCCCATAAAGGGGCTTTGTAAATTTGGTAGCGGGGGTAGGATTTGAACCTACGGCCTTCGGGTTATGAGCCCGACGAGCTGCCAGACTGCTCCACCCCGCATCGATATAACATGGCAGCTCGTCTAAAAAAACGCATTCTACGTAGGTTTCACGCCTTTATCAAGCTGTATTTTAATTATTATTTTTTACCAGAATAGCTAAGCGAAATAGTCGCTATTTTAAGTGAGTGCATTCAAGCACAAACCCATCAAAAATGCGGGGAACAAGCCCAATAATAATACGGCCAATGCATTACTGCCTAGTAATAACATTACGGGTTTAGACACATTAATCTCAACCATTTCCGTCTCAGAGCCAGTATCATCTTTATCAAAATACATGTATTTAATGGCTCTTAAATAATAAAAAGCACCAACAACCGATAGAACCACGGCAACAATAGCAAGACCTAGATAACCGGCATTAATTGCAGCACTTATTACGGCAAGTTTTGCATAAAAACCAACCATAGGCGGCATTCCCGCCATAGATAGTAATAAAATCATTAAGAACAAGGCCAACATTGGGCTTCGATCATTTAGACCTTTTAAATCTTCCAATCTATCGCTTTCAAAACCTTTTTTACTTAATGCCATTATTACACCAAACACGCCCAATGCAGTAATTGCGTAGGTAATGGTATAAAACAATGCCGCCGAATAGCCTTCTGACGATGGGTTCAAAAAACCTATAAAAATAAAGCCAACATGAGAGATAGTAGAATATGCCAACATTCTTTTAAAGTTAGATTGTGCTATTGCAACTATATTACCAATTAAAATAGAAAATACGGCTAAAGCTGAAAATATTTCTATCCAGCTTTCTTGTGTTGCGCCTAATCCATCAACAAGCAACCTTAGCAACATAGCAAATGCCGCTAATTTGGGGGCAGAGCTAATATAGGCTGTAACTGACGTTGGTGAACCTTCATACACATCTGGAATCCACATATGGAAAGGTACAGCACCAAATTTAAAGGCTAAACCAACCAGAATAAATGCCATGCCTATTAAACCTGCAACGCCCAACTCTGTTCCAGATGATAAGGCCGCATTTATTTCTATAATATTTAAAGAGCCGGTAACACCATAAATAATAGACATACCGTATAACAAC
>CAZPSE010000001.1:54109-86721 GCA_964589575.1 uncultured Gammaproteobacteria bacterium | reverse complement strand
ACAAAATACTTAACTGCCGCTTCACTTGCTATTGCTGACTTTTTATTCATTGCCACCATTGCATAAACAGACAGTGACAATAGCTCTAATCCTAAATATATACTCAGCAAGCTGTAACCAGAAATCATTACAAACATGCCTATAACACCAAAAATGGCTAGTACATAAAATTCGCCATTAAACATGCCTCTATCTTCATTATATTTTTTTGAATATATAAAAATAGAAAATACAATTGCCAGTACAAATAATTTTAATAATGTGGTTAATTCGTCCGTTATAAAACTGTCACCAAAAATTAAAACAGCGTTTTGTTGACCAACATACAAAACCAATAAAAAAGTAATGGCTAAACTGGCTAAACTTAAAAAGTGTGTTATACCTCTTTGTTTTTGTTTTAGAAAAACATCAATTAATAAAATAGCATTTACCATTACCACTAAAAATATTTCGGGCAATATTAAAAATAATGAATTCATGTTCATAGAATCAACCTAACTTACTTATTGAAATATGTTGAATAAGGTTCTTTACAGACTCATGCATTACTTCTACCAACGGGTCTGGCCAAATACCAACAAATAAAATAGCAAACGCTAAAATACTTAATATTAAAAACTCACGATTATTAATTTCTTTTAACTCTCGTACATTGTCATTGGCAATTTCACCAAAGACGACTCGTTTCACCATCCATAAAGAGTAAGCGGCACCTATTATTAAGGTAATGGCGGCTAAAAATGTATAAATAAAACTGGCATTCATGGTCGCTAAAATCACCATAAACTCACCGACAAAACCCGACGTACCTGGTAGCCCTGCATTAGCCATGGCAAAGAAAACAAAAAAGGCACCAAATATGGGCATAACGTTTACCACACCGCCATAATCATTAATTAAACGGCTGTGCATACGATCATAAAGTATGCCTACACATAAAAATAATGCCGCAGATATAAACCCATGGGAAATCATTTGCACCATCGCCCCTTCAATACCCATTGCCGCACCACGAGCGTCTACACCGCCATTGGCAACAATACCAAAGACGATAAATAAACCTAAGGTAACAAACCCCATATGGGAAATAGAAGAATAGGCTATCAGCTTTTTCATATCTTTTTGAGCCAGCGCGACGAAACCAATGTACACCACTGCAATTAATGAAAGTGTAATGACAAAGATGTCAAACATTCGGCTGGCATCGGGTGTGATGGGCATACTAAAGCGTATAAAGCCGTACGTACCCATTTTTAACATTATGGCGGCTAACACTACAGAGCCACCGGTTGGTGCTTCTACGTGCGCATCGGGCAACCAAGTATGAACCGGCCACATGGGTACTTTTACTGCAAAAGCGAATAAAAAAGCGAAAAATATATAATTTTGTTCTGTTTGTGAAAGCTTTAAGGCATGAAAGTCTAAAATACTGAAAGAGCCTGACTGGGTGTACATGTATATTAATGCAATAAGCATAAATACAGAGCCTAAGAAGGTGTACAAGAAAAACTTTATTGTTGCATATACACGATTTTTTCCACCCCATATACCAATAATCAAAAACATGGGTATTAGCATTGCTTCCCAAAAGACATAAAAAAGTATGCCATCAAGCGCAGCAAAAACACCAATCATCAAGCCTTCCATAAACAGGAAGGCAGCCATGTACTGAGATACTCTATAGTTGATGACCTTCCAGCCTGCCAACACCACCAAAATGGTAGTAAAAGTAGTTAATATAATTAACGGTAAAGTAAAGCCGTCTATACCAAGCGAGTAGTAAATATTGAAAGTTTCAATCCACGACAATTTTTCAGTAAACTGCATATTTGCAGTGGTAACATCAAAATTTGTGTACAAAAACAAGCTTAATATAAAGGTTGCAACTGTAAAAAATAACGACATTTTACGCGCACCTTGGTCTCCACCAAGTAACACTAAAATACCGCCTACAATAGGCAACCAAACTAAAATACTTAATAACGGCCAATCAGCTAACATTAAATTCTTCTTTCTTTTATGTGTTTATAAATATAACGAAACTACTTAACAATAATCCAAGTCATAATGCCCAATAAACCCAAAATAATTGAGAAAGCATAGTGATATAAATACCCTGATTGCAATGAACGTGAGATAACAGCGACTTTGCCAATAACTTTAGCAGTGCCATTGACTAATAAACCATCAATTAATAGCTTATCTCCATACTTCCAAAGCGCATGTCCTAAATTACGAGAACCTGCCGCAAATACGGTGTTGTTGAAATCATCAAAACCGTATTTATTGTTTAATATTTTAACCGGTACCGCAAATTTTATTCTTAAACGACCGGCAAGTTCTGGGTTCTTTAGGTATAAATAGGCAGCACTTAAAAAGCCAGCTAGTGCTAGCCATATTGCAGGCCCTGCAAATGCATGTTGAACAAAACCAATAACACCTGTATAGCCAGCACCAAGTTTAGCCAATACGTCATGGCTTTCCAAAACGAATATTTCTTTGCTTAAGAAATCACCAAATAACATTGGACCAATAGCAAACATACCAATAAGAACCGATGGTATCGCCAGCATAATTAATGGCCCTGTAATAACCCAGCCTGGTTCTTTAAGGTGTTCTTTTGTATGTTTATCTACGTTATCTTTACCATGAAAAACAACAAAAAACATTCTAAAGCTGTAGAAAGTGGTAATAAACACACCCAATAAAACGGATATGTAGGCAAAACCGGCACCCGGTATTTCAGAGAACTTTACGGCCTCTATAATCGCATCTTTAGAAAAGAAACCAGACATTCCAGGGAAACCTATAAGCGCTAACGTACCTATTAAGGATGTCCAATAAGTGATGGGCAAGTACTTTTTAAGGCCACCCATTTTTCTCATGTCTTGCTCATGGTGCATTGCCATAATTACCGAACCCGCCGCTAAAAACAATAACGCTTTAAAAAAGGCATGGGTCATTAAATGAAATAATGCACCGCTATAAGCCGACACACCTAAGGCTACAGTCATATAACCTAATTGAGAAAGCGTAGAATAAGCGATTACTTTTTTTATGTCGTACTGCACCATACCAATTAAACCCATTAGCAAGGCGGTAGATGCACCTACAATGATAATAAAGCTTAATGCCGTTTCACTTAGCTCAAACAATGGCGACATTCTTGAAACCATGAAAATACCGGCCGTTACCATGGTTGCCGCATGAATTAATGCAGATATAGGTGTTGGGCCTTCCATAGAGTCGGGCAACCAAACGTGTAGCGGCATTTGTGCAGATTTACCCATTGCACCAATAAACAATAAAATACAAATAACGGTTATTAGCGACCACTCTTGACCGGGGATGATGGTTATTGTTTGTTCTGCTAAGGCACCGGCTTGAGCAAAAACTTCGGCATAATTTAATGTACCCGTATGAGACACAATTAATGCGATGCCTAATAAAAAGCCAAAGTCGCCTACGCGGTTTACCAAAAACGCCTTCATATTGGCAAAAATAGCGGTATCTTTTTGATACCAAAAGCCAATCAATAAGTACGAAACTAAACCAACTGCTTCCCAACCAAAAAATAACTGCAAAAAGTTATTCGACATAACTAACATTAACATCGAGAAGGTAAATAAAGAAATGTAGCTAAAAAAACGTTGATAACCGGAGTCATCTTTCATATAACCAATGGTATAAATATGCACCATTAATGATACGGACGTTACAACCAACATCATCATTGATGTTAAATTATCAACTAAAAATCCAATTTCAAATTTAATACCATCACTAACCATCCAGGTATAAATTGCGCCATCAAAAGCGGGCATTCCTGCAAAAGCATGTTCATAAAAAGTTATAGCAGAAAACACACAAGAAACTGAAACGCCAAAAATGGTTACCCAGTGCGCACCTGCCCTACCAATTTTTGAACCAAATAAACCCGCTATGATGGCACCAATTAATGGAGCTAATATAATAATTAAATAAATGCTTTTCATAAAATTATCCTTTTAACTCATTAACGTCATCAACTGTGATGCTTCTTTTATTTCTAAATAAAACAATAATGATTGCCAAACCAATTGCTGATTCTGCAGCGGCCACAGTTAATATAAAAAATACAAAAACTTGACCGGATAAGTCGCCTAAAAAATGTGAAAAAGCAATAAAATTGGTATTGATTGCCAATAGCATCAACTCAACACACATCAAAATAATTAATATATTTTTTCTATTAATAAAAATACCTGCAATACTAATTGCAAATACTAAGCCTGATAAGATCAAATAATAATGAAGTGGCATGTTAAATTAAACCTCCCCTTTTTTTGCTTTTACATCAACAAGTTTTAATCTATCTTCTTTTTTAACCATAACTTGTTTATGCACAGACTGGAATTTAGTATTTTTACGTTTTCTTAGTGTTAATGCTATTGCCGCAACAATAGCGACCAATAAAATCAATGCTGCAACTTCAAATTGAAATAAATATTCTGTATAAATTAAGGTGCCAAGTGCCTTTGAGTTACTTGCTCCAACTGCGGTAGCCGCATCGGCCATTGGCGCAGTAATTTGGAATGTTTTTGTTAAATAAACCAGAACCATTTGAGCCAAAATAGCGACACCAATCGAAATACCAAAAGGTAGGTATTGAATAAAGCCTTCTTCTTTAGCGGTCACATTTATATCTAGCATCATAACTACAAATAAAAACAAAACCATTACTGCACCTACGTATACAAGTATTAGCAGTAAAGCTAAAAATTCGGCTTCTAATAACATCCATATTGCTGCGCAACTAAAAAAAGCTAGCACCAAAAAAAGGGCTGAATGTACTGCGTTTTTAGCACTTACAACGGCTAACGCAGATACAACTAAAATTGAGCTGAAGACCCAAAAAACGATTGGTTGAATATCTATCATAATTATTTTATCGGTAAGCTGCGTCTAGTTGGCGGTCATGTGCAATTTGTGTTTCGTACTTGTCACCCATTTCCAAAAGTTTTTCTTTGGTCATAATTTGTTCACCGCGGTTTTCAAAGTGGTACTCAAATAACGATGTTTCAACAATTGAATCTACCGGACATGCTTCTTCACAAAAACCACAAAATATGCATTTAAATAGGTCTATATCGTAACGAGTGGTGCGTCTTGATCCGTCTTCTCTTTGGTCAGATTCTATGGTTATGGCTAAAGCTGGGCAAACGGCCTCGCATAATTTACATGCTATACATCTTTCTTCACCGTTTTCATAACGCCTAAGCGCATGCAATCCTCTAAAACGGTGCGACATGGGGGTTTTTTCTTCTGGATATTGAACCGTAATTTTACGTTTAAAAAAATATTTACCGGTTAAAGCTAAACCTTTTAAGAGTTCTAAAAGGAAAAAGCTTTTTAAAATAATCATCATGTTTTTCATCATTATTTCCTTTAAAAATCTCTACCGATGTAAATCGCTATTCCAACTACAAACAACCAAAAAATGGTTAGCGGAATAAATACTTTCCAACCTAAACGCATAATTTGATCGTATCGATAACGTGGGAAAGTAGCTCTAAACCATAAAAACAATAACATGAAGAAAGCGGTTTTTAAGAATAACCAAAAAATACTGCCTTCACCACCAAACGGAGATAACCAACCACCCATAAATAAAATAGAGGTTAGTAGGGCGATTAAAATCATATTGGCATATTCAGATAAAAAGAATAGTGCGAAGCCCATTCCAGAGTACTCTACGTGAAAGCCTGCCACAATTTCAGACTCGCCTTCGGCTACGTCAAATGGCGCTCTATTGGTTTCTGCAACACCCGATAGGAAATAAACCATAAACAGAGGGAATAAAGGAATAAAGAACCAGTCGGTAATGTTTCCTTCTTGGGCTGCAACAATGTTGCCAAGGTTTAAGCTGCCGCTCATCATTAATACGCCTACTAGCGCAAAACCCATGGCAATTTCGTACGAGACAATTTGCGCCGCAATTCGCATCGCGCCTAAAAAAGCATATTTAGAGTTGGAAGCCCAACCACCAATTACCACACCATAAACCGCTACAGAGGTAAACGCTAATACATACAATAGACCTGCATCAATATCTGCAAGTACTAAGGTATCGTTAAAAGGTATTACTGCCCATGCGGCAAACGCAGGGGCTAAAGATAAAATAGGGGCAATTAAAAATAAATATTTATTTGAGTTGGTTGGAATAACAATCTCTTTAAACATGAGTTTAATCAAGTCTGCAAACGGCTGACCTAGCCCTTTAGGACCAACTCTATTTGGCCCTATACGTACTTGCATATAACCAATAACTTTACGTTCTGCTAAGGTATAAAAAGCCACAACAATCATTAACGGCACAATAATGGCCATTACTTTTAGTAAAATATATAAAACGGTCTGTATTTGTTCAGGAAACCAAGCCCAAATTGATAATATCCAATCCATCATCGTTATATTGTTTCCACGCTAATTTCTTCATTGTTTCCTCTTAACTTACTGGCCACATGGCTAGAAAGAGGCACCCATAAACAGTGATCAGAAATTGAGTCATCAATTTCTATCTCTGCCACTACAGAGCTATTGCCCTGCTTTAAATTTATTTTTTGTTTATCAACTAAGTTTAATTTTTTAGCCGACTTATTTGATAATAGAACGTTGTTGTTGATTTGCGCATCTTTGGTTTTTTGTAACGACTTAGCGCGACGAACCATTTGATCTACCGAATAGATTGACCGATCTGAAAAACGTATTATTTTATTCTGTTTACCAATATCAATAGAAGTTAGTTCTACCATATTGTTCAGCTCGACATCGGCGCAATGAGCCTGTAATTCTTTTTTAACATCAGTATGGTTTTGGTAGTCAAAGCCGTCTGCATTAACTACATTGGCAAGCACACGTAACACTTTCCAACCGGGACGAGAATCACCCATAGAATCGACAACGGCATTAAATGACTGCCATTGGCCCGTACAATTTACACGTGTACCGGGTGTTTCAAAGTACGTTCCTATTGGTAAAAAGACCGAAGCCATTTTTTTAGTTGCTTCATTCATATAAGGCGCAATGGCTATATAACTTTCAGAATCTTCTAACGATTGCATAAACGCTTGCGCATTAGAACTGTCAAGGTCTGGATCTATATTAAACAAACAGTATCCTTTTAAGCCATTTTCAATTATTTGTTTGCTGTTTAAGCCTGCTTTTTCTCTAGCTACGCCTGCTTCTTTACGATGAGGTAAACAGCCAGACAACCAAGCACCTGCAGTATTACTATCTTCTGCAATGACCGACAGTGTGCTATTGGTCATTTTAGCAAGGCTGACACATAAAGCGTATACGGCACTATAATTTGATAATAAAACGGACTGACTACCTAGTATCACAGATGAATTTTCACCATCAATTAAACTTTGCGCTATCTTTTTATGAGAATCATTGGCTTTACAATCTTTTACAGCCCCTGCTACATTTTTGTCTAATTCCACTTTTAATATTGTTGCCGCTGCATTACAAATAGCGGCAATATCTATAGCAAAAGCATTTGGCGAACTGATTAAATCAACATTCACATCATAGTTATTATCGTATGTTTTAACATTAAGACGACTTACTTTTGCACCATTGATAGCGGCAACGCGCAACCTATGATTCAATAAAGGCTGTTCTTTTCTTAGGTTTGAAGCAACCAGTAAAGCTGAATTTAATGTAGATAAATCTGCAATTTCCATAGCTAACCACGGCATGACAGAGGCATCATCTTGATTACTAAAATCTACTTGAAACAAACGGTGGTCAATATTATTAATACCCTTAGCGGTTAATAACTTTTGAAACAAATACATTTCTTCCAACGTGGCGTTGGCATTAATTAAACCACCAAACTGTTCCGATCCATGCTTTTCAATAATCAATTCCATTTCATTCGCGGCTTCTTCTAAAGCTTCTTTCCAACTAACTTCTTGCCATTTACCATTACGGTTAACCATTGGTTGGGTTTGACGGTCTGTAGCGTCGACCCCTTGGTAGCTATAACGGTCTCTGTCGGATAACCATGTTTCGTTTATTTGTTCATTTTCATTTGGTACAACACGTACAATTTCTGAACCGTTGGTATGAACCGATATATTTGAGCCTACACAATCATGTGCAGAAATTGAGTCAAAAGCGCGTAATTCCCACGCGCGATATTTATAACGAGACGGCTTTGCAGTTAAAGCACCTACGGGGCAAATATCAATTACGTTTCCAGATAGCTCAGAATCCATTGATTTTTGAATATACGTACCTATGCTCATGGTATCACCACGACCTGTTGCACCTAATTCTCTCATTCCTGCGATTTCTTCACCAAAACGTACACAGCGAGTACATTGAATACAACGGGTAAATTCAGTCGAAATTAATGGGCCAATATCTTTATCAAAAACAACACGTTTAACTTCAGAATATTGTGAAATATCTTGTCCGTATTTATACGATACATCTTGTAATTCACACTCACCACCTTGATCACAAATAGGGCAATCTAGCGGATGATTAATAAGCAAAAATTCCATTGTCGCTTTTTGAGCATCTAACGCTCTGGTAGAACGCGTATTAACCACCATGCCTTCCATAACGGGCGTAGCACAAGCAGGTAGGGGTTTAGGTGCTTTTTCAACATCAACCAAGCACATTCTACAGTTAGCAGCTACCGACAGTTTTTTGTGATAACAAAAACGCGGAACAGGTATATTGGCGTTATCGGTAACGTCAATTAACATTGCGCCTTTAACGGCTTCTATGGTTTTACCATCTATCGTTAGTTGTACTTTATCTTCACTCATAAATTTATGCAGCACCCAACTGTTCCGTTACTATGCTTTTTTTATGTTCAATATAATATTCAAATTCATGTCGGTAATGTTTTATAAAACTTCTTACTGGCATGGCTGCAGCGTCGCCCAATGCACAAATGGTTCTGCCTTCAATTTTGCTTGCTACATCATCTAATTTATCTAAATCTTCGGGGTGACCTTTACCCTCTACAATGCGCGTTAACATGCGGTATAACCAGCCCGTACCTTCGCGACAGGGCGTACATTGGCCACAAGATTCTGAATGATAAAAGCGTGATAAACGATGCAATGCTTTGACCATATCGGTCGATTCATCCATGACGATTACCGCCCCAGAACCCAGCATTGAACCTGCCTCTACAATTGAATCATAATCCATATTGGCTTTCATCATTATCTCTGCAGGCACAACCGGCACAGAAGACCCACCAGGTATAACCGCTTTTAGTACGTGTCCATCACGAACACCACCGGCCATTTTTAATAAGTCTTTAAAAGGTGTTCCCATTGGAATTTCGAAATTCCCTGGCTTGTTTAAATGCCCAGACATTGAAAATAGCTTTTCACCGCCGGCCGTTGGTACACCCAAGTCAGAAAACCATTGACCGCCTTCTCTTAATATCACGGGGATAGACGCTAAACTTTCTGTGTTGTTTATTGTGGTGGGTTTACCGTACAAACCAAAATTTGCAGGAAAAGGTGGCTTAAACCTTGGTTGTCCTTTTTTACCTTCTAGCGATTCTAACAATGCGGTTTCTTCACCACAAATATAAGCACCTGCACCTAAAGCACTGTGCAAATCAAAATCTATACCCGAGCCTTTAATGTTTTTGCCTAACAAACCTTGTTCATAAGCTTCTTTTAACGCTTGTTCAAACCTTTCGAAAGGTTCATCACCAAACTCGCCACGCATATAGTTATAACCCACTGTTGCGCCAATGGCGTAACCTGCAATGGCCATACCTTCTACCAAGGCATGTGGGTTAAAACGTAAAATATCTCGGTCTTTACAAGTACCCGGTTCAGACTCGTCTGAATTACAAACAATGTAGTTTTGTGGGGTATTTTTAGGCATGAAACTCCATTTCAAACCAGTAGGGAAACCCGCGCCACCGCGACCACGAAGATTGGATAGTTTGACTTCTGCTATCACCTCATCTGGGGTCATTTTACCTTCAAGAATTTTATTCCATGATGAGTAACCACCTTCTTTAAGGTAATTGTCCAGTTGCCAAGGGTTATCGTATTTAAGTGTGAAAAAACAAATTTGATTAGCCATATTTATTAATCCAACGCGTCCAAAATTTTATCGATTTTTTCAGGTGTTAAGTCGGTGTGGTAAACATGATTAACTTGCATCATAGGGCCCGAAGAACATGCAGCTAGGCACTCTTCTTCGCACTTTAAGTAATACTTACCGTCATCGGTACTTTCACCGGTTTTAATGCCTAATTTGTTTTCAATGTATTCAACAATCGTGTCAGACCCCATCAACATGCAAGAAATATTGGTGCAAATAGCAATATTATTTCGCCCTACTTCTTTTAGTTCATACATTGAATAAAAGCTTGCCACTTCATAAACGGCAATTTTTGATAAGTTCATATAATCAGCTACTGCATCCATTAATTCGGTAGTTAAAAAACCATTGTTTTGATGCTGAACCGCCTGCAATGCTGACAACAATGCCGATTGTGACTGATTTTTGGGAAACTTTGCTTTCCAATGCTCTATTTCTTCTATTGTGTGAGCAGATAGCAAACTGTGTTGAGATTTTTCTGTACTCATTATCTGTCTACTTCTCCAAATACAATATCTTGTGTACCAATAATAGCCACAACATCTGCCAGCATATGCCCTTTGACCATTTCATCTAAAGCGGAAAGGTGTGCAAAACCAGGCGCACGAATTTTTAAACGATACGGTTTATTCGCACCATCAGAAACCACATAAACACCAAATTCACCTTTAGGGTGTTCAACAGCGGCATAAGCCTCTCCTTTTGGTAAAGAGAAACCTTCTGTAAACAATTTAAAATGATGAATTAACGCTTCCATATCATGTTTCATGGTTTCACGTTTGGGTGGAGCAAACTTATGATCTTCAACTAATACAGGGCCGTCATTTTTACGTAACCAAGTAATACATTGTTTCATAATGACATTAGATTGACGCATTTCTTCGATTCTGACTAAATACCGATCATAACAATCGCCATTGGTACCCAACGGTACCGCAAAATTCATCCGATCATAAACTTCATAAGGTTGATCTTTGCGTAAATCCCAAGAGATTCCAGAGCCTCTTAACATTGGCCCTGTAAAACCCAACTGCAAAGCACGTTCTGGGGTAACAATACCAATGTCTACCGTGCGTTGTTTCCAAATGCGGTTATCGGTAAGTAATGTTTCGTACTCGTCTACGTAGCCCGGGAAACGCTGACAAAAATCTTCAATAAAATCTAACAATGAACCTTCACGGTTTTCATTTAAACGATTAACGTCTTTTTTACTGCGCCATTTAGACTCTTCGTATTTTGGCATAATATCGGGCAAGTCACGCGCTACACCACCTGGGCGATAATAAGTAGCATGCAAACGAGCGCCAGATACAGCCTCATAAACGTCCATTAAATCTTCACGTTCTCTAAACGCATATAAAAACATGGTCATGGCACCAACGTCTAAAGCGTGTGCGCCTATCCACATTAAGTGATTTAAAATTCGCGTAATCTCGTCAAATAAAACACGAATGTATTGCGCTCTAAGGGGTATATCAAGACCGTATAATTTTTCTAAAGCAAGCACATAACCGTGTTCATTACACATCATTGATACGTAATCTAAACGATCCATATAACCAATACTTTGGTTGTACGGTTTGCTCTCTGCTAATTTTTCTGTACCACGATGTAACAAACCAACATGCGGGTCTGCGCGACGAATCACTTCTCCGTCCATTTCTAAAATTAAACGAAGCACGCCGTGTGCCGCAGGATGCTGAGGACCAAAATTTAATGTGTAGTTATGAATATCTGGCATAACTATTTTCCACTGTCCACGTTTTCATTATTTCTTTGCTTCTCTTCTGGTCTAATGGTTTTAGGAACTAAAACTCTTGGTTCAATACTCACAGGTTCATAAATAACGCGGTTTAACTCGGGGTCAAAGCGCATTTCTACATTACCAATTAGAGGAAAATCTTTTCTAAATGGGTGACCTACAAAACCATAATCGGTCAAAATTCTTCTTAAATCTGGATGGCCTTGATACATAATTCCATACATATCAAACGCTTCTCTTTCATACCAATTTGCCGAGTTCCATATATCGCAAACAGAGGCAATAACGGGAAAGTCATTATCTTCTGCAAAAACTTTAACTCTAAGCCGGTGATTGTTTTTATAAGAAATTAAATGCATGACGGATGCAAATCGGCTTCCAACAAATGTTTCTTCGCTATCGTCACCAAACTTTAACCGACCTGTCGAAGCATTATTATTACCTTTTACACCACGACTAAAACCTGTAGCGCTAGATTCTTTGGTAGTCCATTCATCAATACCATAGTGCAAGTAATCAACGCCACATAAGTCTAGCAGTTGTTCAAAGTGTAAAGAATCTACACTAATTAAACCCTGACAAACATTGATTAAATTGGCAGGAGTAACTTCAATGGTTACTTCTCCAACATCTTCAGTTATTGAGTCTAATTTAGAACCAAACTGCTTTTTCAAATTTGAAATTAAAGTATCTAACATATTATTTTTTTGCGATGGTGCTGGTTCTTCTTATTTTTTCTTGAAGCTGAATAATTCCATATAATAGGGCTTCTGCCGTTGGCGGGCAACCTGGTACATATATATCCACTGGCACTATTCGGTCACAACCGCGTACCACAGAATAGGAGTAATGATAATAACCACCACCGTTAGCACATGAACCCATAGATATTACCCAACGTGGTTCAGCCATTTGTTCGTATACTTTTCTTAGTGCCGGTGCCATTTTATTACACAGTGTACCTGCCACAATCATGACATCAGATTGTCTTGGAGAAGGTCTAAAAATAATTCCAAACCTATCCAAATCGTATCGGGACGCACCACATTGCATCATCTCTACTGCGCAACAAGCTAAACCAAACGTCATTGGCCACATTGATCCTGTTCGTGCCCAATTGATTACTTTATCTGCAGAGGTGGTAACAAATCCTTCCTCAAAAACGCCTTCTAATCCCATTCTAGCGCTCCCTTTTTCCACTCATAAATAAAACCAACAGTTAGCAATACTAAAAAAATAGCCATTGCTATAAAGCCTTCTTGGCCAATACTATCAAGTGACAAAGCCCAAGGAAATAAGAAAGCAATTTCAAGATCGAAGATAACAAATAAGATAGCAACTAAGTAATAACGTACATCAAATTTCATGTGACTGTCTTCGAATGCCTCAAAACCACATTCGAACGGGGAGTTTTTTTTGATATTGGGTTTATGAGGGGCAAGTACAAAACCTAATGCCAGTAAAACAGAACCAAGCACTAAACTAACTAATATAAAAATTAAAACGGGTAAGTAACTTTCTAGCATAAATAAATTCTTTTTATTTTTAAGGTGTAACCAATATTACACTTTATATTCTAATATTAACTAAACAACTATTGGTGCCGATGCCCGGAGTCGAACCGGGATGGCCTAAGCCACTACCCCCTCAAGATAGCGTGTCTACCAATTCCACCACATCGGCTATTCTTGTTTTACTGAGGAGCTTCTGGCAAATCAAAGTTCTGCTTATGACTACTGCCCATATTTTGTGTTTCCATAATTGCAGGTAAATCATCTTTATCAGACTGTGACTCGATTTGCAGGCTTTCAACACCCGAACCTGACAAGACACTATCTTCTATACTGCTTGCTGCATTATGACCGGTTGCAATATAAGCAAGAATGATGCTAGTAGCAAAAAAGGTCATTGCTAAAGCCGTTGTCACCTTTGTTAAAAAAGATGTTGCACCTTGAGAGCCAAAAACACTTGCAGATGCACCACTACCAAAAGCGGCACCTGCATCTGCACCTTTACCATGTTGAATCATAATTAATGAAATTAATACAACCGCAATAATTACATGAATAATTAATAAAAACTGTTCCATAAATAAACCTATTTATACCTTAACTTGTTTACGCTGCCGCACAAATTTTCAAAAAATCGTCTGCTTTTAACGAAGCGCCACCAATCAAACCACCATCAATATCTGCCTTAGAAAACAACTCAGCTGCATTACTGCCATTAACTGAACCGCCATATAAAATTTGCGTTTTAGCGGCAACATCTGCATTTAAATTAGCTAATTTTTCACGAATGAATTGATGAATTTCTTGCGCTTGATCTGGCGACGCTGTTTTACCCGTACCAATTGCCCAAACAGGCTCATAAGCGATGATTGCACCGTCAATTGCGTCTATACCATGTGCGTTTATCACAGCATCAAGCTGAGTGCCAACAATGTTTTCAGTATCACCGGCTTCTCTTTCTTCTAACGTTTCACCAACACATAAAATAGGTGTTAAACCTGCATCTTTAACTGTTTTGTATTTAGCTGCAATTAGTTCATTGCTTTCGCCATAAATAGCGCGCCTTTCAGAATGCCCAAGAATGACGTGCTGTACGCTAAATTCTTTAAGCATATCTACAGACACTTCGCCAGTATAAGCACCAGAAGTTTGATCACAAGCATTTTGCGCCCCTAACTCTATAGCAGAACCTGCTACTAAATCGGCAACATTACCTAAGTGAATAGAAACAGGACAAACAATCACTTTGGCTTTATTATCATCACCCAAGCCTGCTTTAATACCCGAAACCAGCTCCTTAATACTTTCTTTAGATCCATTTAACTTCCAGTTGCCTGCTACAATCACTTGACGCATTTACTTTACCTAAGACTATTTTTTAAATTAGGTGCGAAGGATACTCTGTGAAACAATAAAAATCAATTAGAGAAAGAGAAGAAGAATGAATACAAACATTAATAAAACTTTTGGTATGTTGTTTTTAGGCCTATTTTCGTCGACCCCTTGCCTATCAGCAGATACCGAAATAACCTATTCTACCGAAGTTTCCATCCTCACCTTAGAAAGCGCATTGCTTATTGCACAAAACACAATAAAGAAGTGCCAAAATGAAGGGGCGCAAATATCTGTAACCGTTGTTGACCGTTTTGGCACCATCCAAGTGCAACTTAGAGACACCCTAGCGGCCCCTGTTTCATTACCAATAAGTTATAGAAAGGCTAAAACAGCCGCTAATTTTAATGCTGACACATCAACACTAACTGAAATGCGAAACGGCCCACTTTCTAATATAGAAAATTTATTAATGGGCGCAGGCGGTATGCCTATAAATGCTGGTGGTGTTTTTTATGGCGCGGTTGGTGTCAGTGGATCATCTGGAAAAATTGATCAACTTTGTGCAACAACAGGCGCACGAAGTATTAATGAAGATTTGGAATTACAATAAAAAGTGAGTAAACAATAAGCCGGGTTCTGTCATGAACAGTCATTCATCTGGGATGTTTGTCACCAAACACCTCAAGCAACCTACCCGAGAACAACGCGGGTCGCGTCTCAGTTCCCCTATTTGGTCTTGCTCCGAGTGGGGTTTACCCTGCCATTAATGTTGCCATTAATGCGGTGCGCTCTTACCGCACCATTTCACCCTTACCCAACAATACGTCGTTAGGCGGTATATTTTCTGTGGCACTTTCCATCGGCTTGCGCCGTCCAGGTGTTACCTGGCACTCTACCCTATGGAGCCCGGACTTTCCTCTAAATTACTTTAGCGACTGCTTCGTTTACTCGATGCGAATCATACATTAACCGCAGTAAAATATTATATGAAATTTGCATTTACTGGTACAATTTAGGTTTTTAATTAACAGTAACTGCGCTTGTTAATGCATATAAAGTCACCAATCATATTAATTAGTTTAGTCCTCGCTTTTCTAAGCTCGTGCTCTACTGCGCCAGATATTAAAAAACCCATTTCTACAACAACTTTTCCTGCTGTAGAAAAGCCCATCTTTAGCGACAAAAAAAAGACAGAATCTATAAAGCTAATTGAACAAGGCGATATTTTTAAAGGCATCAAGCTATTTGAAAACAGCATTTTAAACGCTAACGAACAACAAAAAAACAAAGCGTATTTACAAATAAGTGAAGCATTGTTTGATAACGAGTATTACCAACTATCTGAAAGGTATTTTGAAAAAACCTCTAAGCCGCTATTAAACGTTGCGGACAAAGGCCATTATCAAGTTCTTTTAGCAGGTTTGCTACTGCTAGACAATGCGCCAATAAAAACCTTAAACCTAATAAACAACACACCAACTTTAAATAATTTTAGTTATACCAAGCGTAAACTTTTAATTCAAATTCAAGCTTACAATCAAATTAATAGACCTATAGAAGAAGTTAAAACGCGAGTAAGTTTAAACGCAATACTGCAAAAAAACTCCAAATTAAAAAAACAAAATGAACTGAAAATATGGGGTATTTTTAGCACACTACCGTTAAATGATTTACTTATCGAAACCAACAATAAAATTTCTGATTATCAAGCTTGGCTGCAATATTCTTTAATTACACGCCAAAAACATGCAAATAAATTCGCTTACGATCAAAACATACAAAACTGGTTTATAGAAAACAAAGATCATGCTTCAATTTTATTCATATTAAAAATTGACGAACTATTTAGTGAACGACAACGACCACCAAAAGAAATTGCTGTGCTTTTACCTGTAACTGGAAAGTATCAAGCCATATCAAATGCAATTTTAGAAGGCGTATTTACTCAATATTATGAACATATACAAGAAAACCCCAATCAATTAATTAATATTACTATTTACAACACAGCTAATGCCAAAGATAGCATTTGGCCTATTTATAATTTAGCTAAAAAAAGTAAACCAGGCATTATTTTAGGGCCTTTGCAAAAAGCTTATGTAGAACAACTTTTAGAGAGTTCAAGTTTACCAGTCCCTGTTTTAACCTTTAATTATTCTAGCGTAGAAAGGTTAGACTCTAACCAGTTTGATTTAATAGAGTTTGGTCTAAGACCAGAAGACGAAGCGGTACAAATAGCCAACTTATCTGCCACAAAGGACTTATTAAAAAGTATTGCCATCATTCCCCGATCTAATTTTGGTCAAAGAATGCTAAAAACGTATAGAAACCGCTTAGAACATCACGGTGGAGAGGTGATTAATCATGAAGCTTATTCTCGAACACAGAAGGACTTTTCTCGATCAATTAAACAATTGGTCGGCATAAATAAAAGTCAAAATAGATACAGGCGTTTAAAAAACATTACTGGAGAAAAGTTTGAGTTTGAACCCCGTATTCGCCAAGATGTAGACAATGTTTTTGTTGTAGCAAACAATAAACAAGGCAAACTAATTATCCCTCAGCTCAAGTTTTTTCAAGTGGGTAAACTACCTGTTTTTGCTAACTCTCAAATTTTTAAACCAAACCAAAAAAATGATTCAGACTTAAATAATGTGATTTTTTTAGCACCACCTTGGAGTTTTGATAGTTTAAGTAGCGAAAGTAAAAGACATAAAAAATTTATTGCATTAGGCAATGACAGTTTTTCTATTCTCAGCCATTTAACCCAATTTAAACAGAATCCAGATTTTACATTTAAGGGGAAAATCGGTTTAATCACTATGGACAATAACGGTAGATTACACCGTGAACAAGAATGGGCTACAATAAAATATGGAAAAATGGAAAAAATTACCCCAGTTTTTAATGCACAAACGAGCAATAGGTAATCAATACGAAAAAATAGCACTTAGTTATTTAAAACAAAACGGTCTTAAGCTAATACAACAAAATTATTGGTGCCGTTTTGGAGAAATAGATTTAATTATGCAGTCTAATAACAGTATTGTTTTTGTAGAAGTCAGGTTTCGAAAAAACATCAATTATGGGCACCCACTTGAAACAATTAACTTAAAAAAACAAATTAAAATAAAAAAAACGGCCTCTTATTATTTACAACAAAAGCAACTAAACAACAGTTTTTGTCGATTTGACGCAGTCTCTATAGATAATCAGAATGGAATTAATTGGGTAAAAAATGCTTTTGAATAACAACATAAACGTGCAAGAAATTGTAAACCAACATTTTGATGAGCATGTAAATGCAGTCAATAAGTCTAAAAACCAACTAAACAAATCAATAACAACCGGTGCTGATTTAATTATTCAATGCCTGCTTAACGAAGGCAAATTATTATGCTGTGGAAACGGAGGCTCATCTGGCGATGCAAGCCATTTTGCATCTGAGCTAATCAATCGATTTGAACTAGAGCGTTCTGCTTTGCCAGCAATAGCACTTACAACCGATTCGGCCGTCATTACATCAATAGCTAATGACTACCAGTATGAACATATTTTTGCCCGTCAAATTGAAGCATTGGGGTTAAAAACAGATTGTTTAATTGCATTTAGCACCAGTGGAAACTCTAAAAACGTTATTAACGCCATCCAAGCTGCACATGCTAAAAGCATGTCTGTACTAGCAATAACAGGTAAACGTGGAGGAGAAATAAGAAAAATACTAAATAATGAAGATATTGAAATATGCATACCGTTTGAAAAAACCTCAAGAATCCAAGAAATTCATTTAATCGTTATACACATATTGTGCGATTTAATTGATAAACACTTATTTAACTACGGTTAAAGAAGGCCCTTTAGGTTTTACTGGTACTTCTTTTTTACTCTCTGCGCGTTGTGTAATAATTAAAGAGTTATCGAAAAACAAGCCTTTATTATTCTCACGCGCATAAATAGAAATAACCGATGCCATCAAAACATCAATTTTTATTTCAAGACCATTAAAGCGCGCATAAAATGAAATATCATCATCACCAATATTTAAGTCTGCACATGCTGATAAACCTATATTTAAAACAACTTTACCATCGACTATATGTTCTTTAGGAACATTAATACCATACTGAGAACAATCTACCAAGATATGTGGCGTTAAATCATTATCAATAATCCATTGATATATAGCCCTTACTAAATAGGGTCGACTTAACGTCATTGATGCATCAAAAGGCTCCACCATAACAACTTAGTAATATTCTCTCATTTCTAATTCAGTTTCAGTCAAGCTTTCTTTAAAACCTTCTCTAGAAAATATTCTTTCCATATATTCTAAAACTGGTTTTGCAGTTGCAGGTATAGTAATACCGTATTTTTCTAAACGCCAAAAAATGGGTGCAATCGTAGCATCAACCAAGGTGTAATCATCGCTTAAAAAGAAGGGTTTTACCTCAAACACCTCTGTTGAAGAAATAATTGATTCTTCCAGAACTTTTTTGGCTTCTAAAGCTTTTTTCTCATCATTTCCTTCTAAGTCACGTATTAATGTGTACCAATCATTCTCAATTCGATACAAGGCTAATCGTGTACGCGCTCTAGAAACTGGGTCTACTGGCATCATAGGTGGATGAGGAAAACGCTCATCTAAATACTCAACTATCACACGTGAGTCATAAAGCACTAAGTCTCTATCAACCAATGTTGGTACTGAACCATATGGGTTTAAATCCAAAAGGTCTTCGGGTTTATTATCAACATCAATTTCTTCAATATCAATAACAATATCTTTTTCTTCACACACAATACGTGCACGATGGCTCCACACATCATCGTATGAATACATCATCATTACAGAACGTCTAGTAACAGTCGAAGACATTTGATTTACTCCAAAATATAAGGGCTACCATTTGACATGGTATAAATAAAAAAACCCAAAGGCAAAATACATCACCTTCAGGCTGAAAGAAAACTAATGCTAAAACGCTTTAATGTACGTCTTTCCAGTATTCCCTCTTTAACAAATAAGCTACAAAAGTAAAGATAAATAAGAACAATAAAACCCACTTACCAATCTCTTTTCTTAATAACTGTACTGGTTCTGCAACGTATGATAAAAAGGCCGTTAAATCACGTGAAGCAGCTTTATATTCTTCAGCATTCATACTGCCTTCTGAAACTAATTCTAAGTAATCAATAACTTTAATATCATCACCTGCTTCATTTTTTTCAGTTTTATATACCGCTTTTTGCATGCCTTGTAATTCCCACAGTGCGTGAGGCATACCAACATCTTTAAATACCAAGTTATTAACGCCTAGTGGGCGAGTATCGTCTAAGTAAAAAGAATTTAAATACGTATAAATCCAATCAACACCACGCGAACGAGCGATAAGTGACAAGTTTGGTGGGTTAGTTCCAAACTTCTGTTGGCCGTACTTTTTAGACATATTATTAAACATTAAAGAACCAACTTTAGTTGGGTCACCTTCTTCATCAGTCGTAAAGATTAAATTATCTTCAGTTTCTTCAATGGTCAAACCAATATCTTCAGCCATACGGTTATAGCGCATATAATCTAATGTATGACAGCCCATACAATAGTTAACATATAATTTTGCACCACGCTGTAAAGAGGCATTATCGCTAACATCTATATTAGCATCATCTAGCGGAACACTTACAGAGGCGGCTATTAAAAATGTAGGAGCAAGGCTTAATAAAACTAAACTAATTAATTTTTTCATTTATTTCACTCTCTCTGGTAAGGGTTTCGTTTTTTCATTTTTACTAACAAAATACAGCGCAACAAAAAACCCAAAATAAGCAACACTCGCAATTTGCGCCATTAAAGTAAGCATAGGTGTAGCAGGCAACATACCTAAACGACCTAAAACAACAAAACTAATAACAAAAATGGCTAAAATCACTTTAAACGCAGTAGATCGATACCTAATAGACCTAATGTCATTTCGGTCAATCCAAGGCAAAATAAATAAAACGACTATTGCTCCGCCCATAGTCAGTACACCTAAGAACTTATCCGGTACGGCTCTTAAAATGGCATAAAAAGGCGTAAAATACCAAACGGGCGCAATATGTTCTGGCGTTTTTAAAGGATCAGCAGGTACAAAGTTTGCATGTTCTAAAAAGAAACCATTCATTTCTGGTGCAAAAAATACAATTGTCGCAAAAATAATCAAGAATACACCAACACCAAATACATCTTTTACGGTGTAATAAGGGTGGAATGGTATGGTGTCTATCGGCGCATTACCATTTTCATCTGCATGAGTATCCGTCGCAATACCATCCGGATTGTTTGAACCGGTTTCATGTAATGCAATTAAATGCGCGACAATCAAGCCCATTAAAATTAATGGCATTGCAATTACATGGAAAGCAAAAAAGCGGTTTAGCGTCACGTCAGAAATAACATAATCACCTCGTATCCAAAGTGCTAATGCTTCACCAACACCAGGTATCGCACCAAATAATGAAATAATTACTTGTGCACCCCAATATGACATTTGCCCCCAAGGTAATAAATACCCCATAAATGCTTCGGCCATTAGTGCTACATAAATTAGCATGCCGAATATCCAAAGCAACTCACGAGGCTTCTTGTAAGAGCCGTACATTAAGCCACGTAGCATATGTAAATAAATCACAACGAAGAACATAGATGCCCCTGTTGAGTGCATATACCGTATTAACCAACCCCAGTTAACATCGCGCATAATGTACTCAACCGACGCAAACGCCAAATCACCATCGGGTTTATAGTTCATGGTTAAAAATATACCCGTCACTATTTGAATAACAAATACCAATAATGCCAAAGAACCAAAGTAATACCAAAAATTAAAGTTTTTTGGCGCATAGTATTTGGTCACACTCGCTTCAATTACCGCCGTTAAAGGAAAACGTTCATCTATCCACTTCATTAAACTCATTATGCAACTCCCTCATCGACACCAATTAATATCAAATCATCGGTTATGTATTTATGTGCAGGTACAACTAAATTGGTCGGAGCAGGAAGACCTTTATATACGCGACCGGCTAAATCAAATTTTGAACCGTGACATGGACAGAAAAAACCACCTTTCCAATCTGCGCCTAAATCCGCAGGGGCAACTTCAGGTCGATACTTGGGCGAGCAACCTAAATGGGTACAAATTCCAACTAAAACAGAATACTCGGGCTTAATTGAACGGTATATGTTTTGAGCATAACTAGGCTGCTGCGCAACCACTTCAGAATCAGGGTCACTAACAATGTCATTCATTAATGCTAATTCATCAAGAACTTTTTGAGTTCTACGAACGATCCAAACAGGCTTGCCTCGCCACTCAACGGTTAAACGCTGTCCCAGCTCTAGTTTACTGATATTTGCTTCTACTGGTGCACCAGCTGCTTTCGCTTTTGCGCTAGGGGACATAGAAGAAACAAACGGAATCAACATCGCAACTGTACCTACACCAGCTATACCAGCTGTTGCACCTACAAGCATACGACGTTTTTTTAAATCGACGCCTTCAGAAGACATTTAGGTCACTCCAAATAATTAAATTAGGTAATTCCACTGCTTAGGTTAATGAGCATTGAAAAAATCGGCATAGTATAGCATGCACTTATAATTTGTGTAGTTGAACCTATAAATATTAATGGGTAGTTGATACTTTTTAAACAAAATTAAACAGGATTATTTTCGTCAATAAATACATGTTCTAAATTGAATTTATTTGCAACATAATCACCTAAAGCCATTATCCCATAACGCTCTGTCGCATGGTGTCCTGCGGCAAAATAAACAATATTTGCTTCATTAGCAATATGATAGGTATTTTCTGATATTTCTCCAGAAATAAAAGCATCACAACCAGCCTCAATAGCATCAACAATCATATTTTGTGCACCGCCCGTACACCAAGCAACTTTTTTTATTGTTTTATTTTCACCATTAATAACTAAAGGTTTTCTATTCAGCTTGTTTTCAATCAATGCTGATAATTCGTCAGCTGCAATACCTTTTTCAAAAACTCCCTGCCAAAACAACCCTTTGTTTGCTCCTTTTTTGTCACTATCAGCATCACTAATGCCAAGTTTTATTGCCAGCTGAATATTATTACCTAATGTATTATGCATATCTAAAGGCAAATGGTAAGCGACTAAACCAATATCATTTTTAATTAATTTTTTAATGCGTTCATACTTTAAATTGGTAATAGGTAAGGCTTCATTTTTCCAAAAATAACCATGATGAACCAATAGCACATCAACACCTAAAGCCACTGCCTTTTCTATAACATGTAAACTTGCAGTAACGGCCGTGGCAATTTTTACTGTATTGTCGCCCCCTTGCACCTGTAAACCATTAGGGCAATAGTCCGAAATTTCATTAGTATGCAATAAAGAATTACAGTATTTAATTAACGTTGATGTCTTAATCATAAAGAGGTGTTTTTTCCAAAACTTGAACGTTATTTAAGTATAACTTTAGTATTAATTTAAAAAAGTATAAATACGCTAATTAAAGTTCATTCACTATCATATAGGTTGTTACTTGTATCTTTAAAAACTAGATGCTATCTTTGTTTTATATCTGCCTAATTCAATTAGGAAAATGTTTCACTTGAGCATTACTATGGAATAAATAATGGAAACAATCAATACTGGACTACTTTTAAAAACATTGGTCCTAACCCTGCTGATAAGTTTATCGACAAACGTCTTTGCTGCTGATGTCGTTATCGATCAAAAAAAACCAGACTTAATAAAAATAAAACAACTTATTGACAACGGTAACGCCAGCCAAGCGCTAGAGCAAATGGAACCTTTTGCCGATAAAAACATTGGTGATATTGAGTTTGATTATTTATACGGGATGGCTGCAGCGGATTCTGGCGAAGCGGTAAAAGCCATATTTGCATTAGAGCGTGTTACCACACAAAAACCCAACCATGCAGGCGCAAGGTTAGAACTAGCAAGAGCTTTTTACATTAATGGTGAAACATTAAAAGCAAAATTAGAGTTTGAAGCCGTTTTAGAACTCAACCCACCTGAAAGTACTAAAAAAATCATTCAAGATTATTTAGATAGGATTAATGACGACCAAGACTTACAAAACAAACCTTGGATAGCAACGGTAGCTTTAGCTCTTGGCAGCGACAGCAATGCCAACTCTGCAACCAGTGATGCTTCTTTTTTAGGTTTTAATTTAGATTCTGAATCAAAAGCTACTGCGTCTACATACAGCCAATTAAAGGTGGGTGGTATTTACGGTTTACAAATTGTAAAAAACCACGACTTATTATTTAGTGCCAACCTTAATAATAGAAGCAACTTTGATGCAAGCTTTGCAGACACCAATAATGTTGGCCTTGGCGTAACTATGAGCCACAGCTTAACCACCGCACAATTTAACTACGGGATTACTTATAACGATGTTCAAGTTGATGGATCAAGCAGTAACAATATTTTAGCTTTTAATGCATCAGTTCAAAACCTTCAACCAAATGGCGAAAGTAACGCAATCTTCTTAAGGTATGCAACCGTTCGCTATACAACACTAACCACCCAAGACGTAGATCAGCTTCTTGTTGGTCTAACCAACACATCTAACATTGGCCAAGACAAACAAAACCAATATACTTTGGCCAGTGTTTTTGGTGCAGATAGTGGTTTAACTTCTAATTCTAGTAGCAGTAAATTAATTATTGGTGCTAGTGCATCTGCTAATTTTATTAGCAATAGGCAACTAAGCTGGAATACGGGTGTTGGCTTCCAAATTAACCCTTATGACAACAAAGCAGTAGGCAATACCAGCAGAACAGACAATTCATTATCCTATCATTTAAAAGCTAACTACAAGTTTAATAATGCTTGGCAAGCCAATGTCGGCTTAACAGGAAACGTTAACAAATCTACCGTTAGCTTGTTCCAATACGACAAAAATGCCTTTTATGGCGAAGCAGTTTGGACCTATTAACCCATGCTGAGATACCTATCACAGAAAGTTTATACAAAAAAAGTAATAATTAGCAAAACCAATGGATAAAGAGAGATAAGATGAACGCAATTAATTTGAAAAAACTTTTAATCATAGGATTTATCTCCTCATTTTTACTGCTTAACTTTAGCAGGGCTTTTGCAATACAAGAAGCGGGTAGGGTTGTTTTCTCATTTGGTCAGGGGTCCATTAAAGGTGCCGATAATAAAATTAGACCTCTGAAACGAGGCGCTAAATTATTATCTGGCGATGAAATTATTACCAAAAACAGAGCCAGAGCTCAAATCAAACTTAAAGATGGCAGCTTTTTTTCTTTAAAACCTAAAACTCAGTTTAAAATTGAAAATTTTGTATTTACCAAAAAAGAATCTGAAAATAAAAGTTTTTTTGGTCTAGTTCGTGGTGGTTTTAGAGCGTTAACAGGGCTTATTGGCCAACGCAGTAAAAGCGCATATAGGGTGAATACACCCGTAGCAACCATTGGAATTAGAGGCACCGATTACGATGTAATCTTAACTTCACCATTAAATGGTTCAAAAGGTAGCTTAGTTACTCATACCAATAGTGGCGCAATATCACTAACCAACCAAGGCGGCACCCAAGTATTTGGTGCTGGCCAATCGGGCTTTGTTGCAGACAACAAAAGCGCACCAAGGCAAGCAACAAAAACAGAAGCCAGTAAAATTGCCCAATCTACAGGTAAAAAGAAAGCAAAAGAAAAGAAAGAAAACAATACAGAGAAGAAACAAAAAGTAAAAAAAGATAAAAAAGAAGACCCAACTAAAAAAACCAGCAATAATGCAGACAAAAATAAAAAGCAAGGCGTTGCAGGTGGTTCTGGAGAAACAGTAAGTTTTACAGACGCTAGCAGTACTGCCGCTACAGGCAGCTTTATTTTTAACCCTCGCGTAACCAGTATTTCTGGCGCTGCTTTAAAAGACGGCTCTGATACAGGTGTTTCTCGGTCACTACCTACTGGAAAAGTAACCACAGATAAAACAGGCAAAGTGTCACAAATATTTTTTACAGAAACGAGCGGTATCCAAGTTGAATCTGTCAACATCGCTAATGTAACCAATTTTGGCAACAATGGCGCAA
Organism: uncultured Gammaproteobacteria bacterium; assembly: GCA_964589575.1. Lineage (GTDB taxonomy): Bacteria > Pseudomonadota > Gammaproteobacteria > QNFE01 > CAZPSE01 > CAZPSE01. The sequence continues at coordinate 60,863 of CAZPSE010000001.1, read as the reverse complement.
CCGGTCTATCTTGGGGTAGATGGGTAAGCACGGATACTGGAATCAATCCTGATGGATCAGTTTATACAGCAACAAATAATATTGCTAACGCCATACACTGGGTAACAGGTCCCAAAGTCACTTTACCCTCTACAGGTAGCGCAAGTTATAAAGTTATTGGTAATACAGCACCAACATCTGGCGGGGCTACCGGTGTACTTGGCAATGTAAATTTAAATGTTGATTTTGTTCAAAAAAACATTAATCAATTATCGGTTTCTGCATCGGTAGGCAGTAATACTTGGTCTGCAACACAAAGCAACGTAGCTTTTAACAATGCGGGTACATTTAATGCAACAGCATTAACTGATACAGCCAATGCAACCACTAACACGCTCAATCAAACTGGCAGTAATATTAGTGGCAACTTTACTGGTTTTGGCGCATCGGGCGCGGCAATGACCTATCACCTAAAAAGCGGTAATGGTGTGGTTACGGGTGCAGTGGCACTTTCAAAACAATAAACCTTGCATTAAAAAATAGTAAACGGAGATATTAATGAATAAATTAATAGCAATAGGTTGCATGGCTTGTTGTAGCTTAACTACAGCATACGCATCTACACCCTATCTGGCTTCCAGTTCTAACTTAACCACTGGCGTAAGCAATACTAAAGACAACAGTATTGGCGCATCTAGCAATCCTGCTTTTGCAGCATATGCAATAGAAAAGGAAGACTTTAGTAATACACCGATAAATTTATGGAGCTCTGGAGCTTATGTTGAATTTGGCCCTGTAGAAAACCTTTCAGATAACATTAATACTATTATCGATACCTTGAAAAAAGAAAATTTAACCTTAGAAGAAGCTTCAGCGCAGGTTACTGATGGCAACGCAATACTAGCAAAAATTGGAGAGCAAGGTTATTTTCAAGCTGGTGGTTTAATTCATTTACCTGGTTTTCCTCTTATTACCACAGCAATGGGCGGAGCCATTGTTTACGATATTAACACCTCTTTTTTAGGCTATACACGCATTATAGATGACCCTTTAGTTATTAACTCGATAAACAATTCCATTGGAACAGCTACGTCTGTTTATTTAAAAGGTGCTTCATTTAATGAATTTTCAATAAACTACTCTCGTAAAGTGACCGATGCTTTTGGTGGCGCTATCTATGCGGGCTTAAAAGCGAAAGTACTTAGTGCTCACCTCACAAAATCGCTTGTCAAACTCGAAGGGCTTTCTAAATCTGATAATGTTGGTAAAGAGTTAATTGACGAATTAACAGGTAGTAACCTAGCAAACTCTACCAATTTTAGTGTAGATATTGGTGCCGTTTATGCGGGTGAAAACTTTCATGTTGGATTGAGCTTTATTAACATAAACTCACCTTCTTTTGAATATGGCATCATTGGTGGGGACTGTACAGCTTTAAGTGGTTCAACACGAGAAAATTGTGACGCAGCCAATACTTTTTCTAATGAAATTACTTTAAATGAAGTTCATACCATGAATGCGCAAGGTAAAATTGATGCAAGCTTAGATACCTCTAAAAACGGATGGAGGCTTTTAGCCGCTGCCGACCTAAACGCGGTTGCCGACCCAATTGGTAATTTAATACAAAACATTTCTATAAGTGTTCTGGATATTGGCAGTTCAACTTATTTTCCCAACTTACGAGCTGGTTATTCTAAAAATTTAGTCGGTTCTCAGCTTTCTTGGTTATCATTCGGTATGACTTTTTGGGACGTTATCCAATGGGACTTAGCCTTCACTTTAGAGAACATTAAAATTGAAGATATTTCTATTCCAAGAGGAATAAAAAACACATTCGGTTTAGAAGTTAGTTTTTAAACTGTGTTGTACTTCTCAAAAACTTAAGAAATAGCATTTAAAGCGTGTGGTAAGTCTCAAATTAAGACCCACACAATAGTAATTACACTGTTTTTTTGCTAATCTGAAAACATAAAAATAGTGTTAAAATTAAGGAATAACTATGAATCATCGCCAACTATTATTACCTCTACTTTATTTTTCGTTAATAGCGCTTACAGCTTGTGAACCCACGCCTCAAGACTCTGGTTCTGCTTCTAAATTAGCTATAAATGGCATATCTCAAGATGGATTTGTCTCTGGAGGGGTTGTTTGGCATGATATAAACAATGACAGAGAGCTTGATAGCGGAGAACCTTCTGCAATTACCGATGAAAAAGGGTATTTTTCTCGATCTTTAGAAGGCATAAATTATTGTGCCAGCGATGCAACTACAGCACAAAAAAGACATTGCTTACAAGTTAATGCTTTATCGGGAACTGAAACAACCGTTATTATTCGTTTACAAAAAGGCATTGATATTATTACCAGCGAACCTTTTATTGGTTCAATTAGTTTAACAGCAACCATTAACTCAAATGGTGTCATTAGCGACGTTGTCGCCACACCTATCACCGCTTTAATAACCCACCTAAGTGCCGCAGAACTGACTACATTTGCAGACCGTGAAAACGATGACCTTGGTCTTACTGTAGCTGAAACCGAAGCCTTCTTAAAGTCAGATCTTCTTGACTTTTTTTTTAAATCAGGCAACGACGGTAATGCATCCGAAAATCAAGTAAAATTTGTTAAAGCCGCTTTACAAGTTCACAAAAGTGTAGAACTTGCCAACACACTATTATTACAGCGCTACCCTATCGTTGGTAAAGCTGGTGTACCATCTGATACGAGCGATTTTGTATACGAAGCCATTGCAAAAGCATTTATTGCGACACCCAATACAACGTTAAGTACATTTATGGAAAGTGGCTCTACAACATCAGCTACTTTAGCTACTATTTTTCAAAATGCAGAAACCGCTTTAATTGCCGCCATAGCTGATGCAGGAAAAACCCAAGGCACCGACGAAGGTTTCCCCGCGACGGCAGTTAATAGAATATTATGGATTGCATTATCAGATCGCGTTTTAGAAATGACGGCAGATATAAAAGAAGCAATCACACCAACAGCTGGGGCTATTGCGTCCTTTAACAAAGATGAAATATTTGCACGAGCCAAAGTGTTAGAAATTATAAAAGCAGGCATTAAAAAACACATTGAAGATAATGTTGACTATGGCTCAGACGGCAATAGCGTCCCAAGCAATACACTTTTAAATTCTATTCCAGCCCAAATTAATGCGCGTAGCCTTGTAACCGCGGCCAATATTACCAAAATGAAAAATGCAGGTGATAATTTTGATATTGCTTCAGCAGTAACGCAGCTTGCCACTCAAACGTCTATTGCGACCATTTTTACAGACAATACCAGAGCAAACGCTGCACGATTATTTGTTAGAGATGCCAATGGTAACATTACCAGCTCACTTGCTAATAAAACCATTTTTATGGCGTCAAAAGACACAACCAATACATCTGTTCCACCACAAACCGCCGCAGAATTAAATGCTAACTTAGGAAAAGAACACTCTAAAGCTAACATCTACTTTTCTACTAACTCTGGCGAAACTGCCGCAACGGCCAGTAATGGCCCACTTGTAATATGTAACTTATTTAACGATGGCAAAACTAAAACAAGCCCTGACGAAACAAAAGGTTTATTTATGGGTGGAACATGGCGCATTATAGATAACTTTACCGTTCAATTAAATACAACTGTAGCGGGTCAACCTAAAGTTGTTTTTCTTAAGAGCCTTGGTTTTGACGGTGATAGTAAAAATAGAAGAAAATATTCTTCTGACTTAAATAATAAAGTCAAAGACTTTACTTCTTCTAGAGCAATAGCTACTTTTAATCCTAATACGACGACCTTACCGACAAACTCTACAGGGTGCCAAACAATATTAGCGGCAACAACTACACCAGATGATGATGATGATGATGATGATGATGATGATGATGATGATGACTCTGACTCAGAAAGCACAGCACCAACACCACTTGGATAAATTAACGTTATCTTCGTTTAATTAGTAAATCCATAACTTGTAATTGAGTGATGGGTTTATAAGGTTCTATTCTAGTTCTATCATGAACATGCCCTCTATATTGCTTAAACTCCAACTCTGTTTCGCACAATAAAAAAGGATTACCCTCTTTTTGTTGTTCCATATTAGAAACCTTATCTTCTGCATAATGGTGCCCAGGTAAAATAGTTAACTCATCTGGCAGTTCATTTTTCATTTTTTGTAGCGTTTTAAACAATACTTCGGGGTCTCCCCCTTCTAATTTACAATGACCACAACCAAATACAAACAAGGTATCACCCGTTAGTATCTTATCGCCTAAATGATAACAAGCAGAACCTTTAGAATGACCTGGGGTATGCAATATTTCTACTCGGCTTTGTCCTAGTTTTAATACATCACCACCATAATGCTTAATTGGGTTTTCAATCCCGCCATTCCAATAATCAATTTCTGCTTTTAAAATATGCGTTTCACAATCGTAATAATCGACAATTTTTGCCACTCCGTTTACATGGTCATGGTGGGCATGGGTTAACCAAATTTGGTCTATTTTTACGCCTTTTTTATTACATAACTCAATAATGGCTGATGTATCCCAAGCCGGGTCTACCACCGCTGTTTTTTGGGTTTTATTATCGGTTACTAAATAAACTAAGTTGGCCATTGGCCCAAGGTGTAGCGTTTCGACACAATAGTTTGGCATATAAAAGTTAGTGATTCATAGCCTGTGAAGAAATATAAACCAACGCTCCAATAAAGCACACAATTACTGCAACTATAATAATTTCCATTTTTACAACCCTCTCAATAATTTTATATCATTTACAATTTTCTTATTAACCAATAGCAAAACCACTATTAACACTAATATTATTAAAATATCTGCATATACTAAAATAGTATCTGCAGTTTTATAATTTTGTACCAGCCAACCAATTAAACTAATTAGCGTAGCTATTAATAATAGCGAACACAACTTTTAGGTAACCAATAAACTCTTTAACTTCATCTATTTTTGACATGATTATTTTTAATACTTTTTATATACGACATAATTTAACACAATAAATAATTTTTAGGAAATACCGTGGGAAAATAGTCCATTGTGCCTAAATGTAAAGTTTCTATCGAATAGTTCATTAATATTCTCTATTTATACTGTTTGGTTGAAACTGAGCTGTAGCGCTAAGCCTTGCTTGTTTTGGTGCTTTTTAAAAACAAGCAAGGCTTAGCGCTATTAGTATAATGCCAATACTTATGCATTCGATTCCTTACTTTTTAAAGGGCAAGGGGTCGACGAAATAGACGTTTTAGACGCGTAAAACCACCCTTCAAATATTATATAATTCATCTTTGTTTTTTGATACCAAAGGTTTGTTATGGAAATTAATGTTGATGTTGCCATTATTGGTTCGGGCACTGCGGGTTTAAATACTATGGGGCAAATGCGCAAAGCCGGTAAAAGTTTTGTGCTTATTAACGGTGGTGAGGCAGGCACTACTTGCGCGCGCGTTGGCTGTATGCCCTCTAAAGCGATGATACAAGTAGCTGAAGACTTTCATAGAAAACATATTTTTAATCGTCATGCGATAGAAGGCCACGACGGCATGAGCATAAATATAGAAGACGCAATGGAACATGTGCGCGATATGCGCGACATTTTTGTAGACCGCGTGCTAAGTAGCACCACCGACGAAATGGGCGAGTCGTTTATAGAGGAATACGCCCATTTTATTAAACCCGGTGTATTACAAGCGGGCGATAAAATAATTCATGCCAAAAAAATTGTATTAGCTACAGGCTCTACCCCAATACTGCCCACCGATTGGAAACAATTTGGCGACAGCATTATTACCACCGATGATTTTTTTGAACAAGAAGACTTTCCTAAAGACATGGCAGTAATTGGTTTGGGCGTGATTGGCTTAGAGTTAGGCCAGTCTTTAAGCCGTATGGATATTAATGTAACCGGTTTTGATGCAGCCAATACCATTGGTGGTTTGCGAGACGAGGCAACCAGTAAACAAGCACAGCTGATAATGTCTAAAGAGTTTCCTATTCATTTAGGCCATGCGGTCGAGCTTAAACAAGAAGGCGATAAAATTAGAGTAACCGCTGGTGAGCAAACGCTATTAGTTGATAAAGTTTTAGCCAGCATTGGCCGACAACCAAACTTAAAACACCTTCAGTTAGCAAATGCTGGCATTACACTTAACGATAATGGCTTGCCTAATTTTAACAACCACACCATGCAAATTGAAAACAGCAATATTTTTATAGCCGGTGATATGAACGCTGCTTTACCAATACTACACGAAGCCGCTGATGATGGAAAAATTGCCGGTTACAATGCCAGCCATGATGCAATTAAAGCCTTTAAACGCCGTACCTTTATCGCCATTACTTTTTGTGACCCTAACATAGTAAGTATTGGCGCAAGTTTTGATGAGTTAAACCCAAACACCACAGCAGTTGGTGAAATGGCGATGGGGCCGGTTGGCCGTGCGTTAATTATGGGGCAAAACAAAGGTATTATTCGGGTTTATGTTAATAAGGATGATGGCAAAATATTAGGCGCAACGATGGTAACGCCTAAAGGAGAAAACTTGGCGCACCTACTTGCTTGGGCAATACAACAAAACATGACCGTATTTGATGTATTGCAAATGCCCTTTTATCACCCTGTTATAGAAGAGGCTTTGCAAGCGGCACTTTATAATGCAGTTGGGCAGTTAAACATTAAAAATAACGATGACATAATGGAACTGCGAGCGTTTTAAAACGGCATTATTAAAAACATTTTTATAATGC
>CAZPSE010000001.1:6965-54009 GCA_964589575.1 uncultured Gammaproteobacteria bacterium | reverse complement strand
CTTAACGCTATAAAGGGTGTTATAAGGTATAATGCCCCAAAATTTATTAGGAAATTATCATGAGCGATGATTTAGAAACAGACCGTAAAATATTTATGGCGATGCGTAAAACCCTGTCTAGCATTATAAAAGATACCACCCCACAACAAGGTATGAAGCACATTTTAACCGATTCTACCATTGCCGATATTAGAGCTTGTTTGGGGTTTTTAAGCGCCAGAGAACAAGAATTAGCTAAACAAGCCGGTGTTAAAATACACGAAAGGCCACGTTATGTTGATGAGCCTAAAACATCTCAAGTTATTTCTATAGACTCATTAACCCAATCTAAAAAAGGCAACTAAAGTGGAATTAACCAACGATATTTGTTTACGCATTACGCAACAGTCTATTAGTGTTATGCAAAACTGGGGCATGACCGAAAAAGAAGCCGTTACTTTAGCAGGTTTAGAAGGCCTTGTTAAAGCGCGCCATTTAGACCAGTATTTAAATGAACAAGCGTTTCCCAACGAAAAAGATATTTATTTACGTTTAGAACATATTTTAGGCATAGACGAGGCTTTGGCAACCACTTACCCACGAAACAACCAAATGGCTAAAATGTGGTTAAACCGACCACACCGCCGTTTTGCTAAACGCACACCTTTAGCGATGATGTTAGAAGAAGGCGCTAAAGGCTTGGTATCGGTACGAATGGATTTAGATTGTACTTTTGGACGAGATATTAATAATATTTAAACCCTTATAGTTGAAACTAAACAAGCAAGGGGTCGATAGTTTAAGCCTTTTTTTGAAGCTTCCGTATTGTCAATAAAAACCATAACCAACCGATAAAATATAAACTAACATTACCCGAACTGGTTGTAGTGGTAAGGGGCTCTGTTGGGTCATTACCCGAACTGATATTATTATAATCAGCCGTCAAATTATTATCCCTAACGGCTATCAACGCAGCCTCTGCGTTTAACATGCCCTCACCACAGTTTGCCACGCTGCAATCTCTTGCTCCGCCTGATGTGCCATTAGGGAATGCACGAGACGTTGCCTTTAACGTACCCATAATTTGTGATGGCGTTAAACTAGGATTAATCGACAACATTAAAGACGCTACCCCCGCCACCATAGGTGTAGAAAAACTGGTTCCCACTTCTGCTTTAAATGTTGCGTTACCTTTAACTTGTAAGCCATCATTACTTAACGATAGGATTTTTGTAGCATCAAAAAAACCAGAACCACCCGGCGCGCTAATATCGATAGCCTCACCAAAATTAGTATAATTGGTTTCTGCACCACCTTGGGTAACCGCAGAAACGGTCATCACATTACCGCAGTTAGCAGGTGATGAATTGGATACTGCTGTGCCTTCATTACCTGCTGCAACCATTAAAACACTACCTGCACTAAAGGCGGCATTAATGGCAAGTTGTTCACTAAAAGTGCAAGCATTAAGGCTGCCTAAACTTAAATTAATTACTTTAGCCACATTAGTATTTGCACCCACTCCCGATACCGTTAAACCTGCGGCCCAACGAATCGCATCAGCAATGTCGGACGTATAACCACCACACCGACCAAGCACCCTTAATGGTAAAATTTTAGCATTTGGGTTCACCCCAACAATGCCTGTACCATTACTTTGCGATGCCACAATACCTGCCACAAATATACCGTGCCAACTGTTATTTTCATTTTGTGTGATGATGCCAGAACACGACAATAAATTATTACTACTGCTACCAGAACGGCTCACTTCGGCTTGAAATTCTGCCACTGTAAAGCCATCTCCTGCATCTTCGGGTGTGTTGTCGCGGCCAGACCCATCATTAGCGGTTACAAATACACCGTTATCATCTTGAGAGATAAAGTCATAACCGTTATTGGCATTACCGCCAACATACTGGTTGTCTAAATCGGGCGTGTTGGGTAAATAACCGCTGTCTATTATGGCAACAATCGTTGGGTTAGTTGAGCCATCTTCTATCGCCCAAGCGTCTACCATATTTAATGCCGACACTTTTACCGAGGTGGCATTATGCAAATACCATTGTTCGTTGAAGCGTGCCTCGGAAGAAAAAGAAGATGGAAATTTGCGATAATCGGGTTCAGCGTATTCAATATCGTTTTGATTTGATAATAATGCGGCATAAGCTTTAACGTCGTTAATGGCGGTTTCTTTGTCTAATAAAAAAACCGATGCGCCGTCTAACATTTGCCGTTTAAAACGCAACGATGTATTAACTCGCCTTTGCATTTTTGCCATTCTGTCGCTACTAATATGAGCAATAAGTGTGCTGTGTTTATTGTTTTTAAATTTTACAATAATTCTGTCGGTCGATTGCGCCCACAAACTATTTATAGTAAGCATTAATACCAACAGGAGAAAATTATTTTGCCATTTTTTTAACATCAACTTCTGCATACTCAACTTGTTTTATTGCTATTAACTGTTCCAACCATTGTTCTTTGGGTTTATAGCTAAAAACATTTACAATTAACTGTTTTTCATTACTTTGCCGAATCAATGATATTTTTTCTATATTTAATTGTTGGCTTAACTTGTGTAATGTTGGTTCTATTTGTGACGAATTAATTCCATTAGTTAAAAATAAAATTATACGCGTGCTTTGAACGTTACTATTTTGAAACGACTGACACGCCGTGGTAACAAACAAAACACACAATAGTAACCATTTCGTATTCATTTAATTAATTGGTTTAATTCAAATATAGGTAACAGTATAGCTAATACAATTAGTAATACTGCAATACCCATCACAAGTATCACTACAGGTTCAAACACGCCCACTAAAATTGCAATTAGGCTATTTAACTCTCTTTGTTGAAATTCTGCGGCGCGTTCTAACATCACATCTAACTCGCCAGAGTTTTCGCCACTGGCGATTAAGTGCAATGCCAACGGAGGGAAAAGCTTGCTTTGCTCTAAAGATTTATAAATACTCGCGCCTTCGCGCACTTTAGCGGCGGCAACAATTACCGCCTCTTTCATGGGGCGGTTACTCACCACAGATGCAGCTATAGTCATGGCTTGTAAAACCGGCACACCGCTAGACGCTAAAATACTTAGTGTACGAGTAAACTGTACGGTATTTTTGGTTTGTATAAACTTTTTTATGACGGGTATTTTTAATAAAAACAAATCATTTTGATAACGCACCACGTCGCTTTTTAATGCTTGTTTATAAGCAAAAATAATCAACACTATTGTCGCCAACATAATTAACCAATTGGCTTGCAAAAAGTCACTTATTGCTAAAATTGCCACCGTTAAATAAGGTAATTGCTGTTCTGAGCCTTCAAACACTTGTACCACTTGTGGCACAACATAAGCCAACAAACCCGAAACAATAAAAATAGCCATGGTGACTAAAATAGCTGGGTAGAACATTGCCACTTTTACTTTTTGCATGGTTTCTTGGCGTGCTTCGTTGTAATCTGCCAAGCGTTCTAATACGCCATCTAAATGACCAGATTGCTCTCCTGCATCTACGGTAGAACAATACAACTCGTCAAATGCTTTGGGGAACAACGCAAAAGCATTCGATAGCGACTGCCCTTCTAACAAGGCAGACCTTACCGATAAAATGAGGGATTTGGTTGCTTGTTTTTCTGAATGTTGGCTAATGGTTAATAAGGCTTCTTCTAACGGTGTGCCAGAATTAATTAACGTGGCTAATTGGCGTGTAAATAATGCATTGTCTGCCGCCGACAACGTTTTTTTGCTTACTTGGTTTGGCTTTTTTTTGCTTTCACTTAGTTCAACCTTAATCGGTTTAAACCCTTGGTCTCTGATGTATTGACGAACTTGTTTGGCATTATCGGTTTCAAAAAAACCTTTTACCTCTTTACCACTATTGTCTAAAGCAACATAAGAAAAACTAGCCATGTTTGGCCACGCGTAAAATTTCTTCTAACGAGGTTTTGCCTTCTAGAACCAGCCTCATACCGTCTTGTAAAAGGCTTTTGAAGGTTTGTCGTGCATATTGCTCTATGGTTTTTTCTGCCACCTCATCATGTATCATTTGTTTCATTTCGCTATCAACCACTACCACCTCATATACGCCTATACGCCCAGAATAACCGGTGAAGTTGCAATTTTTACACCCAACGCTATGACAAATGGTGGCTTGTGTTGTTAGTTCTAGTTGTTTTAACTCACTTGCCGTAGCTTGTGCAGGCTTTTTACAATGGTTACATAAGGTGCGTACCAAACGTTGTGCCACCACACCAGACAAACTGCTAGACAGTAAAAAAGGTTCTATGCCCATGTCACGCAATCGCGTTATCGCGCCGATGGCACTATTAGTATGTAAAGTAGAAAGTACCATGTGCCCTGTTAAACTGGCTTGTACTGCGGTTACTGCTGTTTCTATGTCGCGTATTTCGCCTACCATTACTATGTCGGGGTCTTGCCTTAATATGGCTTTTAAACCTCTTGCAAAGGTCATATCGGTTTTAATATTAACTTGCGTTTGCCCAATGCCGTCTAAATAATATTCGATAGGGTCTTCGATTGTTAGTATAGAGCGCGATGCGTCGTTTAATTGTGTTAAAGCGGCATATAAAGATGTGGTTTTACCCGAACCTGTTGGGCCTGTAACTAATATGATGCCGTGTGGAATTTTTATTAAGTTGTCTACCAGTGCTTTATTTTCATCACTCATACCCAAGCTAGACAATTCTAACCGACCTGATTGTTTGTCGAGCAACCGCATAACGATTCTTTCACCGTGGCCAGATGGTAAAGTTGATACCCGAACATCTACAGGTTTACCGGCAACACGTAAAGAAATTCGTCCGTCTTGCGGCACTCTTTTTTCTGCAATGTCTAATTTGGCCATAATTTTCACACGAGAAATAATAAGCGATGATATTTTTCTTGGTGGTTCTAAAATGGTTTGCATAACACCGTCTACTCTAAAACGTATTTGCAATCGGTTTTCAAACGGTTCGATATGAATGTCGGACGCTTCTTTTTTTATTGCCTCGGTCAACATCGCGTTTAATAAACGTATTACTGGCGCGTCGTCTTCGGCCTCCAGCAAATCTTCTGGCTCTGGCATGTTTTCTGCCATTAACGTTAAGTCTATCGTGTCGCCTATATCTTCGGCAATGTCTTGGGCTTCTGATGTTTTGTTAGAGTAATGTTTGGTCAGGTGCATTGAAAATTCATTATCACTTAACAAGCTTAAACTAAAAGCGGCGTTTAACTTTCTTTGTAACTCGATAAGAATACTGGGGCGAACAGAATCGGTGTGAAATAGGCTAAAACTGTCGACCCCTTGCTCTTGAGATTGTTGCAGTAAAACGCCGTGTTTTTTTGCAAAACTGTAACTTAGCTCATGGGTTACTTTTTTAGACAAATGGTCATCTACTAACGCGACGTTAGGCTGTTTCATTACTGTGTTTTAGCGGTTGCTGGTGTGGTTATAAACAACTCGGGTAAAAGAGGCAAATCATCATCTAGTAATGAATTATTGCCTTCATCAATTTCAAGTTCTAACGCTCTCATGTATTTGTACTTTTGAGAAGTGCTTAAATTTTCTGTTGTTATATCCCTTAATATTGTAGGGTGAATAAATACCATCAGGTTTTGTTTAACTTTCGTGGTAGATTTATAAGAAAAAATAGCACCTAAAAAGGGAATGTCTCCTAAAAACGGTATTCTTTCATTCGTCTCTTGAACCTGATCATCTATTAAACCACCTAATATTAGGGTTTGCCCATCTTCTACCAACACGGTGGTATCTATCGTACGTTTGTTGGTTGTAATACCCGTCGTTACCGCGCTTTTAGATATGCTTGAAACCTCTTGTGAAATGTCCATTTTTATTGTGTTGCCTTCATTTATTTGTGGTTTTACTTTAAGCGTTAAACCAATATCTTGACGTTCAATAGTTTGAAACGGGTTTACAGATGATGAACTAGAACCCGTAGAAGTAAAAGAACCCGTAACAAACGGTGCATTTTGACCAACGACAATTTTAGCCTCTTGGTTATCTAAAGTAACAATGCTTGGCGTAGATAAAATATTGGTTGAAGCATCTGACGTTAATGCACGAATAATGCCACCAAAAGACCCCGCAGCATTAGAAAAACCCAAAGTCAAACCACTGCCTACTATACCCTGCGTCGCAATAGAAACTATATTATTACCCGTACCACTAGCAAAACTAGACACCCCTGTTAACCCACCAGTACTTGCTTGGTTACTTGCCAGCTGTACACCGGCTTCTCTGGCTTTATTAACTTGTACTTCTGCAATTATCGCCTCCACCAAAACCTGTGCGCGCCTAATATCTAATTGGCTAATAATTTCTCTTAAATTTTGCATTTCTGCAGGTGGTGCAGTAATCACTAATGAATTAGTTGTTTCATGTGCCCTAATATCTATTTTGGTCGTATTAGCAACGTTTGTTTTAGCCGTTGTTTTCGATTTTTGTTTGGAATCTGAAACGCCTTTTAGTATGGCTGCCAACTCTTTGGCATTGGCAAAATGCAAATAAATAACCTTAGTATTGCCAGAGTGCTTTTTTAAAGGTGTGTCTAAATGGCTAATTAATACCCGTAAACGTAGTCTACTGGCTTTATCGCCACTAACTAAAATACTGTTGGTTCTATCGTCTGCCGCCAATACAGAGTTAGACGATGTTTTATTAGCATTGCCCTTTTTTTGTTTAAGCGCATTAATAATGCGCACCACTTCAGAAGCTGATGCAAAACTGAGTGTAATCACTTCAATTTCTTGATTATCTGCAATATCAACTTTATTAATAATTTCTTCAATACGACGAATATTGCCAACACGATCGGTCAAAATTAAAGTGTTGGTTGCAGCGTAGGCGGCCATATGCCCTTGCTGTGGTATTAAAGGGCGTAAAATTGGCACTAACTGCGCCGCTGGCACATGGTCAATTTTAATAACTTTGGTAATAAGTTGGTCTTTACCTAATTGCCGGTGAATATAAGTGGGAATGGGGCCTTGTTTTGCGTTAACGTCGGGGACAATTTTAGTGACGTTTTTATTAGGAATGGCCGAGTAACCGTGTACTTGCAAAACCGACAAAAACACTTCGTAAAGTTCGTCTTCATCTAATGCTTTAGACGATATAACATTAATTTTAGCTTTAACACGCGGGTCAATAACAAAATTACGCCCTGTTTTTTTAGAAACAGAGGCAATAAAATTTCGAATATTGGTATCTTTTAAATTTAATGTAAAGGTTTTTTTAGCTGCACTAGAAACCTGTAAAAAGCCAACCAGTACAATAAAAACAATTACTCTTTTAATTTTCACGCATTATTCCATAAAATTAAGGGTTAACGATTATAACGTCAATTAAGAATCAGTATCATTAAAACTTAGTATTAAGCAAGACCTGATTAAGCTAGCGTTTTCAACCTATTAGCGTTAAGCATTGCTCGTTTTGGTGCTTTTTCAAAACTAGCGAGGCTTAGCGCTATTAGTATCATTCCAATACTTATGCACTGACCGAGGTTAAATTTTCAACCATGCTTTAGCCAGTTAATTAGGTCTTCCTTAATCTAAATACTCATCTTTTAAATTTTTCTTTAATTTATCAGTATTTAGCTTCACTTCTTCATCCTTATTTAAAGCTTTTTCAGGTTTACTTTGAAAAAACCAGATAAGCAAATAAATTATTAACGATAGAACCGCAATATACATTAATAAAGGTAAAAAAAATGTGACTGAGGCCAGCAAAGCCACGACAAAAAATAGTATTAAAATTACACTGCCAAATAAAATAATTCCGCCAACAAATAAAACAATACTGGCAACAAAATACAGCAAAGATGAGGCAATAACAGCAAAACCTGCAATAACAAAAGCAACTATAAAGGCCTCTTTAACCGTTGATAGGTTAAATAAATGAACATCCGTTCCATATTTTGCCAAATAAGCAAACAATAAAACAATGCTCGCCGCAATTAACAACACCGTTTTTGGCAAAGGAACAGCATTTAAAACACCAGCTATTAGTAAAATAACAACAATAAACACTGTTGCCACCACTAAAAAAGGGTTGTGTTTACGGTAAAATTGTTTAATAACAATTTGTTTAGATTCAAGTTTACTAAAAGGCAAGTTAAGCATAATAAATAGTTAAAAAATTTTAATTATAATAAAGAAATGCTTAGCGACTGCTTTTGGCCATTTCTTAAAATATCTAAGTTTAAAGACGGCGCATTAGTAAGCTGTTGCAACAGCTTAAACGCATTTTTAGAATTAGTAATATCAATACCATTAATGGCAGTAACAATATCTGTTTTTCGTAAACCATATTGTTGCAAAATACCTTTGTATTTTTTCATTTGTAATTTAAAACCAATCACTTTGCCATTTTTATATTGCGCAATCGTCGCCATAATTTTAGGTATTTGTGAAGGGTCTTTTAACAACTGAACGCGTAATTCTTTTGGCGTAGATCGAAACACTTGTTCATTTTGTAACGGTGTTTCTACCGTTGTGATGATTTTAGCCTCTTCTAACAACAGTGGTAAGGTTTCTAAACTGCCGTTTCTTTCAATAATTACTCTATCGCTATAAACCTCTTTTAAGGTTGCGCCACCCGGTAAAGTTTCACCTATTGCATATAACAACTCGTCCCTTTTACCACTACTAATAATGGCTAAAGACGATTCAATAGGTTCAGATGCAAACACACCTTTAAGCGTTAAATTAAGACGTGATATGGGAGCAACCGTTGCCTTTTTTACAGGCTGCCTAATCACTTTGTCTGCCTTGCCAAATAAATGCAACGGTGCTATTTGTTGCGGCTTATCGCGAGAGTTATTTTGCGTAGCAAACACCTGTTGTATTAGCTGACTGTTTGAGTTTTCATTATTGGTTTTAGTTTGCCAATAAAGCATGCCAAAGTAATAGCCTAAAATAGCCATTAAGAAACTGCTCATTATGAGCGCTATTGTTTTTTGATTTTTATCTTTTAGTAATAAGTCTAAAGGCATGGGATTAGGCAATCTTATTTGATAGAATAGTAAGTATTGATATTCTATTGGTTGTCCAATGCAAAGAAAAGCTAAATTCTCAATTGGTGAAGTGGTTGAACACCGTTTATTTTCATATCGAGGCGTTATTTTCGATGTTGATATTGAATTTTCTGAGTCCAATAGTTGGTATAAAAACAATGCTACCAGCCAACCAAATAAAGACCAACCGTGGTACCGCGTAATGGTAGACGGTGAAGCATACGAAACCTATGCTGCAGAAATTAATTTACAAGCTGATAGCAACAAAGACCCTATTCATCACCCCGCAGTGCGAAAAGTATTTAGCGAAACCAACGCGGGCTATAAACTAAAAAATCGACTTAATTAAGCATGTTTAAACAAATAATTACTTTTTTTGAAAATCAAGATGATGCCGAAGACACTCAAAAAGACAGCAACAAAGCCACTTTATTTATCCTGTTAGAGGTTGCATTAGCCGACCAACAACTGTCAAACGATGAAATTAGTACGTTAAAAAGCCACATATTAAAAAAGGGCTTGGTAAAAGAAAACGAATTTGATCAATACCTACAAACATTAATTAAAGAACACGATTGGCAATTGTCTATTCAGCCCCATACCCGTTTAATTAATGAAACCTACAATAACCAACAAAAAATAGATTTGCTTACTCAATGTTGGCAAATTGCCTTGTCTGACAATGAGTTAGACAAACACGAAGAACACCGAATTCGAAAGCTTTCGGATTTATTATATTTATCACATAAAGATTTTATACAAACCAAATTAAAGGTTATCCAGCCGAATGAGTCATAGCAACCCTCCCCCACGTCGCCCTGTTTTATTAATTATTTTAGATGGTTACGGAACCAACCCGGCGCGTATAAATAATGCCGTTCAAGAAACCAAAACGCCTGTTTTTGACCAATATTTTTCTAAATATTCACATTGTGTATTAGAAGCATCGGGCAAGGCTGTGGGTTTACCCGACGGGCAAATGGGCAATTCAGAGGTAGGTCATTTAACACTCGGTTGCGGCTGCATAATGAAACAAGACTTAGTGCGCATTGATGATGCCATTAAAGACGGTAGCTTTTATCGCAACTCTACGCTATTGGCCGCCATCAATAAATCTAAAGAAAACAACAGCCCATTACACTTGTTTGGCTTAGTTTCAGACGGTGGCGTACACAGCCATGTGGAACACCTATTAGCGTTAATCCGCATGTGTAAATACCAAGGCGTAAAACCACTAATACACATGATTACAGACGGGCGCGATACCGCACCAAGAGCCGCAAGAAAATATGTCACACAAATTCAACCGTCTTTAGACAATGCAGGCGGTTGCATTGCCACTATTTGCGGTCGTTACCATGCAATGGACAGAGATAACCGTTGGGATCGAACTAAAAAATCGTGGAATTTAATGATGAACGGCGTGGGTGAAAAATTTACCACACCTATAGAGGCCATAGAAGCATCTTACGCCAAAGATATTGGCGATGAATTTATCGAACCCGTTGTTTTACCAGGGACAGAAAATATTAAACCTGAAGACGGCATGATTTGTTTTAACTTTAGAAATGATCGCCCTCGCCAATTGGTAGAAGCAATAGGGTGCATGACTTTTGATGGCTTCGAACGTACTCCAGACTACAAAAAAATTGTCATCACTTGTATGACAGAATACGACCCTAAATATTTAGCACCCATTGCTTTTTCTCCAGAACGACCACCAGTAATGTTAGGTAAAGTTATTGGCCTATCTGGTTTAAAACAGTTACATTGCGCAGAAACAGAAAAATACGCCCATGTAACCTACTTTTTTAATGGTGGCAAAGAACAACCTTTTGCAGGTGAAGACCGTATTTTAGTACCCTCACCCGATGTTGCAACCTACGATTTACAGCCCGAAATGAGTGCCCCAGAAATATCGGACAAAGTTATTGAAGCTATCAACACAGAAGAATACGCTTTTATTGTCGTTAATTTTGCCAATGGCGACATGGTTGGCCATACCGCAGTTAAAGAGGCCATTGTAAAGGCCGTTGAATCTTTAGATAAAGAAGTGGGGCGGCTACTTGGCCATGCCATTGCTAAAGAATGGTCGATAATAATGACCTCCGACCACGGCAACTGCGACGAAATGATCGACCCTGTAACGGGCGAACCACACACACAACACACAACATACCCAGTACCGTGCTTAGTTATGGACAAAGACCAATGGCGCTTAAATAGTGGCCAAGGGTTAAGCGCCATTGCGCCAACGGTTTTACAACTAATGGGCATTAGTCAACCAAAAGAAATGTCTGGGAAGTCTATTTTATTAGAAAAGATAACGGTATAACACAAAAATGTAAACCTGCAATGCCAGTCTATAAATAAATATTAGAAAGCAATATATATTTAAATTATCTATAAAACAATTTGGGTATAATGCGCGTCAAATCGTTTTCCATTAGTTGTGCTAAAATTAAATTAAGATGAAAAGAATATTATTAAAATCTAAACTACACAAAGTGACCACAACCCATGCAGAACTTGAATACGAAGGTTCTTGTGCAATAGATGGTACCTTATTAGACAATGCAGATATTCTTGAATATGAACAGATTCAAATTTATAACCTAGCTAACGGAGAACGTTTTACAACCTACGCAATAAGAGCAAAAGAAAACACCGGTATTATTTCGGTTAACGGTGCAGCTGCACATAAAGCCAACCCTGGTGACCGCTTAATTATTTGCAGCTATGCAGAAATTGATGATACTGTTTCAAAAAAATTCAAACCAAAACTTATTTATGTTGATACAAACAACCAAATAACTCATACGGCTTATACCATTCCCATACAAGTAGCTTAAAAAGTCTCTATAAATTGCTTGAGACTTAATTTTAGCAGCTACAAACAAAATAATTGACTCTATCCCATTGAAAGGTTGCGCACTTTTTTGTAGAACCTTGTATTATAATAATTAAAAATAATAACTACCATACAATATGTCCAAACCACAAAAAAAACTGGTGCTCGGTGGGTTAGCTAAACGCCTTGTTTCCGATGGTTTAATTTCTGAACAACAAGCTGTAGAAGTTGTTGAAGAATCACGTGAAAAAAACACCTCTTTGGTTAGTATATTTATACAAAAAGGACTAGTAAATGGTCATAAAATTGCCTCGATATCAGCTGAGGAATTTGGTTTACCTGTTTTAGACCTTTCCGCCTTTGATTTTGAATTTTCCCCTAAAGAGCTCATTACCCCCGATTTAATTGCCAAACATCGCGCCATTCCTTTAATGCAACACGGCAATCGCCTTTTTGTTGGTATATCTGACCCGACCAACTTAATAGCAGTAGATGAATTTAAATTTAGTACGGGTATTGCTACCGAAGCCGTTATTGTTGAAGATGGGCTATTAGAAAAATACATAGAAAAATTTGAAAGTGCTGCCGAAACCAGCATGGATGACTTAATTGACGATGAAGATTTAGATAACCTTGACATTATTGATGAAGAAGCAGAACAAAATAAAAAAGAAGAAAATGATGCTGCATCTGCAGCAGATGAAACACCTGTTGTTAGATTTGTAAATAAAGTACTGTTAGATGCCATTAAAAAAGGTGCCTCAGACATTCATTTAGAAATGTATGAAAAAAAGTTTCGTGTCCGCTTTAGAATTGACGGAATATTGCAAGAAGTAGCCAACCCACCACTTAGTATGGCTAGCCGACTGGTTGCCCGTATTAAGGTCATGTCGCGCATGGATATTTCTGAAAAACGCATACCGCAAGATGGGCGTATTAAATTAAAATTATCCAAAACCAAATCGATTGATTTTCGTGTCTCTACCTGCCCCGTTTTATTTGGTGAAAAAATTGTTTTACGTATTTTAGACCCAAGTAGTGCCCAATTAGGTATTGAAGCCCTTGGATACGAGCCTGCACAAGAAAAACTGTATTTAGATGCGCTGGCTAAACCTTATGGAATGATTTTAGTAACAGGCCCTACCGGTTCGGGTAAAACGGTGTCGTTATACACTGGAGTCAATATTTTAAACGTGCCCGAAACCAATATATCTACCGCAGAAGATCCCGCAGAAATTAACTTAGAAGGCGTTAACCAAGTAAACGTAAACCCAAAAGCAGGGTTAACATTTGAAAAAGCATTAAAAGCTTTTTTACGACAAGACCCTGACGTAATTTTAGTGGGTGAGATACGTGACATTGAAACCGCCAGTATTGCTATTAAGGCTGCCCAAACAGGCCATTTGGTATTATCTACATTACATACTAATGACGCACCGCAAACACTGTCTCGTTTAGTTAATATGGGCGTTGCCCCTTTTAATATTGCCACTGCAGTAACCTTGGTGATTGCACAAAGGTTAGGCAGGCGTTTATGTAAGCACTGCAAAGTTGTAGATGATGTACCTGACGATGTACTATTAGAAGCAGGTTACAAACAAGAAGAGTTACCCCTAAAACTGTATAAACCAGTAGGCTGTGACCAATGCGCTCATGGCTATAAAGGTCGCGTTGGCATTTACCAAGTGATGCCAATATCGGACAAGATGGGGCGCATTGTAATGGATGGCGGTAACGCCATTGATATTGCTGACCAAGCAGAATTGGATGGCGTACAAAATTTGCGCCGATCCGCTTTAAATAGAGTTGCCGAAGGCATAACCAGTTTAGAAGAAGCAAACCGAATAACGTTAGATTAATACAATTTATGGAATAAAAAATGGCTAATGATTCACTCTTTACTTGGGAAGGTAGAAACCAAGCAGGAAAAAAAGTAGAAGGCCAAATGCAAGGCATTAGTGCCGACGTTGTAAAAACCCTTTTACGTAAACAAGGCATAAAACCAACCAAAGTTAGTAAACGTAAAGACAAACGCGTAACGGGCAAAATCAGACCTGCTGATATTGCATTATTTGCCCGCCAACTTTCTACCATGATGAAAGCCGGCGTGCCTTTGGTGCAATCTTTCGCCATTGTTGCCGAAGGTGCAGAAAACAATGCGTTAAAAGCATTAATTACCAACATTAGCGTTAATGTAGAGTCGGGACTGTCTTTTGGTGAAACCTTAACAAAATATCCAGAGCATTTTGATGATTTATTTTGTAATTTAATTATTGCTGGTGAACAAGCCGGTGCGCTTGAATCTTTATTAGAAAAAGTGGCTACCTACAAAGAAAAGTCTGAAGCTTTAAAAGCTAAAATTAAATCGGCCATTAAATACCCTATCTCTATTTTATTTATTGCAGCCGTTGTATCTGGCATATTATTAATTTTTGTTGTACCTCAATTTCAAACCCTTTTTGAAGGTTTTGGTGCAGAGTTGCCGGCATTAACTCAAATGGTTATTGCTATGTCTGACTACTTACAAGCCAACTGGTACATTATTGCAGGTGTGATATTTGGTTCTTACCAAGGTTTAAAATATTTATTAAAAACCAACAAAAAATTAAATGAGCTTTTTCAGCGTTTAGCGTTAAGGTTACCTATAGCTGGCCTTATTATCGAAAAATCGTCCATTGCTCGCTTTTCGCGAACCTTATCAACCATGTCGGCCGCTGGTGTACCTTTAGTAGAAGCTTTAGATTCTGCTGCATCGGTAGCTGGCAACATTGTTTACTATAATGCCATTAAAAAAATGGAAGTAGATGCAGCTACCGGTATTCAACTTAACGAATCTATGCGCCAAGCCGGTATTTGGCCCAATATGGTAGTGCAAATGGTCACCATTGGTGAAGAAGCCGGTGCTTTAGATGATATGTTAAGTAAAGTTGCCGATTATTACGAAGAACAAGTGGATGATGCTGTCGACGGATTAACCGCCATGATGGAACCCATGATTATGGCGTTTTTAGGCGTGGTAGTGGGTGGTTTAGTATTGGCCATGTACATGCCCATATTTGCAATGGGTGATGCAATTGGCTAACGTTATTGAAGTTTTTAGCAATAACCTTTTATTTTTTTACAGCACCGTTTTTATTGTTTCGTTATTGGTTGGTAGTTTTTTAAACGTGGTTATTTACCGTTTACCCATTATGATGGAACGTGAATGGAAAAAAGACTGTGTTGACTATTTAGAACTTAAAGATTACCCGTTAGAAACCGACACATTTAATTTAAGTAAACCCAACTCGACCTGCCCCAAATGTAAAACAGCCATTAAACCTTGGCAAAACATCCCCGTTTTAAGTTTTATTTTTTTAGGTGCTAAATGTGCATCTTGCAAAACGCCCATTTCTTTTCGCTATCCATTTGTTGAATTATTAACCGCCATTTTAGCTACCTTTATTGCGGTTAAATTTGGCGTAAGCATTGCAACAATTTTAGCTTTGCTTTTAACCTATTATTTTATTACTTTAAGCTTTATAGATTACGACCATAAAATATTGCCAGACAATATGGTTTTACCGTTACTTTGGCTAGGTTTAATCGCCAACCAATACGATGTATTCACCACCCCTCTAGATTCTGTATTAGGTGCAGTAGCGGGCTACATGATACTTTGGATTATTTATCAGGTATTTAAGCTCATTACGGGTAAAGAAGGTATGGGGTTTGGGGACTTTAAACTGCTTGCCTGTATTGGTGCATGGGTGGGCTTAGAACATTTATTGGCAGTGATTCTTTTATCGTCTGTAGTGGGCACCATCATTGGCTTAACCTTTATTATTGTGCAATCTAAAGATAAAAATACACAAATACCTTTTGGCCCCTATTTAGCTATTGCGGGTTGGGCAACACTTGTATGGGGTAATGAGTTAATGTCCATAATTTTAGGTACTAGCCGTTTTTAGTAAGCAAGGGGTCGACGAAATAAGCACTATTTGCCGTGTTTATTTTTTTAATACATGTTTAACATCGCACTAACAGGTGGCATTGCATCCGGTAAAACAACCGTCGGTCATTTATTTATTGCTAAAAATATTTGCGTAATCGATACCGATATAATTGCTTATGACATAACGATAAAGCAGCCCGACACATTACAAACTATGGTTGCATATTTTGGTGATGGTATTTTATCGGCAGACAACACGCTAGATAGACGCAACCTTGCAACTATAATTTTTAACGACAACGTAAAAAAACAATGGTTAAACAATTTGTTGCACCCTAAAATATATCAGCAACTTTTTACATCGCTTAAGCAATGCCAATCACCCTACTCTTTATCATTAGTTCCTTTATTATTTGAAACTAACAGCCAACACCAGTTTGACTATGTTGTAGTGGTCGATTGTGACAAACAAACTCAAATACAACGCCTTAAAAGCCGAAATGATTTAGGTACAGCCGAGGCAAAATTAAGAATACAAGCACAAGCTACGCGATTACAACGCTTATCTATCGCCAATGATATTATTCTTAATCCAATCCATACACCTCTTTCATCGCTAAAGCGCGATGTAGAAAATTTACATAAAAAGTTTTTAAGACTTTCAGCTAATAATTAAGGATAATAGAGACCTTTGCAAAGTTTAGCGTTTGTAGCTTTCGTGCAAAGACCTCTAAATAACCTTACTGACATTTCGATACACCTTCATGCCTGACTCTTTACCAGAATCCATTATTTTTGAACAACCGTTATCCGAACGGATAAGAACTTTTTTACGCTTAGAGCAACTCTTTGACCGCATAGACTTTCAAATTAGTAAATCTTCAAAATGGGATACCCACAGCGCCATAACCACCTTTTATGAAATTTTAACTATTTCATCGCGTGGTGATATTAAAAGTGAAGTAATGAAAGAATTAGAGCGACAGCACATTTCATTAACCCACCTAGGGCAAACATCCGACGTTGATACCGTCGCGTTAGAAAGCTTATTGGTTGACCACAAAACGCTAATAGAAAATTTACACATCCAAAAAGGACAGATAGGTCAACACATAGGCTCTACCGATTTTTTAAATAATGTAAGGCAACGCGCAATGATTGCAGGCGGCATGTGCAGTTTTGACTTACCTGCTTATCACCATTGGTTGTCTATGTCGGCAGACATACGCCAACAAGCCTTTATTAAATGGCTAAAACCTTTTGAAAATGTACGTAAAGCGATTGATGCCAGTTTAAAAGTTATTAGACAGAGCGGTCACTTTGAAGAAACCGTTGGCAATAAAGGCTATTTTCAAGAAGCCATGAAAGGCGGGCGACCATTACAATTAATACGCGTATCCATTAAACGTTCTGAAAACAGTTACCCAGAAATTAGCGCAGGAAAAATGCGCTACTCTATACGTTTTTTTAGCCGAGACAGCATTGAAGATAAGGCCGCACAAGTAACCCAAGATGTACATTTTTTAATGTCTACGTGTACTTTATAAAAGCTGACAAGCAAGTTGCCAAGTCACTTGTTTATTTTTAAATACAATATTGTGTTTAATTAACCAGTTCAATGCATCTTCTGCATCGCTTTCAAACCATTTTTTGGCAGAACCCAACCTAAAAGTGTAGCCCCAATTATCCATATCTTGGCACATTTTTTCACTTGAATAGCTT
Source organism: uncultured Gammaproteobacteria bacterium (assembly GCA_964589575.1). Classification (GTDB taxonomy): domain Bacteria; phylum Pseudomonadota; class Gammaproteobacteria; order QNFE01; family CAZPSE01; genus CAZPSE01. The sequence goes on along the minus strand of CAZPSE010000001.1, from coordinate 36,475 downwards.
GTAATAAACTCAGCCAGCAATATTTGTAAATAACACACTGCATTTTCTTCATCATAATCGCCTTGAGCATTAGTATTTAAAGCAATACGTCTGGTTTTGTCCATACAAATATAATGGCATGCCTCGTGCATTATCGAATGTATGGGCGTATCTTTCCGTACATATAATTGGCTATTAATAATGCCCGCTTCAGAGTCACCCCAGTAAGAACCGGGTATTTTTTCATCATTTACCAAGTTAATGCTTAGCTTATATTTTGCCAACAACCGTTTTAAGGATGGTTGTTCTGCATGTTGATAAAGTAATACTTGTGTCATTTAAATTTAACTTGTACGTTAGACGGCTTTTTATCGTCTACTTTAAAATATCGGTTGCCACTAATAATGGCAGAAATATTGGCATGGCTACTTTTAACGTCATGCAAAACTGCGCTAATTACATGCAATACAACAACCCACATAAGCAGTTGCGTTAATTGAAGGTGCACGTCTAAAACCACCCAGCCCAACCACATATCTTGATAATTGGCCAAAATACCTGTTATCAAAGCCAAAGCAATTAATACAAACATAAACAAATACACTATCGCCCACAAAGCCGATTTTGAATGCCAATTGGGTAAAGGTAATTTACCTAATGAAAAGTAAAAAGCCAAAAGTGACCGGCTTTGTTGCCGTTTATCTGCCTGATTAAAAAAGCTTTTTATGTTTTCTGCTTGGCTACCAAAAAACAGTAACAGCAACCTAAAAACTAAAAAAAAACCAATAAAACTGCTGGCAACTTGGTGTACAACCATACTACTTTCGTAACCCTTTACAGAGTTATTAAGTAACCAACCCGATAGTATTAATGCTACAAATGAAACAATAAAAACACCATGAATAATTCTTAGCCATTTTGACCAAACTACTATTTCTTTAATCATCAAATACTCTAAATAAAAACAAAGATAAGTACCTTTCAGTATAATAAATTATCAACCCTATTTTACTGGAATCACCCATGCAAATTGCTGTAAAAAACACGTCACCTACCAACCAACAAAGCGACTGCTTAGTAATAGCAATATTTAAAGACGGCTTATCAAATGCGGCACAAATGGTAGACGATGCCGCAAACGGTTATATAAAGCGCATAATAAAAAATGGCGACATAAGCGGTAAAGCAGGTGAAACTTTATTATTACAGCAAGTTAATAATATAGCAGCTAAACGCATATTGTTGCTAGGCGCAGGTAAAAAACAAGCTTTAACAGACAAACAATTTAAAAACATCAATACTACCGCCATTGCATTTTTAAACAAAAGTGGTGCTAAAAATGTGCACACATACCTTGCCGATATAGATGTAGAAAATAGAGATACCGCATGGAAAATTAAACAAGCGACATTAGTTAGTTTGTCTCATCATTATCGGTTTGACCAGTTAAAAACTAAAAACGTTAAACCGGTAACAACCATTAGTAGTTTAACTTTTAATATTGGCGATAGTGACAACCAAGCCTGCGCAGTACAAGCTGTTATAAAGGCACAAGCCACAGCAAACGGTATGGAATTAACTAAAAATTTAGCCAACTTACCTGCCAACATTTGTAACCCAGCCTATTTAGCAGACCAAGCCGATGCAATGAGCAAAACATCGACAAAATTAGAAACAGAAATTTTAAACCGTGCCGATTGTGAAGCATTAAAAATGGGTTCGTTTTTGTCAGTGTCAGACGGTGCGGCAGTAGAGCCAAAACTAATTGTTTTTAAATACAATGGCGGTGCAAAAGACCAAAAACCTGTCGTTTTAGTGGGCAAAGGTGTCACCTTTGACAGTGGCGGAATATCGCTAAAAGCAGGGGCAGCCATGGACGAAATGAAATACGACATGTGCGGTGCTGCCAGCGTATTTGGCGTAATGCAAGCCATTGTAGAAATGCAATTAAACATGAATGTAGTGGGCATAGTGCCAGCTACAGAAAACATGCCAAGCAGTAAAGCCACCCGCCCGGGCGACATTGTTACCAGTATGTCGGGTCAAACCATAGAAGTATTAAATACCGATGCCGAAGGCAGGCTAATTTTATGTGACGCTTTAACTTATGCAGAACGTTTTGACCCACACACCGTTATAGACATAGCGACATTAACTGGCGCATGTATTATTGCCTTAGGCCATCAAACATCGGCAGTGATGAGCAACCACTCACCCTTGGTAGACGATTTAAAAACCGCAGGTAAAAGCAGTTGCGACCCCTGTTGGGAACTGCCAATAGGCGACGAATACCAGTCGCAACTAAACAGCAACTTTGCCGACATGGCCAACATTGGCGGCAGAGCGGCAGGTTCTATTACTGCCGCTTGTTTTTTAGCGCGTTACACAAAAAAATACAACTGGGCACATTTAGACATAGCCGGCACCGCTTGGGTGTCTGGCAAAAACAAAGGCGCAACGGGGCGACCTGTACCGTTGCTTTTAGAATATTTATTAAACCAAGCTAGCACCAGAAGCGATTGAGCTAAAAAACAACTATGCCTACCTCTCCTATTTTAACCAACATTGTTAGACGCGGTGTTGTGCCTGCTTTAAAACCCTTGCAACCCGACATGATAGAGCAAGAAGACCTAATACCGCAAGTAGCAAGCACAACTGCAAACCAAAGCGAGCAGCTAAACCTTGACGACCTTGAAAAAATAATTGATGGCCGCTTGCAACAACTAAAAAAAGATTTGATGCACGATATAACAAAGGCAATGCAAATTAAAACTTAGTTTTACAAACACTTAAAACAGCTAAAAAAGGGGGGTTTTGCCTACATGGATGTAGGTATCCAAAATTGCAAAAGCATTATGCGGACGTCGACCCCTTGCTCTTACAACATTACTTCCTTAGTTCCAATTTTTCATCTTTTACGGTTACTAGTATGGTTTCACCTGCCACATATTCACCTGCTAAAATTGCTTGTGCCAAGGTGTTTTCTAACTGGTTTTGTATGGCTCTTTTTAGTGGTCGCGCACCATAAACAGGGTCATAACCCGACTTGCCCAATAACTGTAACGCTTCATCATTAATTTTAAAACCAATACCTTTTTCTGCTAACCTTGCTACTAAAATATCCACCTGTATTTTAGTGATTTTTTGAATATGTTCTAAGTTAAGCGGATGAAATACGACCACTTCATCAATACGATTAATAAATTCTGGCCTAAAATGCTGACCCACAATTTCCATTAATGCTTGTTTCATTTGTTTATAGTTTTCTTCACCCGATAGATTCTGAATAAATTCACTGCCTAAATTAGAAGTCATAATAATAACGGTGTTTTTAAAATCCACCGTGCGCCCTTGCCCGTCGGTTAATCGCCCGTCATCTAAAACTTGCAGTAAAACATTAAACACATCTGGATGGGCTTTTTCAATTTCGTCAAATAATACAATAGAATAAGGTTGTCGCCTTACTTTTTCGGTTAAATAACCGCCCTCTTCGTAACCCACATAACCTGGGGGTGCGCCAATTAAACGGGCGACGGAATGTTTTTCCATAAACTCTGACATGTCTAAACGGATTATCGAATCTTGCGAATCGAACAAAAAGTCTGCCAGGGTTTTGGTTAATTCGGTTTTGCCCACACCAGTAGGCCCCATAAATAAAAATGAACCATTGGGCCTATTAGGGTCTGCCAAACCTGCACGAGAACGCCTAATAGAGTTTGCCACCGCAACTACCGCCTCTTGTTGACCGATAACGCTTTTTGCTAATTCGGCTTCCATTTTTAGTAATTTGTCTTTTTCGCCTTCCAACATTTTGCTAATGGGTATACCCGTCCAACGCGAAACAATTTCGGTAATTTCTTCTTCGGTTACTTGGTTTTTTAGCAAGGTCATTTTTTCTTGCTCTTTATTAGATGCTTTCTCAAATTGCGTTTCAAGTTCTGGTATTTTTCCATACTGCAATTCAGACATTATTTCTAAATTACCCTCGCGTGATGCCACATCCAAATCTAGCTTTGCTTGTTCTAACGCTTCCTTTATGTCTGCCGTTGCCTGTACAGAGGCTTTTTCTGCACGCCATATTTCATCAAAGTCAGAAAACGCGCGTTCGGCCTCGGCAATTTCTGTTTCTAAGTTTTTTAATCGCTCTTTAGATGCCTTGTCTTTTTCTTTGCGTAATGCTTCACGTTCTATTTTTCGTTGTATTAAGCGCCTTTCTAGCCTGTCCATTTCTTCGGGTTTAGAGTCTATTTCCATTCTTATTTTACTGGCGGCTTCGTCTATTAAATCTATCGCTTTGTCGGGCAATTGCCTGTCTGCTATATACCGGTGTGACAAAGTAGCGGCAGAAATAATGGCAGAATCGGTGATGTCTACACCGTGGTGCAATTCGTATCGGCCTTTTAAACCCCTTAATATTGAAATGGTGTCTTCCACACTGGGTTCTAGCACCAATACTTTTTGAAAACGACGTTCTAAAGCGGCATCTTTTTCTATATATTGTCGGTATTCGTCTAAAGTTGTCGCACCAATACAGTGTAATTCACCGCGAGCTAGTGCAGGTTTTAACATATTACCTGCGTCCATTGCGCCTTCTGCTTTGCCTGCGCCCACCATTGTGTGTATTTCGTCTATAAATAACAGTATTTGCCCTTCTTGTTTAGACAAATCTTTTAGTACCGCTTTTAAGCGTTCTTCAAACTCACCTCTAAATTTAGCACCCGCTATTAAACCTGCCATATCTAAAGACAACAGCCGTTTATTTTTCATACCTTCTGGCACTTCACCATTAACAATACGCAGTGCTAAACCTTCTGCCAATGCGGTTTTACCGACACCCGGCTCCCCAATAAATACGGGGTTGTTTTTAGTACGGCGTTGTAATACTTGCATGGCTCGGCGTATTTCTTCGTCTCGGCCTATTACTGGGTCTAACTTGCCTTGTGATGCCATTTCGGTTAAGTCTATGGTGTATTTATCTAACGCGCCTCGGTTTTCTTCTGCATTGGCATCGTTCACTTTTTCACCACCTCGTAATTTATCTATGGCTTGCTCTACTGTTTTTTTAGTAGCACCGTGTTTAATTAATAAATCTTTAACGCTGCCTTTAACGTCAAATGCGGCTAAAAAAAGTAACTCGCTAGATATAAATTGGTCGCCGCGTTTTTGTGCAATTTTGTCGCAAACATTTAATAAACGGCTTAACTCTTGCGATATATGAATGTCACCATCGCCACCTTCTACCGTGGCAATTTTATCTAACGCATTATTAATATCGGTTTCAAAGTCGTTTAACTTTATACCCATTTTCATTAATAATTGAGATGTGCTGGATTGCTCTTGTTTAAGCATTGCCAATAAAACATGCAATCCTTCAATAAACTGATGGTCTTTTCCATTGGCTAAAGATTGTGCGTCTGCCAATGCTTGTTGAAATTTAGTCGTAAATTTTTCGTTTCTCATTTCCAACTCCTATTAATTTGTGTTGATAATAAAAACGTGAAGTTGAATTAAATATTTTCAAGAAGAAAGAGGAAAATAAATGATGTATGTCAAATTGTGATGCCGTAGCAACTACCTTATTTGTTCACGATAAGGCTGTGAACAAATAAGGCTTAGCGCTATTAATATTAATAGCAAGGGGTCGACGATTTAAGCTCTTTTAGTGATGTATTTTAAAGTGAATTTATTTTTAATTAAGTTGATCAATCACTTTAATTTTAGTAACACCCTCTAACTGCGACAAACCACGCGCAACAATTAGTTCGTTGCCTTTTAGGCCTTTTAATATTTGTACTTGTTTGGCGTTGGCTTTGCCCAAAACGACGCTGGTTTTAGTAATGGTGTTGCCTTTAATAATATAAACCACGTTGCTTGCATTGTGTTTTTTTACGGCACTATTGGGTATGTAAATGTTTACTTTTTTATTTTTAACGACCACTTCAACATCTAAAAACATGCCCGGTTTTATCGACCCCTTGGTATTGTTTACTATGCCTTCTACCGCTATTGAACGGTTTTTTTTATTAACGTGAGAGGCGATAAAAGATACTTTACCCGTATTGATGAGTTGTTTAGTTTGCTTTGCAAGTATTTTTATTGTTGTGCCTTTTTTAATCAATTTTAATTTTGTTTCTGACACGTCAAAACCAACACGAATTTTTTTAACACTATCTAATGTACTGATTATTTTGGATGCAGTAATTAATGCACCTTCTGACACCCTTAACTGTCCTAAAACACCGTCAAACGGTGCTTTAAATTGTTTTTGTTTTATTTGTAGTTTGGTTGTTGCTAATTGCAAAATTGCACTTTGAAAGGCGTAATTTTTTCGGTTTTTCTGTTCACTTTTACTGGCATGTTTATTAATTAATAGCTGATCTCTTTTTTTTTGTACTTTTAATAATTCTGAATATTGGCTGACGATAATATCGCCTTTTTTTACATTATCACCAGGCTTAAACAGTATTTTTTTGATTACGCCTTCGGTTGGCATTTGGATATTAATGCTCTGGTACGCTTTTGCATACCCTATGGCAATAAACGATAAGTCGTTTACGGTTTGGTGTACTTGATAGGCTATAACCGGCACCGCTTCTTTTGCTGTAGTTAGTGAACTAACACAAAGTAATAATAGGGCAATAATTTTCATTAATTTTTTTTTCGTTTAAAAAGGTCTTTTCGTTTGCTTACTAAACGGTCTAAAAATAATAGTCCGTCTAAATGATCCATTTCGTGCTGCACCGCGACGGCTTCAAAACCCTTTATTTGGTACTTTTGCTTGTTGCCGTGTCTGTTTAACGCTTCTAATGTTATTTGCTGGGCACGGATTACATTGCCAGTAAAATCGGGCACAGACAAGCACCCTTCTCGGCCTACTTTCATGCCGCTCCACTGGGTTATTTTTGGGTTAACTAAAACCATATAACCGTGGTTATCTACCGGTTTACGCATGTTGGATACATCGACAATTACCGCTCTAATGGCGTTATCTACTTGCGGTGCGGCTATGCCTATTGCACCTGGGCCAGATAAACGCGTTTCTTCTAAGTCATTAATAAACTGTTGAAAATTTTCACCAAAATCGGTGACATCTACCGATACTTTTGCCAAGCGTGGGTCGGGGTGCTTTAGTATTTCTAAAATTGCCATGTTCTTTACCTAAGCAATCATTAAGTCGATATTGGAAACCACAATTTTTATGATAGGGTCGAGCTTTTGTTTCATTTTAGTTTCTAATTCGTCACAACTGTATTGGCTTTCACCTTCTATATTTAGCACATAAAATGTTTGTTCACCTTCTCCGCCCATATCTGAATATAAGTCGAGTATATTAAAACCTAACTTTTGCAATACGTCCGTTACATCGGCAACTATGCCTGTCCTGTCTGCACAATGTATGGCTATATTAATATTGGGTACGCGGTACTCTTTATTGTGCGTGGCTATAACATTAATGTGCATGCACAAGGCGTAGGTTTTTAAAACCTCAACAAATAAGGTTTTTAATTGTTCATCTGTTATTGTTTTACTAGCGGTACTTTGCGCCATTATCATCATGGTAAAGTTGCCTGCTAAGCGCACCATATTGGTTTCACCCAGGTTGTATTGGTTTTGCTCTAATACGCGCGTTACGGCTGCAACAATGCCTTTTTGGTCGCTACCTGTAAAAGTCATCATTTTCCAATTGCTCATCGTTTACTCCAATGTTTAAAGTTTTTCTAAACCGCGTAATAAGTCATTTTTTATATCGTTTAAGTTTTCTAAACCTACCGCTACCCTTAGCATACTTTGTTTAATACCTGCTTCTAAACGCTCGTCTTCTGTAATGCGCCCATGTGTGGTTGATGCTGGGTGAGTTATGGTGGTTTTTGTATCACCTAGGTTGGCGGTTATGGAACATATTTCTGTGTTATCAATCACCGCCCATGCATTTTGTTTACCACCTTTTACCTCAAAGGCGACGATGCCTCCAAAGGCAGATTGCTGTTTTTTGGCAATATCGTGTTGCGGGTGCGATTTTAAACCGGGGTAGTAAACACAATCTACCGCCGGTTGTGCTTCTAACCAAGTGGCAAGCTCTAATGCGCTGGCACTGTGGGCGTTCATTCTTAACGATAGCGTTTCTAGGCCTTTTAAAAACACCCATGCATTAAAGGGGCTCATGGTTGGCCCTGCGGTGCGTAAAAAGCCGTATACACCTTCGCCAACCACATCATTACTGCCTACTACTGCGCCACCTAAACAACGGCCTTGGCCATCTATATATTTTGTTGCCGAATGAATAACAATATCTGCACCTAATTTTAACGGCAGTTGCAAAGCCGGTGTGCAAAAGCAATTATCTACTACAAAATAACAATTATGCTGTTTGGATATTTTAGACAAAGCCGCTATATCACATATTTCTGTCATTGGGTTTGACGGTGTTTCTAAAAAAAACATTTTGGTGTTGTTTTGCACCGCATTTTGCCATTGGGCTAAGTCCGAAATATCGACATAGGTTACGTCTATTTTTAATTTTTTTAAGTAGTTATTAAATAACATCGTGGTCGAACCAAAAATACTGCGCGATGACACAATGTGGTCGCCCGATTCTAACAAGCCCAATACCGTTGCGGTGATAGCCGCCATGCCAGAGGCAGTAGCCACACAACGCTCACCACCTTCCATTGCGGCTAGGCGTTGCTCAAAATTGCGCACGGTTGGGTTGGTAAACCGTGCGTATATATTGCCTGGCTGTTCGCCAGAAAATCGGGCGGCCGCTTCTGCCGCCGACTTAAAAACAAAACTAGACGTAGGGTAGATGGGTTCTGAGTGCTCACCCTCTGGCGTACGCTCGTGACCTACACGAATTGCTAAAGTTTCTAGCTGATAATCTTGCCATTTTTCTTGATTCATATACACTTCACCAGTTGGAAAATGATTTCCAATATTTTTGTTTAAGGTAACCATTGTCACATAATTTAAATATGAAATTAACACCTGTTCATAAAATAATTACATTGTTTACCGCTCTACTAATTAGCTTGCTTGTGTCTGCTTCTTCAGCTTTTGCCAACACCACCATTACTCAGCAAGAATTGGATATTGGTAACACGTTAATTAAACAAAAAAAGTTTTCCCAAGCCATTGTTTATTATAAAAAACTAGAAGTTAAAGCACCAACAGATGCAGTTATTAAAAATAACTTAGCCGTTTTAAAGGCACATTCTGGCAATGTAGATAATGCCATTAAACTTTTAAAACAAGCTTTAAACAGTAACGAAATTAGCAATATTAACTACGCCAATTTAATCAGCTTGTTCGAGTACCAAACCAGTGTTGCCTACCGAGAAGTTTTGGCAAATAACCAACCCCGTTTAAAAAAACCTGCATTAAACATAATTTATAAGTTACCAAAACCGCTTAAACCTAAAATAATAATTCAAGAAGTGCCGGCAGAACCTAAAATCATCATTAAAGAAGTCATTGTAGAAATACCTGCAGAACCCAAGATTATTTACAAAGAAGTTATCAAGATTGTTGAGGCAGAACCTAAAATAGTTTATAGAGACGTTATTAAAGAAGTACCGGCTAAACCTACAATTATTTACAAAGAAGTTATAAAAGAAGCCCCGGTAGAAGCTAAAACAATTTACAAAAAAATGCCTGTTGAACCTAAAATAGTCATTAAAGAAGTTCAAACACCTGATAATAATGCGCGAGGAAACAGTCGTCGTTTAATTCTGGCAATGAAGGCTTGGAAAAATGCTTGGGCGAACCAATCATCATTTAAATACATTGATAGTTACGTAGAGGGTTATACGTCCAGTAAATTTAATACCCACAATGCCTGGAAGGCGCACAGAATTAATCGCATTACTAAACCCGATTTTATTAAAATTAACATTTCTAATATTAAGGTAGTCAATTATTCAAACAGTTCTGCTAAAATAAAATTTACGCAACACTATCAATCTGATAGCTTTGAAGACATTTCCGAAAAAATACTTGTTTTTAAACTTATTGATGATCAATGGAAAATCACCTCAGAAATAAGCTTGTAATATGAACATCTTAAATATATTGATACTTTTTAGCTTATTAATTAGCCAAGGTATCGTTGTTGCTAGCCCGTTTGATAACAGCCAATCTGAAAAACAACTCATAGAAATTATAGACAATATTAATAATGCCGATTTTGACACAGCACTTATTAATAGCAAACAACTTATAGCAGACTACCCCAAATTTCGTTTAGCAAAGCTCATCTATGCAGATATTTTAAGTAGCCGTACCGGCAACACTTTATCATTAAAAAACGAATATTTACCACTTTACCACGAGGCTAAAGTCCGTTTTAACGGGCAAAAAACGGCTTTAAATATTAAAGACAAAATTCCAAAAACGTTAGTTAGTGTGCCAAATTCTATAAAATATATTTTGTATTTTGATTTATCCGAATCTCGTATTTATTTGATTAAAAATGACAAAAACAAACTGTCTTTAGTTGATGATCACTATATTTCACAAGGTAAAGAAGGTTTTGGCAAACAATTTGAAGGCGATAACAAAACCCCCATTGGCGTTTATAGCATTACTAGTTTTTTAGATGATGAACAATTGCCAGAACTATACGGTTGGGGGGCGTTTCCTATTAATTACCCCAATACATTGGATAAACTAGCAGGAAAAACAGGCCACGGTATTTGGCTACATGGCATACCCAGAACCACCTATAGCCGACCACCAAAAGACAGTGAAGGCTGTGTGGTACTTAATAACGAGTCGCTTAAACAATTACAAAAGTACATTGTTTTACAAAAAACGCCCATTATTTTATCTTCATCTATAGAGTGGCAATCTACTATCGCTAACGCTATTCAAAAGCAAAAATTTAACACCTTATTTAAAAATTGGGTTGATGCTTGGGAAGGTGCTGATACAAGCAATTATTTGTCTTATTATTCTGCTCAGTTTAAAACAAAAAACAAAAACTTTCGTCAGTGGGCTGACCATAAAACAAAAGTTTTCAATCAATCCAGCAACATCCAAGTGACCATTTCTGACCGAACCATGTTTTTAGACCCTAACGATAAAAATATCTTACACGTTAGGTTTTATCAAAACTATAAAAGTGACCAGTTTAAAGGCAATGCCTTTTGGAAGGAGCAATTTTGGAAAAAAGAACAGGATGGAAACTGGCGAATTACTTACGAAGGATAACTAACTATAAGGCATTACTCATTACTTACGTTTAATTAACGATGTAAAGGTGCTAAAGATATTCTTTTTCTTAACTGACTTCATTTTTTTTTGCTGTTGAGCACGCTTTTTTAAATGGGTTATTTCTTCTGTTGCTTTTTTAATTTGATGCAACTTTTCTAATAAGGTTATTGCACTGTAACGTTTATCTGGGCGTTTATGACACATGGTTTGTAAAAACTCATCCAAATAAGCAAATTCTTTTGGCAAATGCGGAAAGGGAGTATGCACATGCATTTTTCTAATCTTCAGCTTATCTTTTGCTACAAACGGGGGGTAACCCATTAGCAATACATAAAAACACACCCCTAACGAGTATATATCTGTTTTACCGGTTACGTGGTCATCCATTACTTGTTCTGGAGACATGTACAACGCTGTTCCAGAAACTTTATTGCCAGAACGGTGATCTAACGTATCTATTGATTCTTTTGCAATGCCAAAATCTGTTAATAAAACCCGTTTTGTGCCTCTCTCTACCATTATATTACTGGGTTTAATATCTCGATGATAAATACCTAAACCGTGTAAATACGCTAGTGCTGAAGCCACCTTCGATATAATGTACAAAGCATCTTTAGGTAATATTGCCTTTTTATTGTTTAAAATTTCTTTAAGCGTTAAGCCTTTTATTAACTCCATCGTCATAAAAGGCAAACCATTGTCCATTTTTTTTAATTCAAACGCTTCTATCAAATTAGGGTGCGATAAGCCAAATACAAACTTGGCCTCTTTAACAAATAATTCAATAATTTTTGGGTTTTTTGTACTAAGCGTTTCGTGAATGACCTTTATTGCTACGCGCTCTTTACTTACTTTATTGTAGGCCGAATAGATATTCGCCATGCCGCCTTCACCTATTAGGTTTCTGACAGTAAAATTAGTAATTTTTGGTAAGGGTTCCACTATTTTATTATTTATATTTTCTAAAGTTACTTAAATTCAGACATCAAACGGTTCAATGTCTCACTTGGTCTCATAACGTCACTTACCATTTTAGAGTTAAGGTGAAAATAACCACCTAAATCAACCGTTTTATTTTGCACCTTTTTTAGTTCATCCATTATTACATTTTCATTATTTGACAACGCTTTAGCTAATACTACAAAAGATTTTTTTAATTTAACATTTTCATCTTGTTCTGCCAATCGTTTTGCCCAATACATGACTAAATAAAAATGACTGCCTCGGTTATCTAATTCACCCACTTTACGTGAGGGCGACTTATTGTTTTGTAAAAAATCTGCGGTTGCTAAGTCTAACGTTTTTGATAGCATTTTTGCGTCTGCATTTTCGTACTTTTCGGCCATGTGTTCTAACGACACACACACCGCCAAAAACTCACCTAACGAGTCCCACCTTAAATGATTACTGCTAGTAAACTGTTGCACATGTTTGGGCGCAGAACCCCCTGCACCCGTTTCAAACAAGCCACCACCATTCATCAGCGGTACAATAGACAACATTTTTGCGCTGGTGCCTAATTCTAAAATAGGAAATAAATCCGTTAAATAATCCCTTAAAACATTACCCGTTACAGAAATAGTATCTTTGCCTTGTATAATGCGTTCTAAAGAAAACTGAATTGCATCATCTGGTGACATTATTTGAATGTCTAAACCATCGGTGTCAAGTTCTGCTAAATAAGCAATCACCTTTTCTATCAATTTTCTATCGTGGGCACGTTTTTCGTCTAACCAAAAAATGGTAGGCACTTGCATGGCTTTGGCTCTAGTTACTGCCAGTTTCACCCAGTTTTTAATGGGTGCGTCTTTTGCCTGACAGGCGCGCCAAATATCACCTTGTTTCACTTTATGCTGTAGTAGTATATTCCCCTCTTCATCCGTCACGCTTACCGTTCCATTGGCAACCATTTCAAAGGTTTTATCATGCGACCCGTACTCTTCTGCTTTTTGAGCCATTAAACCCACATTGGGCACCGTACCCATAGTGGTCGGATCAAAAGCACCATGCAACTTACAAAAGTCGATAGTTTTTTGATAAATTCCTGCATAACAACGATCTGGTATCATGGCAAACGTATCTTTCAACTTTCCATCTGCCCCCCACATTTTGCCAGATGAACGAATCGCCGCAGGCATTGATGCATCAACAATTACGTTACTGGGTACATGTAAGTTGGTAATTCCTTTGTCAGAATCTACCATTGCTAGCTCTGGCTGAACGTCATAACAAGCTTCAATATCTGCAATAATTTGCTTTTGTTTTTTGTCTGACAAGCTGCTAATTTTGCTATAAACATCACCAATGCCATTATTACTGGTTACACCTAACTTTTCAAAGGTGTTTTTATATTTATCAAACACCGTTTGATAATAAACAGTCACTGCATGACCAAAAATAATAGGGTCAGAAACTTTCATCATGGTTGCTTTCATATGTATTGATAGCAACACATCATTCTCTTTCGCATCTGCAATCGTATCTTTAAAAAACTGTCTTAAAGCATTTTTACTAAGTAACGATGCATCAACAATTTCATCTTTTAAAACAGGTATATTCGCTTTTAAAACGGATACCTTCCCATCTTCTGCCACAAACTCAATGTTGATTGTTCCATCTTTACGGATAACGGTAGACAATTCACTCGAGTAGAAATCACCAGTACTCATACTGGCCACTTTGCTTTTAGAGTTTTTACTCCAAACACCCATAGAATGCGGGTTATTTTTAGCAAACTGTTTTACAGAACCCGGTGCGCGACGGTCTGAATTTCCTTCGCGCAATACAGGGTTAACTGCACTACCTAATACAGTAGCATACCTATTTTTAATGATGTTTAATGTATCATTAAATGCATCTTCTGGGTAATTGGGAACATCATAACCATGAGCCTGAAGCTCGGTTATCGCCGCCTTTAATTGAGGAATGGACGCACTAATATTGGGCAGTTTAATAATGTTCGCATTGGGCTGCTTAGCCAGTTCGCCCAACTCAGCCAAGGCATCATCTATTTTTTGTTTGTCGGTTAATTTTTCAGGAAACGTGGCAATAATTCGAGCAGCTAAAGATATGTCTCGTGTTTCAATTTCTATCCCGACCGCATTGGTAAACACTTTTAACAAGGGCAAAAACGATGCCGTTGCTAATGCTGGTGCTTCATCGGTTAAGGTATAGATAATTTTATTGCTTGACATTCGGCGGCCTAAATTGCTAATTAATTGTTTTTTATTGTAACAATTTATACTGAATTAAGGAATCTCTGACGTACAAATAATAAGTCAATCTGTCGACCCCTTGGTCGTTTTTCTTTAATTTATTCTATGCTTTTACTGTTTATTTTATATCCAATATTTTGCTAGATATGTTAGGTAACCGTTGCAATATAGGCGCGCTGTCAAACAACATTTTTTCTAATCTATCGGCTTCTTTTTGTACTTTACTGGCCATAATTAAAACAGAATCAGCTTCAGCTATACTCGTTGTTGAATTTGTTACTCCTTCGAGCAATTGTTTATGAAGCCTTATTAACTGTTTTTGAACATCAGTTATTGCTCCTTTCGACTTCAATACCGTAGACTTACCCTCATCTAAAAACAACTTACATTGCTTAGATGTTTGTACATTGTAAGCGGCTAACTGTTGCCATTGTTTTGTTATTTCTTTAAAAGCCTCTCCTTTAGCTCCTAATTTTGCTGTTTCTACTTGTGTACCTATGGCTAACAAATTGGCTTTAAAGGATAACTCATTCACTCGCTCTGCAATGCTTACGAAACCTAAAAATACAGTTTTCACTTCATTAATTTGATCAATGTTTTCATCTAAAATTTTGTTACTTTTTTTAATTATTTTTTCTGAATCTTTTAATTTTTTTTGTGCTTCACTTAAACGCTCAACATTGTTTTTTTGTTTTTTAATTAGATGAATTATTTGAGTTTGTTTATTGGTTACAGTAGAGTGCAATAAAATATTTGCCTGTATGTTATTCACTTCATACACAATATCACTCAATTCTTTATTTAAGTCTAAGGCCATTAAATGGGGCAGTTCTGATGTATTGCCCAATAAATATTTTTGTAACGATTCAAGAGGAGCAATAATGTAATGATTTAATAACGTAAAACAAAAAACGACGACAAAAACAGTCAGTATTAAAACTGCTTGTAAAACAATATTAGCCACATTTAACACAGCTATTACTAAAGCTAATACAACAAGTACCAATAAAATAAGCGTGAGTACAATTAATAATTGCTTACTAGTACTCTTGAGTATTTTATTTTTCATAATCAATTTTTGTCCTTAGCTTTGCAAGGTTAAGCTGTGAAAATAAAGACAAAGATTATACCAAGTCAATGTGGCTTTTATTAAACACAACCATTAGCAACCTTTCTAAACCAATGGCAACGCCAGAACATTGCGGTAGCCCTTTAGTTAACGCGGCAATTAAATCGGTATCTATGGGTAGTGCTAATTTTTTTTGACTTATTCTTTGCTGATTGTCTTTTTCAAAACGAGACAATTGTTCATCCGCATTTTGTAATTCATTAAAGCCATTGCCTAACTCTAAAGCCCCCCAATATACTTCAAAGCGTTGCGCTACCTTACCTTCTTTTGTGGTTGTGCATTTGGCTAATGAACATTGGTTTGCAGGGTAATGATAGACAAATGTTAAGCCATCTTTTTTAAATTGTGGCGTAATAAGTTGCGACATTATTAAATCTAAAAAAGCAGTAACATCGTTATCGGCTAACCACGGTTTTGGGTAGGGCAAGTCATATTGCTTGCATAGCGTTACACATTGTTGGCAGGTGATGTTTTTAGGGTCGAGCTTGCAAAAATCTAAAAACATTTGTGTGTAACTAATGCAGTTTGTCTTAGCAAGGCTTTTGTGTTGATTAACCAGCGAGTGAATAAGTTTGTCTACTTCATCCATTAGTTCAAACTCATCAAAACCTAAACGATACCACTCTATTAAATTAAATTCGGGTAAGTGATGCCGCCCTTGCTCACCATCTCTATAGACGCGCGATATTTGATAACAGTCGGGGCAACCGTCGGCCAGTAATTTTTTCATATCAAACTCTGGCGAGGTGTTTAAAAAGCCCTGTAGCGTCGACCCCTTGGTGGTAAACGACTCTAAATTGTTATCGGTATTGGCATACAAACTCATACTGTTGGTATGTACTTCTAATATATTCTGGCTTGCAAACCAGTTTCTACAGCTTTTGAGTATGTTTGAACGGTTTTGGAAGTGTTGGAATTTTTTGCTAATCATTAAAAAAGTAATAAAGGGAATTATTAAAATTACCCCGCTTTAATTAAGTAAAATAAGGCTATTTTTTCGCACGGCCCACATATTCACCGGTGCGGGTGTCTATTTTTATTAGCTCACCTTCTTCTAAAAATAGTGGTACACGCACGGTGGCACCTGTTTCTAAAGTAGCCGGTTTGGTACCACCTTGGGCGGTGTCTCCTTTTAAACCTGGGTCGGTTTGCGTTACGGTTAACTCTACAAAATTGGCTACCATTACACTAATTGGGTTACCGTCCCATAATACTATTTCGCAAACATCTTGCTCTTTTAACCAGTCTATAACGTCTGCCACTGCAGATTGTGGTGCACCAATTTGCTCAAACGTGGTTTGGTCCATAAAGTACCAAAACTCGCCATCAGTGTATAAATATTCCATATCGGTGTGCATCACATCGGCAGCTTCTACTGTTTCACCCGATTTAAAGGTTTTATCTATGACCTTAGCTGTGAGAAGATTACGTATTTTAACGCGACTGAATGCTTGCCCTTTGCCGGGTTTTACAAATTCATTTTCTATGATTGAACAAGGGGCATTGTCCATCATAAATTTCATACCGGCTTTAAATTGACTGGTGTTATAGGTTGCCATTTGATGTTCTCAATTCACTAATACAATAATTTGCTTATGATACACGCTAAACCACTACAAAAAAAATCAGATCGACTTTTTATTAATGATTTAATTGATGTTTTTCCTAAAGATGCCATTAGTAAAAAAGCAGATACATTATTTAAAACTAAAAGCAGTATCGACTTTACTAACAACATTAATATTAACAACCCTGCAGACCCGTTAGCGTTACAAATACTGCCCAGTCATTTAGAGCTAAACAACCCAACAGATTTTATTATTGACCCTGTGGGCGATAACGATGCAATGAAAGTACCCGGTTTAATACATAAATATACAAACCGAGTATTACTTATTACCACCGCAAATTGCGCCATACATTGCCGTTACTGTTTTAGACGAAATTTTGATTATAAAAACAGTGTGAGCAAGCCTAAATTATTAGAGGACGCAATGAACTACATAAACAATAACCAACAAATAAATGAGGTTATCTTAAGTGGTGGCGACCCGCTAACTTTAAACAATAAAAGTTTGTTTCGTATTTGTGATGCCATTTTAAAGGTAAAACACATAACCACTATCCGTTTTCATAGCCGTTACCCTGTGGTATCGCTAAACAGGTTTGATGCCGAGTTTTTAGATTACTTTAAAAACTACCCATTAAAAAAAGTGTTTGTTAGCCATATAAATCACCCTAATGAATTATCCTCAAAAACACAACATGCATTTAACCAATTATTAAGCAGTCAGTTTATTTTATTAAACCAGAGTGTATTGTTAAAAAACATAAATGATAATGCCGATTGTTTAGCCAAGCTAAGCCAACAATTATTTGCACAAGGCGTACTACCCTATTATTTGCATTTATTAGACAAGGTTAAAGGAGCAAGCCATTTTTTAACCGATGAACAAACTAATGCAAAAATCCATCAACAATTACAAGCAAGCTTACCTGGGTATTTAGTGCCAAAAATGGTGCGCGAAATAGCAGGCGAAAACAGCAAAGTTGGTTATTCTAAAAAGTGTTATTCATTTGATTAGATTTGAGTATACTTAAACCCCCTTCTTTCTAAGACCAATATTAATAGGAGACCTTTTGTACACAAAACAATTATTAAATGTACTTATTGTAGATGAGTCTTTAAGTGATATTGAAATGATTAACAAGCTTATCCAAGAGCTTGGTTTTACCGTTACTATAACCCGCGTGGAAGACCATGAAGATATAGAAGAAGCCTTTGACAGTGCACCTCAAGACATCCTTATCTATTCATACGAGTTTCAACACAGTACTTTAAAAGACGTAAGAGAGTGTTTAGATACACTATCAAAAGACATGCCTATTATTTGCATGCACGAAAGTAAATCGGACATTAATTTAGAATTAGCCTTACACCAAGGGGCAAACACATTAGTTAACAAAGACGAAATAGTTCACTTTACGCATGTCATTAAACATCATTTAGAAATTATCACCGTAGCCAAAAACTTTAATAACATTAAAGCACGTTATCTAGAAAGTGAAAAACGTTGCCAAGTATTAATGACCTCATCTAAAGATGCGATTGCCTACATTCATGAAGGTATGCACGTTACCGCAAACGCCTCTTACATCGATTTATTTGGTTTTAATAATTTTGATGAAATAGAAGGTTTACCAATAATGGACATGGTAAGCCTGGATAAAAGAGATACATTTAAAAAGTTTTTACGTACTTTTAAAGGTACAGCTTTAGAACATAAAGAGCTGATGATTGACCTTAAAGATGTAAACGAACACGATTTTAAAGCAAAAATGGAATTTTCACCCGCAACCATTCAAGGTGAAGTTTGCACGCAAATAGTTATTCGTGATCAGTCAGACTCTAAAGCATTAGAAAAACAATTGGCGCTACTTAGCAAAACAGACCAATTAACGGGTTTATTTAACCGCCGACATTTAATTGAAAGCCTTGATAAAAAATTGTCTACGGTAAAGTCTGTAGACAATTATTTTTCTTTTCTGTTTATCTCTATTGATAAATACAAAGACTCACTAGAGCAGTTGGGTGTATTAGGCAGTGATCAACTTATCGCTAACGTTGCTAAGGCGTTACTAGCCGCTGCTCCTAAAAAGCAATTATTGTGTCGTTTTACAAATAATCGCTACTGTTTAATCCTAAACCATCATGATGAGGAGATTATTCATCAAGTTGCAGAATCATTAATTCATGCCATTGATGAACTGGTCATTCATATATCTGGAAAAGCCATTAATAGCACTGTATCCATAGGTGTATGCATCGTAGATGAGTCTGTAAAAGCTTCATCCGACATATTAGACCGGTCAATTAAAGCATTAGCCTTAGCAAGAGAGGAAAGTGATGGGCATTGTGTTATTTACCAACCTAAAGAAGGTGAGTTAACGCAAACCCAATTAGATGAACGCATTAAAAAACAAATATCATCTGCACTTAAAGAAAACCGGTTCACTCAGTTATTTAAACCCATTATTAGCTTGTCTAGTGACGACGTACACCGTTACCAAACCATGCCTTTATTAGTTGAAAAAGATGGTACAGAGTTGAAAGCAGAAGAATATCAAGAAGCCGCATCACGAACCAATATTGCCGTATCTATTGACAGGTGGATGATTTTAAATACTTTAATAAAAACTGTTACCTTGCTTAAAGCCAACAAAAAAATAAAATATACATTTTTTGTAACTTTAAGTAGCGCTAGCCTACAAGACCCTACGTTATTTAGGTGGCTAAACGAACAAATTAAAAAATTCCCAATACCCAATGGCAGTATCATTTTTTGTGTAGATACAGAAACCGCATTGTCTCGTTTAAAACAAACCAAGGCATTAGCAACGGCGTTAAAAAATTTAAAATGTGATTTTTGCTTAGAAAACTTTGGCCTTGGCCCTAATCCATTCCAAATTATTAAACACATACCT
Organism: uncultured Gammaproteobacteria bacterium; assembly: GCA_964589575.1. Taxonomy (GTDB): domain Bacteria; phylum Pseudomonadota; class Gammaproteobacteria; order QNFE01; family CAZPSE01; genus CAZPSE01. The sequence goes on along the minus strand of CAZPSE010000001.1, from coordinate 16,459 downwards.
GTAGATTACATAAAAGTACACTCAGATTTTGTAAAAAGTTTATCGACCAATCAAGACAATCAACAGTCCATTACGCAAATGGTAGAAAAGGCCACGGCACTCAAAAAGTCATTAATTGTTGGTAATATAGACGACCCAGGCAGTATGACCATTTTATGGGGCTTAGGTGCTCAACTTATTCAGGGTGACTTCATTTCCCCTGGAACCAAACATACTGACTTTGACTTTAGTTCGATGTCGATGTAGTTAATCAAGATTAACTACAGCAATAACTGATTAGCTGTTTTCTACCTCTAACGAAGATACTTGCTGAAAACCACGAGGTAGTTTTTTACCACGTTTAGCGCGACCAGACTCATACTCTAACCAATCCTTTGGTTTAAAGTTCATGGTGCGTTTACCACTATGCACTTTAAAACTTTGCTCTGCATTAAAAGCAACAGCTGCCACGGCCCATTCTTCGCCAGATTTTACTTTTTTACTGGGTATGCCTAATAATTTATTACCCTTTCCTTTAGACAGCATAGGTAGTTCGGACAGTTTAAATACCAACAAATAACCTGCAGAACTTACAACAGCACACATATCAATTTTAGGGTCTGCAATTTGTTTCGGCGTTAAAATTTTAGCGTCACCCAAGTTAATCATCGCTTTACCCGCTTTATTACGAGAGATTAAATCACCGTATTTGACCACAAAACCATAACCATACGAACTGCTCATCAAATACCAATCGTCATCTTTAGACGTAATCAAATGGCTAACTTTTCGACCATCTGGCAGGTTAATTTTGCTGGTGACAGGTTCACCCAAGGTACGCGCACTTGGCAAGCCGTGCGCAGGCAATGTATAGGCTCGGCCTTTATCGTCTACTAATATAATGTTTTGGTTGGTTCTTGCATGTATTTGCGTCTCAAACTTATCGCCAGACTTATAGTTTAATTTTTCACCATCAATTTCATGCCCTTTTGCGCCACGTATCCAGCCATTGGCAGACAATACAATGGTTACAGGTTCATTAACAATCAGTTGTTTTTCATCAAACACTTGTGCTGGTGCGCGTTCTACTATGGGCGAGCGACGTTCATCCCCGTATTTTTCTACGTCTTCTTTTATTTCTTTTTTTACCAAGTTTCGTAGTTTGGTTTTAGACGCTAATACGGTCTGTAAAGCGTCACGTTCTTTTGCTAAGGCTTCTTGCTCTGCGCGTATTCTAAATTCTTCTAACTTGGCCAAATGACGTAATTTTAATTCTAATACGGCTTCTGCCTGAATATCGCTAATTCCAAAGCGTTGCATTAATACCGGTTTGGGTTCGTCTTCTGCCCTAATAATGGCTATTACTTCGTCTATATTTAAAAAGGCAATCATTAAAGCTTCTAAAATATGCAAACGCTTTAATATTTTATCTAAACGCCAATTTAAGCGTTTGGTAACGGTTGCTACTCTAAACACCAACCATTCAACCAAAATATGGTGCAAGCTTTTTAATGTTGGTTTGCCGTTTAAACCAATCATATTTAAATTTACCCGAATACTTTTTTCAAGCTCGGTACTGGCAAACAAGTGTTGCATTAGCTGCTGGGTATCTACCCTGTTACTACGCGGTACTAAAACAATACGTGTGGGGTTTTCGTGATCAGATTCGTCACGTAAATCTTCTAACATCGGCAGTTTTTTAGCCATCATTTGTGCAGCTATCTGTTCCATTATTTTAGAACCCGATACCTGATGCGGTAAGGTATTAATTACCACTCTTGCGTCTTCTGTAAACCATGTAGCACGCATTCTAATACTGCCTTTACCGGTTCGGTAAATGGCTTTTCTTTCATCTTCTGGGGTAATAATTTCTGCATTGGTTGGAAAGTCAGGCCCTGGAATTAACGCCAACAATTCATCTTCGGTCAGTTTCGGATTTTCTAATAGGCGTATACACGCAGCCCCTACTTCGCGAATATTATGTGGCGGTATATCAGTTGCCATACCCACTGCAATACCAGACGTACCATTTAATATTATATGTGGTAATCGTGCCGGTAATATTTCTGGCTCACTTAATGTGCCGTCAAAATTGGGTACCCAATTGGCGGTTCCTTGGTCTAACTCTTGCAATAATACTTTTGCAAAAGCAGACAAGGTACTTTCTGTATAGCGCATAGCAGCAAACGATTTTGGATCGTCTGGCGACCCCCAATTACCCTGCCCTTTTACTAATGGATAGCGGTAAGAAAACGGTTGCGCCATTAATACCATCGCTTCATAACAAGCACTATCACCATGCGGATGGAATTTACCTAAAACATCACCCACCGTACGCGCCGATTTTTTAGGTTTAGATACCGAGCTTAAACCCAACTCTGACATTGCGTAAATAATACGCCGCTGTACGGGTTTTAAACCATCACCAATATGTGGCAAGGCACGGTCTAAAACCACCGTCATAGAATAGTCTAAATAGGCTTTTTCGGTAAAATCACTTATCGATAAACTTTCGTACAGCGTTGAGCTTGTCATTTTATTTGTTAATCATTAATGTGTTTTGGAGGAGTGCCGACTTTTTCGCCTAACGACATTTGGCGGTCATGAACAATTCTATTCGCTATATTTTCTGCAGCATCGCATAGCGATAAAAAAGTATGCGAACCTTCCGAATAATCAGCTTCACCAATAGAATGTACACGACCTTGGTTTAACAATGCACTCACTTGTTTAAATTCGGCCTTTGCGCCTTTTTGATAAACCGCATAGGTTTTACCACCCAACTGTTTTAATAAAGAAAATACCGGCACATCACTTGGCCCATCGGCAATATAAATCATGTTTTGAAAAGGAATACGGCGGTCTTCTTGTTTTATTGTGGCATTCACATCTATATGGCTTTCTTTGTTGGTGCCTTTATTTATCTCAAAAATGGCGCGTGTTTTACTGGTATTGTCTATTACATAACCCAGTTTACTTAGTAAATTGGTATCGCTATCTTCTAATAATTCGCTCGCCCAAACGCCGTCTATATGCTTGGCAATTTTACTGCCCAATATCATTTGTCTTAACCCTGTAGACACCACATAATGCTCTATTTTTATGTCATTACTTTTAAACAACGCATTGTCTTCAAACTGTTTTTTTATATTGCTTATAAAGTTTGGCATACCAGGGAAAAACGCCAGTTTTTCACCTAGTTGTTTTAGTTTGTTATTGCTTAGGTCTTTAAATACACCTTTTTTGGCATAGTCTAAAATATGGTTTAAATATAAAATCTCGGTGCTTATCATTTCTACACCGCCTTTTTTATATTTCTCTGGCAAGTCGTTTACTTCTTGCCAAAAGGCTTTTCCGTCTACACCGTAGTGGTCAAACAACGGTTGTTGCATATAACCGGGTATTAAGGTTTTGTCAAAATCCCAAATAAAGGCGATGGTATTTTGTATAAATAAATGTTGTGCCATAGTCGTTCTCGGTTAAATCACTTCCGCCAAATCACCTTTTGTTTCTAACCAATACTTTCGGTCAGAGGCTCTTTTTTTAGATAACATCATGTCCAATATTTCGTCTGCTTCGTCGTCTTCTTTTAATAACAGTTGTACTAGGCGACGTGTGTCTGGGTGCAATGTTGTTTCGCGTAATTGCGGCGGGTTCATTTCGCCCAAACCCTTAAAGCGCGTGACATTTATTTTGCCTTTCTTTTTATCTTTTTGTATTTTGTGCAATATCGCTTCTTTTTCGTTTTCATCTAAGGCGTAAGCCACTTCTTTACCGCAATCTACCCTAAACAACGGTGGCATGGCGACAAAAACGTGACCTGCCAAAACCAATGGCCTAAAGTGTTTTACAAACAGCGCGCATAACAATGTTGCAATGTGCAATCCGTCCGAATCTGCATCGGCCAAAATGCATACTTTGCCGTAGCGTAATTGGCTTAAATCGTCAGAGCCGGGTTCTAAACCTATCGCAACGGCAATATCGTGTATTTCTTTAGAGGCTAATACTTGGTCTTGACCTACTTCCCAACTGTTTAAAATTTTACCACGTAATGGCATAACCGCCTGATATTCTCGGTCACGCGCTTGCTTGGTAGACCCACCGGCTGAGTCTCCCTCTACCAAAAACAACTCGGTTAAATTAACATCATTACCGCTACAGTCTGCTAATTTACCCGGCAATTGCGGGCCAGACGTGTATTTTTTACGGGCAACTTTTTTGCTAGACTTTAACCGTTTTTGCGCCTTTTCTATTATTAACAACGCAATTTGTTCGCCTTGTTCTGGGTGGGTATTTAACCAAAGCGAAAACGAGTCTTTCATTACATTGGCAATGTAGCCGGCAATTTGCCGCGACGATAAACGTTCTTTGGTTTGACCAGAAAACTGCGGGTCTGCCATTTTTACCGACAAAATATAGCTTAGGTTTTCTAAAATATCATCGGCGACTATTTTTACACTGCGCGGCAGTAGTTTTCTAAATTCACAAAACTCTCTAAATGCTTCGGTTAGGCCAGTTTTCATGCCGTTAACATGCGTACCGCCTAAAGATGTAGGGATTAGGTTCACGTAACTTTCGGTAATAATTGGGCTATTTTCTAAATGCCAAACTAATGCCCAGGTGGCAGACTCGGTCTCCCCTTCAAACTCTTGATGAAAAGGCTCTTCTGGTAAATGATCAAACCCTTTTGAATGATCCATTAAATAGTCCGCTAGACCTTTTTCGTACAGCCATTCGTCTTTTTCGTCTTTCTTTTCATCATAAAAAGTAACACGTAAACCAGAACACAAAACCGCTTTGGCTTTTAATAGGTGTTTTAATTTAGCGGCGGCAAAGTTGTTACTATCAAAATATTGCGCATCTGGCCAAAAACGAATAGATGTACCCGTTTTCTTTTTAGCAACCGTACCAATTTCTATCAACTCTGACGCTTTATTACCGTTAGCAAATTGCATGGCGTACTGGATGCCATTACGCTTAATTTTAATGTCTAGCTTGGTAGACAACGCATTAACTACCGATACACCTACACCATGCAACCCGCCCGAAAAACTGTAGTTTTTATTAGAAAATTTACCACCCGCATGTAAAGTACATAAAATAACCTCTATACCCGGTTTTTTTTGTATTGGGTGCATATCTACTGGCATGCCGCGCCCGTCATCCTCTACAAATATAGACCCATCAGCATGCAACACCACATTTAGCTCTGTCGCGTGGCCTGCTAAGGCTTCGTCTACACTGTTGTCAATTACCTCTTGCGCTAAATGGTTCGGGCGCGAGGTATCGGTATACATCCCTGGGCGTTTTCTTACAGGGTCTAAACCGGTTAAAACTTCAATCGCATCGGCGTTATAACTGCTCGATGAACTCATAGATTAGCCATCACAAATTTTTGCACAAAAGCCACCAAAGTTGCCATTAATTAAACGCTTTTAATAATGCCGATGCAGGTCTAAAACCTTCAAACAACGTACCATCATCTAAAATCATCATTGGGGTACCACTTAAGCCCATACTTTTAGCTAACTCTATATGGCTTAGTAGCGGGTGATCGCACGACTTACTCTCAATCTCTTCTCTATTTTTAGAATCGGTTAAGGCTTGTTTTTGGTCATCAGCACACCATACACTTACCATCGCTTGAAACGAACGTGAACGATTACCAACACGAGAATAGTCACGAGGGAAAAACATGTACCTAACTTCCACACCGTTGTCATTTAACTCGTCTATTTCTTGATGTAATTTGGTACAAAACGGGCAAGAGACATCGGTAAATACAGACATAACATGCTTAGTTTCTCCCTTTGCTGGGTATATTAAAAAATCTTCTTTTTTAATGGTTTTTAATTGCTCTACCCGCACTACTTTATTTTTTTCTTCCAACTTTGCCAAAGTAGCGTTTGTTAAGTTTTTATCATCAATTATGTCTATAAGTGTGCCATTAATTAAATAACGTGCATCTTTACTAATGTAATACACTTTATTATTACTAACCAATTCATACACACCTGCTAATGGTGTTGGGGTTATAGAATCCACCTTTAACATGGGGATTACTTTTTTAAGGTTGGCTGTAACCGTTTGAATATCTTTGCTGGTATTGCCATTAGCTGCAAAGTTTAAAGAGCTAAAAAATAAAGCCGTAAAAAGGGTAAAAGTTTTAATCATTATTGTTCCAAATTATTAAAAAATAACATGACATACCAATAAATTATTTTTAATAAAAAGGGTATGTTATGGTTATTCTTAGTCAAGTATTATTCCGTTAAGTTTATCAAACTTTGTTTAATTGAAGTTTTTAATTTACCCATAAATGAATACAATTTAGCTTTTCACCATTGCGACACTAAGTAAAAAGCTTTTAGTTTCGATCGTTGACCTTTTTCAATTTTATATACTGCACAAAAGGCACCACAAAAACAGCCAGCAATACTAAGCGGTATTCAATTATTGTAATGTTTAGGTATAACACAAGACTTATAAAACCCGCCCAAAGCCAAGTTGACATTACACTTAATAACAAGTTTTTTATTGAAATACTTTTACTAAACACCACCCAAAATAGCCCGGTTAATAAACCAAACACCACGGTATGCGAATAATTTAATACCCAACTTGGGAAAATAACACTAAACAAAATAGCAATAACCGCTAAGCATTGAAAGGTTGTTTCATTAAAAAAAGATTGATAAAACCGCCCAAAAAACAAACTTAAGGCAAAGCCAATAAAATAACTAAACGATAAATACGGCCAAAGCAACACTTCTTGAAAATCCCAAATGGGCATAAAACTTTCTACAAACAAAAACCATAATATTACCGCGCTGTAAAAAGGCAGCGTTTTTTGTTTGCTTTCGTTGTTATCGGTATAGATAGTGGCTGATAAAAAGTGCGATAAAAGGATAAAACTAATAACCATAAACGCGATTAATGGGTACAGAGCATTGGCTAAATAAACAGTTGCCACCAACAGCATCGGCCAAAAAAAACGCTCTAAATTAGACTTTATTTTGCTTAACGAAATAAGCGCCGTAAATAAACTGCCCAATGCCAGTAGCAAAACTAATACTGCCTGAACGGTTGAATGTTCGTCCCAATAATTTAAATGCAAAAGGCTGTAAAGGTATAAACCTGACAATATTGAAACAATTTGTAGCGGTTTTAAACTAACTGCAATAACGTTTTTTACCTTTTGATAGCGATATAAAAACAATATAAATGGCACTAAAAACAACAAAAGCAAATAAATTTTACCTGATGGTCTTTCAAAGTCGGAGCCGTAAATGGCCAAGCCTATAAAAAAATGACCCATAAATAAAAAAGGAAATTGTAGAACCGATAAATAATGAATCATAAACCGACATCCTTATTATTGGTTAATTTAATGTTGAGGTCGCTATTGGCTGGCAAGGTGAAATTTACTGTTATTTGTTGTTTTTCACCTTGCTCTTCTATGTGGCTGATAATGCCAATATTGGTTTGCCAATTAGCCTCACTATTAGCACTAAACGTCACTTTTGCGTTGCTAAATGATTCGTTTAAATTATTGCTAACTACGTATTCTGTATTTGATATTTTTTCAATATCCAGATGGTTTAGCGGTATAGATGACGAAGCGTCACGTTTTCCATCACCGTCATAATCGTAGGTGTAATTGATTAATTTTTTATTATCAAAACGAATTAAACGGTAGCCATTGACCACTTTTGAAGATGCCCACTGTTTTCGCCACTCTTGCCCGGCAGAAGTTACTACAGCATAAGGTGGCCCATCTAACGGTTGCAGTATTTTTTGGCTTTTTCCAGTTTGGTCAAATACTTTATCGGCATGTGAATGACCAGACAAGACAATTTGCACATCGTATTGTTTAAACAGCTCAACCATTTCTGAAACTAAATGCCTTAGTGGGCCGTAGTCACCAAATACGGGGTGGTGTAACTGTACGATAAAGGTTTTTTCTGGTGCTAATTCAAACTGTTGCTTTAACCATGTAAACTGGCTAAACGTTAATTGGTCCCTTGCATGGCCTGAGTTAATAGAAATAAACCGATAGTCACCATAGTCTATAGTGTGTCGGGTTTTTCCAAAAAAACTTAAATAGCCTTTCCAGCCTTCGTACTCGTGATTGCCAGGAACTATAATTAGCGGCGGTTCTAATTTTAACAACGCATCGTATAACGATGAATACTGCCCCCATGTGCCACCATAAACATTATCACCAGAAACCGTTACGATGTCTGGATTAATAAGGTTGACATCTTCAATTATTTTATCCAGCATCAGGTCGCCTGCGGCTTCTTTTCTTACACTGTCTGACAACCAGGGTAAGTCTGCAAATTGAATCATTTTTAAATTTTTAGTATGTTTTTTTATAACATAAACGGCATTTTCCCTTACCCACGTTTGGTTATTTTGCTGTAACTCTAGGTCGTACTTTCCTATAGGGAAATTAGCGGGTATGTGGCTAAATAAGGTAAAGGAGTTACCGTTGTTTTTAACACGGCTAATAGCAAGGGGTCGACGAAAAGCACCCTTTTTTAAGTGTATTGCAAAGTCTGTGTTGTAAAATATTTGGTTGGATCTAACTTGAATGTCTAAACTTTGATTGCCGGTTTTTATTGCGGGTATGCCCAAGCGTGGTGAAATAATTTCATAATCAGCTTTATGCGTTAGCCATTGCCAATAAACCATTACGATTATTAAAATGACAAATGCTTTTAAATAATTGTTTTTCATAGCCATTCAACCAAGTAGTACAACATTACCCCTTCTGTAGAGCGCGAAGGGCCAGCCAAAACCGCTGGATGCAAATGATTCTCAATATCAGTATGCTTTATTGCTTGTTCTTTATCATCAACAACCGTAATAATGCTGGCCGAAAACCGCTTTCTGTTTTTGCGTGGCGTTTTTACTAAGCCATATACAAAACCCGACACATCCGTTTGTTGATCGGTAAAAATATTTTGTATGGTTAAACTCATATCTCGTTAGCCTTTAAAGTTTCCTTTTGCATTTAACCATTCCATTTCTTCTGCCGTGCTTTGCCTTTGTAAAAGCTCATTACGGTGTGGAAAACGACCAAATGTTTGTACAATTTTACGGTGATGTTTGGGCCATTGTGTATCCAACTGTGCTTGTTCAAATAAGGCCACAGATTTGTCTTGGTCGTCTAATAATTCGCTGTGCATAAAAGGGATATATAAAAAACCCACTTCTTTTTGCGACAGTTGTTTATCTAAACCTTTTTCAATCGCTCGGCTGGCAACATCTCGTGATAGTTGTTCGGTCGAAAATGCTTTTTCAGTATCGCGATACATATTTAATGGAAACTGGTCAAACAAAATAGTTAATGCCAATGCTCCTTGCGCGGTTTGCTCCCAACTGTTTAACTTGCCCATTAAACCTTGTCGCCATAAGTCACTAAACTGCGTATGTATATAAACATCAAACTCGGCGGTGGACTTAAACCATTTTGATTGCGAATCTTCGCCAAACCAAAAATTTAATAT
>CAZPSE010000001.1:0-6865 GCA_964589575.1 uncultured Gammaproteobacteria bacterium | reverse complement strand
GGTAATTTATTCATTATCTAATCCTTATCCGACCATACTGCAAACTCATTACCACTTGGGTCGGTAAAATGAAAACGTCGCCCACCAGGAAATGAAAATATTGCTTTACTGATTATGCCGTTGGCTTGTTTAATTTTTTTTAATGTCGCTTCTAAATGGTTACTATAAAAAACCACTAACATCGCACCTTGTTCTGCTTGGCTTACCAAGTTAGACAAATAAAAACCGCCATCAATACCGGCATTATTAAAAGCACAGTATTCTGGACCGTAGTCGTCAAAACCCCATGCAAACACGTTTTCGTAAAAGTCTTTCGCCTGTTGAATATTGCTGACGGGGAACTCTATATAATTTATTTTTTCGTGTTGGTTCATGCGTTACCTTGTCCTTTTATGGCTATATTGCTTTTATTGGCAAAGTCTAGCATGGTATTTACAGATACTAATGCTTGCTTGCCAATAGCGTTATCAATAACTATTTCATTTTCGCCTGTTTTTAAAACATGCAATAAAGTTTCTAAATCGTTCATTGCCATCCATGGGCAATGCGCACAGCTTTTGCAGGTTGCACCTACTCCACCTGTTGGTGCATCTATTAATTCTTTATCTGGCGCGGCTTGTTTCATTTTGTAATAAATACGGTTATCGGTAGCGACAATAAAGGTTTTATTGGCCATTGTTTTTACTGCATCTATCAATTGCGTGGTAGACCCAACCACATCAGCTAGGTCGATAATTTCTCTTGGGGATTCGGGGTGTACTAAAACTGCAGCATCGGGTTTTAAATGAATTAGATGGCGCAATTCGCGCGCTTTAAATTCGTCATGCACAATACAGGCACTGTCCCACATTAACATTTGCGCCCCAGTTTGTTGTTGTACATAAGCACCTAAATGCTTGTCTGGTGCCCATAATATTTTTTTACCTTGTGCATGTAAATGCTTTACCACTTTTAGTGCAATGCCCGACGTTACCACCCAGTCTGCACGGGCTTTTACTTCGGCACTGGTGTTGGCATATACCACCACGGTATGGTTTGGATTAGCATCACAAAACGCTGTAAAGGTGTCTATTGGGCAACCAATATCTAAAGAGCACGTTGCCTCTAAAGTTGGCATTAGCACACGTTTTTCTGGATTGAGTATTTTGGCAGTTTCACCCATAAATTTAACACCTGCTACTACTAATGTAGTTGCTGTGTGCTGGTTACCAAAGCGTGCCATGTCTAAAGAGTCTGAGACTAAACCACCTGTTTCATCGGCAATTTTTTGTATTTTTTCATCGGTGTAATAATGTGCAACTAAAACCGCATTTTGTCTTTTTAATTGCTGTTTTATTTCATCAATTATTAGTATTTCTTGCGATTCATCTACAACAGTTCTGGCAGATAAAATATCTGAAGTTAGCGGAACATTTGCTAAGTGGGAAGGTTTTGGCGACACAATTTTACTTGATTGACTAAACGAGCGGTCATTTTACCGTTAATTATTGAATAACATCGAGTAATTTTTGAATGGATTGTTTAAATGCGGCATCTGATGTTGATTGCAATTTTTCTATCGCTTTTGATTTTAATTGTTGAACAACTGGGTGCCTTTTTAAAGCTGTTTTTTGAATTTGAGTTAAGTTAGACCATTGACCCGTAATTAATTCAACTTCTAGGTTTATCCATTGCTTTTTAGCAATAATTTTACGGCTATTTACAATAAAAACATTATCAACTTGATTGCTCATTTCTGTTACAGCTTTTGGTGTTGCAGGCTCTTCGGTTTCGTCATTAAATAAAAAAAAGACACTAACCAGTAATAAAACAAAAGCCATTACGCCAACAATAACAATTTTGGTTTTATTGGGTTTTTCAACATCGCTAGCAGTTTCATCCATTTCGTGCATTTGTGTCATGAGTGTTTGCAGTTCTGGGTTCGTACCACTGCCTTGATAACTTAGCCAATCTTTAGGTATTTTGGGTAATGGTTGGTTATTGTCAATCGCATCTAACAAGTCTTTTCTGTACAAAAGATAGTCGCTTTTTTTAATATTGCCAGTAGCATATTTTTGAGCAGATTGTCTTAGTAGTGATTTTTTAAGCATTTTTATTCGTTACATCCACTAAGATTATAGTCACATTGTCGCCACCGCCACCACTTAAACTCATATCGATTAGTTTTTGAGTGGTTTCTTCAATATTTTTATTATGTAAAGGCACTGCTATTTCGTGATCCATTAAATGTTTATTTAAACCGTCTGAACACAATACAAAACGATCACCTGACTGAAGCGAAAAATATTCCATATCGATATAAATTTCGTCGTCAATACCCACGCCGCGAGTAATAATATTAGATTGAGGGTGAAATTCTGCCTCTGCCTTACTTAGTTGACCAAACTCGACCATCTCTTGCACCAAGCTGTGGTCGGTTGTTAATTGTTCAAGATTATGATCACGCATTCGGTAAATACGGCTGTCACCAACCCATAAAACAATGGCTTTGTCTTTCCAAAAAAACAACACGACTACGGTACTGCCCATCACTTTGCCGTTTTTAACGGACGCGTTAGAACGGCATTTATAATTGGCTTTTACAATTCTATTTTCTAAATCGTCTATATTTTCTGCTAATGTAGTGTGGCGTTCAAAACCAAAAAATGCGTTCACTACATATTCACTGGCTTTTTCACCAAAAGACATGCCGCCCATTCCATCGGCGACAATCCACAACCCTTGTTTGGAAATATCTTTTAACTTATCTTCATTATTTTTACGTACACAACCTACGTGAGTTAGCCCAAAAGATTGCCAATTATATTGTTCCATCATAAATTTATAGTTTAATATTTGTTAAGTTGAGGTTAGCATAAATTGCCTCAATGTCCTACCAATTTACCCTTAGAGAGAACTTTAATTCATTAGCTTCTGATTCATTACACAATGCGGAACAATAAGTTAAACTGTTCTTTTTTCTATTCTTTTTATATCTAATGATTAAAACTCGATTTGCGCCCAGCCCAACAGGTTATTTACATATTGGTGGTGTTAGAACCGCTCTTTTTTCTTGGTTATATGCAAAAAAACATAACGGGCAATTTGTTTTGCGCATTGAAGATACCGATTTAGAACGTTCAACTCAAGCGTCGGTTGATGCCATTTTAGAGGGCATGAAGTGGGTTGACTTAGATTATGACGAAGGGCCTATTTATCAAACCCAACGGTTTGACCGATACAAAGAGGTTGCACAACAACTGTTAGATAAAAATAGTGCCTACTATTGCACTTGTAGCCGTGAACGTTTGGAAAAAGTTAGAGAGCAACAGCGAAAAAATAAACTCAAACCCAAGTATGACGGTTGTTGTAGCAATGCCAACCACCCAGCTGGCAACAACGCGGTTATTCGTTTTAAAAACCCCAATGACGGTGCGGTAAGTTGGCAAGACCAAGTTAAAGGCACAATAACCATTAATAATGCTGAGCTTGATGATTTAATTATTGCCCGTGGTGATGGTACACCTACCTATAACTTTACCGTAGTGGTAGACGATTGGGACATGGGTATTACCCATGTAGTACGTGGCGATGATCACATTAACAATACCCCAAGGCAAATTAATATATTAAACGCCTTAAACGCAACCTTACCCGTATACGCCCATTTACCGATGATATTGGGCGACGATGGCAAACGTTTGTCTAAACGCCATGGCGCTGTTAGCGTTTTACAATACCAACAAGATGGCATTTTACCCCATGCCCTTATCAACTATTTGGTGCGTTTGGGTTGGTCACATGGTGACCAAGAAATTTTTAGTGTAGATGAAATGATAGCGCACTTTGATTTAAACAACGTTAACGCCGCCGCGTCTGCATTTAATACAGAAAAACTGCTTTGGCTTAATCAGCATTATATAAAAACCATGAGTGCCAACGCACTTTTACCTCACCTACAAACTTTTTTAGATGAACGCCACATACACCTTAGCAATGGCTGTGAGTTTGCCGAGATACTAAAACATTTTGCAGAACGAAGCAAAACACTAATAGAACTGGCCGATGCCATTACCCCTTATTATAAAGATTTTGATAGCTATGATGAAAAGGCTGCCAAGAAGCATTTAAAGGCCGCAGCCGTCGACCCCTTGCTTGAATTAAACAACCATTTAGCCAAAATAGATGACTGGAACGAAGAACATTGCCAAACAGCTGTCGATACTACACTGTCTACTTTAGACATTGGCATGGGTAAATTAGGCATGCCACTACGGGTGGCATTATGTGGTGCTGGTTTTTCTCCGTCTTTAGCCATTACGTTAAAAATGATGGGTAAAGCGCGCACCATTGATCGCATAAACAAAGCCTTAGGCTGGATAAAGCAGCGAGTAGCGGCACAATGAATTGCCTTAAAATAGGCGCATAATTGTTTTTAAAGTTGCCTTAAATATATGACTAAAATAAACCAGCAATTGGCCTTTAACGTTCAATTAGAAAAACTAAAACGCCACTACCAAACCATCCCCGAGTCGTTAAGTTTAATTGTATTGCTTATTGTTTTAATATCTTATTTGCATTGGGATTGGGTCGATCATAAAAAGCTGTTTTTATGGGCTGGGTTAATGTCCGTTGCGGTATTAAATGGTGCCATTGTTTATTTTGCATTTTCAAAAAGAAACTTCTCAACCCAAAACATTGTTCTTTGGCACTTTTTAGCCACGCAATCTGCCACCATAACCGCCGCTATTTTTGGTTCGATGGTTTTCCTAATTTTGCCAGAAAAGCTAGAACAACAAATAATCATTGTATTAACTATTGCAGGCATCGCATCGTCTGCTGTTACCAGCCTAAGTTATCATAAATTAACCATTTACCTTTATGTGCCAATTATACTAATGCCAACCGTTTATTATTATTGGCTTGTCGAGAGCAATAATAACTTTATCGCCGTTTTACTAGGCACTTATATGGGTTTTGTTTTAGTTAACGCTTACCGAGTAAACAAAGACCACAGCAACAGTATTCGCTTGCAATTGCAAGCCGAAATTGATAAAAAAACCATTCAGTTAAAACAAGAAATTTACCAACAATTATTTGAAAACGCGCCTGTTAGCATCATTCACTACGACCAAAACGGCGTTTGCTTAAGTATCAACCCTGCATTTTCAAATTTAACCTTGTCACCCACAAACCAATACATTGGCAAGCAATCATTCGATACGATTCGAGACGATAAAGTTAAAACCGCATTAAAAGATTCACTAAGCAAAGGTTCGGGTTACTTTGAAGGCGACTACTGGATGCGAAAAGAAGAGGTTTACAAACATTTAGTTATTCAATTTGCTGGCATCCGCGACATTAATGGCAATATTGATGGTGGTATTGCTATTGTTCAAGATTTGTCTGAGCGAAGAAAAAATGAGTTGGAGTTGATTGAAGCTAAAGAAAACGCAATAAAAGCTAAAAATATAAAGTCTGAGTTTTTATCACGTATGAGCCATGACTTACGCACCCCAATGAATGCTATTTTAGGCTTTACCGAGCTGTTGAGCATTGATGACAATGTTACGCCCGCTCAAAAAGAACACCTTCAAGAAATTTACAGTGCGGGCAATATATTGCTTACACAAATAAACGAAATTTTAGAATTAGCCAAACTTGACAAACAAAGTATTGAGTTAAAATTAGAAAAAATAAATGCGCAAAAACTGTGCATTTCATGCATTCATTTAATGTCTCCGCTAGCAGACAATGCAAATTTAGCATTAGTTAGCTCTTTAGATGATGAAAGCCACTATGTGTTTGTAGATAAACAAAAACTAAGGCAATGTATACTTAATTTATTATCAAACGCCATTAAATACAGTGGCAATAAAGGGCATGATATTTACTTAAACTGTTATAAAGTGGATGGTTTTATACGCATAGAAGTTGTCGATAAAGGCATTGGCATTGCAGAAAAAGATATGAGCCAAGTGTTTCAACCTTTTACACGTTTTAGTGATGATAAAACGGTAGAAGGTACGGGAATAGGTTTAAGTATTACCGAAAACCTTATCCATAAAATGGCGGGGCAAATTGGTTGCGAAAGTACCTTTAACGAAGGCAGCCTTTTTTGGATTGAGTTGCCAGCGGTTGATTAAGCTTTTTTAAAACTTAATGAATAATGCTTTTATTCAACTCATCTAATATCGCCAAGGTTAAACTTTCAGACTGTGCGCCCATCCCCTTAGTTAAAATATCGGGGTCACGCTCACCGTCAATCATCTTTTTAAACAGTGTGCCAACACGCGCCATCTCCCCTCCCACGGTGGCCATTTGTTGCGCCATGCCACCCAATGCTTGTAACGCTTGCACATCACCTGTGGCTGCGGCCTGAATCATTGCCGCTAAACCCGGTGCGGCTATACTACCGTCAGCTTTTTCATCTACTTTTGGTAAGGTGTCTGGGTTTTGTATGCCCATTAAAATGGCGCGGATGATGACTTGATCTTCTTCATCGACAGCTTTTAATAAATTTTCATTTCTATCGCCAGCTAATATTTTTAAAACAATGTTAGTCAAGTCACCCCAACCTTTTTCTTTAGCGACTTGTAAATTACGCTTTAACTCGTTTTGCAATGCCGGGTGCGCGACGGCATTAACTACGTTAATAATTAATGAGCCATGCATCATGACAATTTGTTGTTCTTTTGGCGGTAACGTTTTACTCATAATTTCCTCTTAAAAACAGCCATTTTGCCAACAAGGACGTTGGTATCCAGGATTGCAGGAGCATTATGCTCCTGCAATTTTGTGTACCTACATTCTTTAGGGAAGCCCTGATCGACTAACTAGAGCATGGTAAAAAGTTTAACTTCGTCCAATGCATAACACTGGTTTT